>JANNSB010000271.1:0-2123 GCA_031402175.1 Planctomycetaceae bacterium
ACCGGCTCGATGCCGTTTACGGGTTCGGTCATCCCGGTTTCGAGTGCGCATGTGAATCTCAGCAACACATTGCTCTACTCGAGCCTCGCGGCCGGAGTTCGAAAACTTCCCACGACGGCCGACATTCTGGCGAACGCCCAACTGAGCCAGTTCAGCGACCCGAATTACAACCTGTCGGACGGCCTCTCGGCCGCTCCCGAGCCGTCCGCCCTGTTGCTGGCGGGCATTGTCGGCGGCCTGGGCTTGGCGTTTCGCGTGCGTCGCCGTCGCAGCGGAGTTGGCACGCTCACTTCTGCCTGATCCTCTGATGCCCAGCTTTCCGGGCAGTTTGCAGTAACGCCCGTCTCGACTGGCTCTCGGGTCAAGAAGTTCCCGCCCGGCCGAATGCTCAATACCGATGCGTACTGAGTACAGCATCGACCTCCAACCGGGTCACTTTCCCGAAACTCCGCCTGAAGTGCCCTACACCCGTAAAGTGCCAATCCTCGAGGCAGTTGCTTGCAAGTGGTCCCCCCGAGCGATAGAAACGGTGATTCCTCTCATGTCGACATCTTGTTGACATTCCGTCGAGTCCCGCGACCACTGGTGAAGCATGCATCGAGTCTGGGCACTCTTGATCGCTGTTGCTGTCTTCGTTGGCTGCTCGTCCCGCAGCGATGCGGGCCTGATGATCAATCTGATCAACAATGGTGGAACCGCTCCCACGACGACCGGCACCGGCACGTTGAGCACGGTGATGCGAGCTGCGGCCGACGTCTGGGAATTGGCGCACAACAAATGGGCATTCACCCACACCGTGACTCTGGAATACCGTTGGGTGAACATCGTAACCGCCGGGGTACTCGCCAGTCACAGTTTGCTGTTGCAGACTGGTACGCCAAATCGCGAGACCTATGGAATGATCGACTTCGATAACTCCGGCAGTTCGTTCTTCCTCGACGGCACACTCGATACAGACAGTCTGGCGGACCTGATCGCGTCGTCGAGTGAGTACTCCACTTACACCGAGGCCACTCAAGACTTTGACGTCGGTGCGATCAACCGTCAAAGACTGTTCACCGGCGCCGGCGTTGATGCCGCGGGTCGCATCGACGCCTTCTCCGTGGCCCTCCATGAGATCGGCCATGCTCTCGGAATGTCCTCTGGGAACTGGTCCTACCAAGCAGACTCGTGGCCCGACAACGACATCGATGTGACAGGGTCGATGCCGTTCGCCGGATCGCAAATTCCCACCAACAACACGGGATTCAATCCACCGGGCGGCGGGGGATTCATTTCCAATGCGCACCTCAACGTCACCAACGCATTGCTGTTTCCCAGCATCAGTTCCGGAACCCGAAAACTTCCATCCGCGGTCGACATCCTGGCCAACGCGCAATTGAGCCAGTTCATTGACCCCAACCTCAACCTGGACGTTCAGCCCGTCCCTGAACCGTCGAGCCTCTTGCTCGCGAGTATCCTCGGGGGCTGCGGCCTCGCGTTCCGCGTGCGACGCCGACGCGGCCAAGTCACCAAATCCGCCGCGGCCTGAGCTGGCCGCAGGCCGGATGAGGGGCGCAATGGACGCTTGCCTTTGGCCCTCACCCCGGCCCTCTCCCACAGCGCTGCGTTCTCGCGATGGCGAGCAGAGCGTGGGAGAGGGAGAGCAAACCACCACCAGTTAACGGTTGCACCCATACGGCAGCCACTTCGCCAAAGAAGTGGCATGCAACGGCATCGCCGCCTACAATCCTGGAAACGCGTGTTCTCCAAGGAGTCGATGATGCCGCGACGGTTCTGGACTGGATGTCTGCTTGATTCGGCTACGTCGGGGGAGTTCCGGGTGAGATCGCGCCCGTGAACGGTCAGTTCTTCGACACCGGGGAGGACGGTCGGTTCACCGGCGGCGAGCCGGCGGCCGACGGCTCGTTCGATGCCGTGGACAACGACCGCGACGACTTCGGCGATCCCAATGCGATCACCTCGACCGAGGGTGACGGCATCTTCCAGGAAGGCGAGCTGCTCGCCGCGGATGGCCAGCGCATCGATCTGTATCCGACCGTCGCGCTGCCGCTCCGCTTCGGACCGTTCGAGCTGCTCACCGAGGGAGGAGTGCGCGAGACGCTCTACTTCCCGAATCTGGG
>JANNSB010000272.1:0-3424 GCA_031402175.1 Planctomycetaceae bacterium
TCAGAAAACATCCAGAGCCTCCCTCTTTACCGGAAGCCGTCTGGATCAACCCGCCCATTCTGCCGGGCGGCCTGCCGGACTCAGAGCCGGTGCTACACTAAATTCAAATGGTCGGTGTCTCAAAGTCGTTGACACGCGCCGAAGACGACACCGGTCCTTCTACCCTTCGAGTCGACGACGAATTTTTCCACGACGCTCATTAGCTTTAGTCCTCTTCTTCGGGCTGATTATACTTCGGCCTCAAGATTCTGACAGAAGCAGCATCGGGCTAACGCCACGCCGATAAGCTGCGGGCGCCGAACGCGACCGTCAGCTTCATCGGCTTGTTAGGCGGCACGCTCACCGCGACGATTAGCGATCAGGGACACGGCTACACCTGCACCCAGGATCAGGAGCACAACTGCGAGTAAGTAGAAGTTGAAGCCGCTGCCGAGCATCTCCTTGAGCCACTTGGCTACCAGCATCTTGACGCCCACAACCATCAACACCAACGCGAGTGCTACCTTCACGACCGGAGGCCGAGTATTGCAAAGACGTTGCTGGTGAACACCAGGAACGGATCGGCGGTAATGGCGAATATGGCCGGGATCGAGTCCACCGCGAAGATCAGGTCCGTGAACTCGACCATGATCAGGGCCAAGGCCAGCGGCGTGAGCATCCACGTGCCGGGTTGGGCCTGGTTCACCGCTTCATCCGGGAGGGCTGCCGTCCCAGGGAACTCGCTCTCGTATGAGGCCGGCGCTCCAGCCCTAACCACGAAGTGCTGCCCGTGGAAACGTGCCGTGATTGGGAGCAGTCGCCGGGTGAGCCGGACGATGATGTTCTGGTTGGGTCCGTGTGATCCGCCTTCAGGATCAGCATCTTGATCCCGGTGATGATCAGGAAGACGCCGAAGACGTAGAGCACCTAGTGGTACTCGGCAATCAACGCGGCGCCCAGGGCAATCATCACGCCACGCATCACCAGGGCACCCAGGATGCCCCAAAACAGCACTCGATGCTGGTAGATCTGCGGAACCGCGAAGAAGCCGAAGATCATCGCGATGACGAAGATGTTGTCGACGCTCAGCGACTTCTCGACGACGTACCCCGTCAGATACTTTATCGTCGCCGCCATGCCGTTGTTGATCACCCCATCGACAGCATCAACCTTACTTCCCAGTCCCAGCCACTGGTGCTCGTAACCGTAGTAAACAAAAATGGAAAATGACAGCCCCATCATGAGCCACACGGCGGACCACGTGAGCGCCTCTTTCATCGTGACCACATGGGCTTTCCGATGGAAGACCCCCAGGTCCAGCGCCAGCATCAGTAGAACCAAGAGGATGAATCCTACCCATAGCCAGACCATTCATGACGCTCCATTCTTGGTGACGCGTGCCACGTGGCGTTCGGGAGTCAGCTGCGACTGCTCGTGCTCTCCTGCACTGCATCACGTGGCGCTGGTTCCATACGGCGGCCACCGGCGACGACACCGCCAGGGCCGTCAGTCTTGCACTATACGATCTCACGATTGCGAAGGCCCACGCAGCGCCTCGATCTCCCGCCGCAACGCGCGTACCTCGTCGAGGATCAACCGGGTGTGCGCTTCTCCCTCGTCCTTGAGCTCTTCTGTGACCTGCGACTGCATCGCGTTGACAACCACCGCAATGAACAGGTTCAGCACCATGAACGTCGCAATCAGCAGGTAGACGACGAAGAAGATCCAGGCATGCGGCGACTGCGTCATGACACTGCGTGCAACGTCGGGCCAGCCTTCGACGGTCATGATCTGGAACAGCGTGAACAGCGACGCGCCGAGGCTGCCGAAGAACTCCGGCGCGACCGCACCGTACAGTTTCGTGGCCATCACCGCGAAGACGTAAAGAACGAGTCCCAGCAGGCCGACGATCGACGCCATTCCTGGCAGTGCTGTCAGCAGAGCGCCGATCACCCGCCGCATCGACGGCACCAGCGACACCAGCCGGAGCACGCGCAGCACGCGCAGGGCGCGCAGGACGGCGAACGCACTGCCCGCAGGAACGACGGCTATCCCAACGACCACCAAGTCGAACACGCGCCAAGGGTCCCCGAAGAAGCGAGCTCGGTGGACGAAGAAGCGCAACAGGAGTTCGACGACGAACACCACGAGCACCAGTCGGTCGAACGCGTACAGCGCATCGCCGAAGCGCGCCGCGACTAGTGGTGAGGTTTCGATTCCGAGCGTGATGGCGTTCGCAACGATCAGCGCAGTAATGAACCTCTCGAACCACGCACCTTCGATGAAACCGCGGACGCTTTCGCGCAGGCTCGGGGCAAGTTCGGTGTTTATCGTATTCACTGTGCCTTCCCCCTCGACCCCGAGATGGTAGCTACCACCGCCAAATCTATAATGTGTGGCTCCTCGTTCCTGCAGAAGGAAGCGACCCTGGCCCAGCGGCTTTCAGGCCTCGTCGCGATATGCTCGAGTGACTCCACACACCAGCACGTGTGCGACGCTTGCCAATCGTCCGGGTGACTTGCTGGCCCATCTGTGTCTGCTGCCTAACGCCTGCCGATAAGCTGCGGGCGCCGCAGGCGACCGTCAGCTTCATCGGCTTGTTAGGCGGCTCATGCGACGACGCTCCGCTAGTATGGATGTTGCCACGCCCGCTGCCAGGATCGAGAGAATCACAGTCAGCAAGTACAGGTTGAAGTGCTTCCCGAGGGCGAGCTTCAGCCATTCGGCAAGCAACATCTTCACGCCCACAACCAGCAGCACCAGTGCGAGCGAGACCTTGAGGTATCGGAACTTGTTCACCATGCCGGCCAGCGCGAAGTAGAGCGATCGCAGTCCGAGAATCGCGAACACATTGCTGGTGAACACCAGGAACGGGTCGCCCGTGATGGCAAAGATGGCCGGGATCGAGTCGACGGCAAAGATCAGATCGGTCGTCTCGACCATGACGAGCGCCAGCGCCAGAGGCGTGAGGAGCAGAGTCCCCGGCCGAGCCTTGTCAACGACCTCATCCGGGACCGTGGGCGCACCGGGGACCTCGCTCTCGTAAGACGCGGGTGCACCGGCGCGAACGACGAAGTGCTCGCCGTGGAACCTGGCGGTCACCGGGAACAAGCGGCGCGTCAATCGAACGACGGCATTCTTGTTCGGATCGGCGTGATCGGTCTTGAGAAAGAGCATCTTGATCGCCGTCAGGATCAAGAAAGCGGCGAAGACGTACAGAATCCAGTGGAACTCGGCGATCAGCTTCGCCCCGATACCGATCATCACACCGCGCAGGAGCAGAGCGCCGAGGATGCCCCAGAACAGCACGCGGTGCTGGTAGAGCGGCGGCACCGCGAAGAAGCCGAAGATCATCGCGATCACGAAGATGTTGTCCACGCTGAGGGACTTCTCGACCACGTAGCCGGTGAGGTACTTCTCCGTTGCCGTTGCGCCGTCGTTCGTC
>JANNSB010000273.1:0-8088 GCA_031402175.1 Planctomycetaceae bacterium
GCGTGAACGTGGTGGTCGCCCGAGTACCAGCCCCGCAAGCGTGGAAAGATCCAGCGGGTGAGGTGAAACTCTTCGCGATGGCTGACGACTCCATCCGGAACGGTGATGTTGGCGTGTTCTACGAGGTATTCCGGACCGCGCGAGACGGCGACCGAGTATTCGCCAGGCGGCAGGAAGACCGATTCCCCATCGGCACGATAAACCTGCTCATGGAAGAAGAAGTCGGGTGCCAGCCGGCGAGCGGGATTCGGATAGACGCGGCCTTCTGTGTCGCGGAACACGAACGCGGCTGTCGTCGGCGTGCCGTCATGATCGTAAACGCCGAGTCCGACTTCGACGGCCGGAGCGCAATGGAACAGGATCGGCACTTCGCCGCGGAATCCGAGATCTTGCGTCCCCTGACCGACGTTGAAATTGAGCGTGGCTTCGCGGCGGCCGACATCGCGGCTGTAGAGGTGGACGATCACGTATTCGACTTCCAGGCCCGACAGCGTCTCGCGCATCGGCGGTTTCGTAAACGGAGAGATATCGAGAAACCGCAGTGCGGATTCAGCCGACGTGACAAGGTCGTCGGTGGTTTGCGGGTTTTCACGCGAGCCCGATCCACGCTCGTAAACGGGAGCCGACTGCGGACTTTCGATCGCCAGTACGGGATTGATGCCCGCCTGGTTGTGCACCTTGATGAGACACGCCCGCCAGCCCTGCTGGATCAAGCCCTTTGGTCCCGGCCCTTCGATGGCGGAGACCCGGCTTTCGGCATTGATCGTCACCTGGGCGATGCAATGCGGATCGATCACCCGCTGGATGGCCATCACGGCCTGGCGGGTATCGTCCTCGGCAAACGCGGCTTCGATCGAGTCGCGGTCTTCGTCAGACAGGGGCGAGCCGACGTATTGCAGGGCTTCGATCAACCGCTCGGTGGCCGCGACGAAGGGCTGATGCTCGACGCCTGCGACTGGATCGAGGTCGGCGGCATAACTCGGAGTGGCTGCAACAACAGTGAAGCACAGAACTAAGGGCGTTGCGAATAGAAAGGCCGGCGATCGAAGGCACATGACATTCTCCCGAGAGGTGCGGAGCATCAGACAGGACCGATGCGATGAGTGTCGCGCCACCGATGCGGGAAGTAAAGCGAACGACAAATTCGGGACCGCAAGCGTCATGTTGGCGGATCGTGCCGACCGAGGACTTCGGGGGGGCATTCAGACATCGTGCTCATCCTCGATGTCGCCGACAATCTCCTCGATAACGTCTTCGAGCGTAATCAGCCCCAGCACCTTCCCGGCATCATCCCGGACGATCGCCATGGGACGCTTGACTCTGCGAAAGAGTTGCAGGGCGGAAGCAATGTCTTTGTCCGGCCGCAGGAACAGTGGCGGATACATGGCATCGTCCAGAATCACGACTCCCTTCAGACTGAAGAGATGGAACAGATCCTTGGTGTTGACGATTCCCACGATGTCGTCGAGCTTGCCGTCATAGATTGGCAGTCGCGTGTGTGCGGTTTCGCGCACGGCTTCCAATACGCGCTCTGGGGGCGTGCGTAATTCCAAAGCCGACATTTTTTCGCGCGGGACCATGCACTCCGCCACGGTCTTGTGTGACAACTGAAAGGCCTGCAGCGCTACCTGCGCCTGTGTGTGGCCGAGCACGCCCTGGCCGCGGCTGTTTTCGATCAGCAGATAGAGTTCCTCGACCGAATGGGCCATCTCATTGACCGATGCGGGCGTGAACCCCCACCACTTGAGGATCCGGTTTCCCACGCCGTTCATCGACACGACCAGCGGGCGTGTGAGCGTGGTGAACATCATCAGCGGCCGTGCCACCCAGAGCGAAGTAACGTCCGGCCGTTGCAGCGCCACGGTCTTAGGGATCAACTCTCCAAACACCACATGCATGAAGGTGATCAACACAAAGGCCAATGCCGAGGCGATGGTGTGCACCGCGGCCGGCTTCCAGGCTTCCTCGACGAAGAAGAAGGCGGGGTGAATGACAACTGCCAGCGCCGGTTCGCCGATCCATCCCAACGCGATGCTCGCCAGCGTAATGCCAAGCTGCGTGGCTGCGATCGAACGGTCGAGGTGATTCACAGCCTCCTGCACTGCGAGCGCCCCGCTCGTCCCCTGACGCACCATCTCTTCCACGCGTGTGCTGCGGACTGCCACTAGCGCAAACTCTGCCGCCACAAACAGAGCGTTCAACAAGACGAGCAGCGGCACGCATACCAGTCCGACTACGGTCCAAACCCAGCCCAGGTCGGCCGCCAGGAAGAATGACACAGGGAACTTTCTCCTCAAGGGCCGCTTGTCGAGACGGCTGAGCACAGCCTCGCGCAATCAAGAAATCTCCACGGCCCATAGTTTACGAACTGAGCCGCTCAGGTCGAGGAGGTCGCAGTATTGGTCCATTTAGCCCCCGGCGACACGCTTCAAGCCGCAACACATCAGCCGTTACCATCTTGAATGCGACCACTGTTTCCCAATGAATCGCCAACAAATGAGGTTTCCATGTCTCGACTGAACTTTCGCGTCGGCGTCATTCCACTGTTGTTGCTGACTGCAACCGCGGCGCTGGCCGACGATCCGCCCGATTCGCTCGACGGCGCGCCGTTCACGACCTGTCACACATGGGCTGTCATGGACGCCGCGACCGGCGAGATTCTCTCGGGACTCGAAGCCGACACGCCTCGCAAGTCGGCCAGTACGACGAAGATGATGTGCGCCTACGTCGTGCTGACGCTGGCTGACGAGCATCCCGAAGTTCTGGACGAAATTGTCAGGTTTTCCGCGCTCGCCGATGGTACCTACGGCTCGACGGCCGACATCAACAAAGGCGAGAGCCTGCCTGTCCGGGAATGCCTGTATGGGCTAATGCTGCCTTCCGGCAACGACGCCGGCAACGCGCTGGCCGAGCACTTCAATGATCGGTTTCCACCTCCCGACTATACCGCCGAGCGCACGAATCCCGCGACCACTGAAGAATTCTCCACGCGGGCGAACTTCATTGCCGAAATGAATCGCACCGCCGAACGGCTCGGCATGGTGAACACGTTCTATCGCTCTTCTTTCGGTGACGGCGGCGACGAAGACGATCGCACGACGACGGCCCACGACCTGTTGATCCTGGCCCGGGAGGGCCTGCAGAACGAACGCTTCGCCACCTACGTCTCGACAGAGCACTATGCGACCATCGTCACAGCGGATGACGGCCGAACGCGTCCCATCGAATGGACGAACACGAACCGCCTGCTCCGCATTGAAGGCTTCGACGGCGTGAAGACCGGCACCACCGATGAGGCGGGCACATGCCTCGTTTCCAGCGGCCATCGCGGAGACGACCACATCTTCGTCTGCGTGCTCGGAGCAGCTACCGATGACTCCCGCTACATCGACTCCCGCAATCTTTATCGCTGGGCCTGGCAGCAGCGAGGTCACGAGGAATAGTCGCCTTTCTTGTAGCCGTGTCTGTCCCCAGACACGGGGCGACGCGCGTCGACGTCATCCGTTCGTCGAGTCACAACAGGGGAGAAACATCTACTTTGGTCTCGGCGGCTGGGGACAGCCGCCGCGACACTACAACCCCAGCACATCGGCGATCGTGTAGACCCCCGGGCCTTGCGTGACTAGAAACTTCGCGGCCGCGATGGCTCCGTAGGCATAGCTGTCGCGGGTGTGGCCGCGGACGGTGATTTCGATCATCTCTCCCATCAGTCCGAAGACGATCGTGTGTTCGCCGACATTGTCGCCGACGCGTAACGCGTGATATCCGATCTCATCACGCGGACGCTGGCCAAGCTGCCCGTGGCGGCCATGCTGATGCCGACTGATGCCCAGTTCCTCCGCAACGATCTCGCCAAACTTCAGAGCCGTCCCGCTCGGCGCATCTTCCTTGAACCGATGGTGCCGATCGATGATCTCGACATCGACGCCATCGGGATGCTCTTTGAGCGTGCGCGCCGCTTGAGCCACCAGTTTCATCGTCAGATTCACCGCCAGGCTCATGTTGGGAGCAAGAACCATCGGCGTCATCTGGCCTGCCGAGAGCACCTCGTTCTTCTGTTCGGATGTCAATCCCGTCGTCGCCGCCACGAGCGGAATCTGGCGGTCGCTGCAGATGTGCGAAATGGCAACGAGTCCCGCAGGAGTCGAGAAATCAATGATCGCATCAGGTCGATGGCCAAGTGCCGAGGCCACAGGCACCCCGATGTGTCCGATACCGGCCAAGTCGCCTGCATCCTTGCCGAGATGCGGGCTGCCTGGCGCCTCGAGCGCGGCGGCCACTTCGGTGTTTGCGTCGGCATGCAGCAGGGCGACGATCCGCCGCCCCATGCGGCCCCCGGCTCCATTGACGGCAATCTTGAGCATGGTCTGATTGATGGCTGAAGTGAGTTGCTGAAACGGCCTATCAGATAACACAGTGTAGCGGCGGCTCTCCGAAAGCTCGACCACCTTCCGCCAATCGCCAAACTGCAAATCCCCAATCCCAAAACCTCAATCAATCCTACATCATGAAGTACCTCCTTTCGTTCCTCGCGATCATTGCTTCATTCGTTCCGCGCGCGGCCAGCGCCGGCTCTTACATCTACGTCACGCTCCTCGAAGAGCGCCAGATCGTGACGTTCGAACAGGATCCGGAGACCGGCGAACTGACTCGATTGCGGTCGATCGACTGCCCTGCCGAACCCGCCTGCATCGCGGTCTCGTCAGATCGCGATACGTTGTTCGTTTCGCTGAGGTCATCCGGTGAACTCGCCAGCTATCGCATCGATCCCGACACTGGCGAACTCACGCTATTGAGCGTGGTGTCCGGCGGATCCGATCCTGCCTTTGTGCTGCCCGATGCTTCCGGTCGATTCCTGATCACCGCTTACTACGAGTCGAACTGCGTCACCGTGCATGCCCTTGAACCCGATGGGTCGATCGTACCCGATGTGCTGCAGACTGTCCGCACCGCTGAGAAGGCGCATGGACTGGCATTCAATGCCGCACAGACATCGCTCTATGTTCCACACACCGGAGGCAACCGCCTCTACCACTTTCATTTTGACGGCGATACCGGCGAACTGACTCCCGCCGACCCGGCGTTCACCGCCACTCCGGTCGAAGATCATCCGCGGCACATCGCACTGCATCCCTCTGGTCAATGGGCGTACGTCAGCAACGAGGCCGGCGACAGCGTCGGCGTCTTTGCGATTGATGATGCCACCGGCACGCTGGATCACATCCAAACGCTGAGCACGATCCCCGACGGCTTCGACGGCGAGCAGAATTCAACCGCGCACTGCGAGATGAGTCCCGATAGCCGATTCGTCTACGTCGCCAATCGCGGCCACAACAGCATTGCCTGTTTCGCGATCGATCAAGAGACCGGACTGGTCACATTGCTCGAACAGGAGCCAACCGAAGCCGTGCCGAGATCGTTCACGATTCATCGCGACGGCCGGTTCATGTACGCCGCCGGCCAAGAGTCAGGCCGTCTCGCCGGCTTTCGCATCGAACCCGACGGCCGCCTCACCCGCTTAGGCACCTGGGAATCCGGCCCCATCTCCTGGTGGGCCTTCAGCGTCGTGACCCCGTAAGACAGCCTTCCGAGTCCGTGCGAAACGGCTCGCCACTGCATTCAATTGAGATGAAGAATGAACGACAGCGGTGACTCTAGACGACGTTTTATAATGCCGACAAACACAGCAGGCTGCCCCAAGCCTGTGGTCTATGTCCTGCCGCCTCTTCCCTTCATGCACTTCGCGATCGTCCACAGCACGAGATTGCCCTGCTCTTTCGCGACATCGGCCAATGCATCGGCAGCGTGTGCTTCTTCGCAGAGTTCGGCCACTGACGATAGTCCGTCGTCGCCGATCTTCGTGAGGTACTGCGTCGCCAGCGGGACGGCTTCGCTCACACGGTCGACGCGGGAGAGCAGATCGACAAGTACGTAGGCCAAGAGCGGCTTGTCTTGCTCATCAGGTTCCTGTTCGAGCTTGTTGCGGAAATAGGCGAGCGTTGCGTCCTGATCCTGTCCCAGCAGAACCTTAAGGAATTGGGCATGCGCGGGGAAAAAATCTTCAAAGGGAGGTTCGCCCGGATACTGCAGACGCGGCTCCAGTTTGCAGCCGTACTCAGCGAGCTGCAGAGCGAGGTCGAGTTCGGCGTCTCCCGGATTGAGTTGTCTGGCGAAGCGGACAATCGAATTGAGATGCGAAACGTCGATGTGATAGTTTCCGTTGTCGAAGAGCCAGTCGCGTCCGAAAAGCAGTTCTCGCAGCGAGTCGGTCGGTGGCAGCAGGGCCAACTTGCGTTCGACCTCGCGCCGGACGTTGCCGCTGAGATCGCTGTAGAGATGGCGAACCATCACCTTGGCGCAAGCGTTGCGCTGTTCGACGCTAAGTTGCTGCATCGCCTGGTCGAGCGTGGTGATCGTGCTGCAGGTGCCCTGCATGTTGAGCAACCATTCGACCCCGCGATCCGGAAGCACCTGTTGATATAAGGCAATTTGAATCAATTGATCCGGTTTACGGTCGGCTTCGAGTTTGACCGGCAACGCCCGCAGGGCCGCTGCCACAGGTTCCTTCTCGCGAATGACCTGAAAGTACATCCACGCTGACGGGATGTCGCCCTCCGCGAGAAACATTTCGCCGACCTCTCGAGCGGCCGCGATGTATTCGGCCTCGACCGCTTTGCGAGCGTCTCCGGTAATGCCTTCCAGCGAAGTGGGCCGGGCAACCGGCAGTCCGAGGGCGTTTTTTTTCCGGACGAGGCGGGCGTCGAAAAGCTTGTGAAAGTCTTTTCGTTCCCGCAGGAGGTCGATCAAGTCATCCAGGAGACGAGGCACTCCACCTTGCTCCAGTGCCGATTGCAGTTTTGGGAAATCGAGTTCGTTCGACATGGTAAAGGTGTTTGTCGATGCGTTCTGAGTAGTTAGCTCCCGTTCGGAGAGCAGCTTCGGGACGTAGTCTATGAGAATTCAACACTTGCGACATTCATACCTCGGCAATGACTTAACAAAGTTGGCCGCTGCAGTTCTCAATTCCAAAAACTTTCGAGTTTCCGCGAAACCCCGGCTCGCGTTCCACGTTCATTCCTAGAGCAGGTCTCGCCACAAACACTTGCGAACCTGACCCACCTTGCAGGCCGGAGATTGTCCCACCAGGCGGCTGTAGCTCACTATCGATCTGCTAAGTCAGTCACAATCGAGGCGACCAGGAAGTCGCCCGCGATGAAGTTACGTATTGGATACACCTATGGAATTCTCGCCAATTATCGCTTACCTGGATCCTGGCACTGGAAGCCTGCTGCTGCAAGCTCTCGTGGGCGGAGGGGCAGGTTTGGCCGTGTTTTTGAGGCATTGCTGGAAGACCTATCGCCCGTTTGCGCGCAAGGCCTAAGTCGCCCGAAAATCGTGGACTGATGATCGCCAACTCCAGCTACGATCCCGGCTCTTTCCGGGACCGGAGCGGCCGAGTCTATCAGTTCGATGGCAATATCTATCGGGGGCTGTCCGCTGACGCTCTGGCGGAATGGGAATTCGTCGCTAAGTCGACATTCCTGAAGCGCCATGTTGCCGCGGGATCAATCGTAGCGACCGAACTCGCCGACGATTCCAGGCTTCCCGCGCATCTGACGGCTGAATGGTCAGGGACGTTGCGGCACGAGACGATTCCATTCATCTCGTATCCCTACGAGTGGTCATTCCACATGCTCCGCGATGCGGCTCTGCTGCAACTTGAGCTGCTGACGGATGCGCTGCGGGAAGACGTCGTTCTGAAGGATGCCACTCCCTACAACACCCAGTTTCGCGGCAGCCAGTGCGTCTTTATCGATACCGCTTCGCTGGTGCGATACCTGCCGGGAGATGCCTGGATGGGATATCGGCAATTCTGTCAGACGATGCTCTACCCGCTGATGCTGCAGTCGTTCCACAACTTTGACTATCAGCCGTTGCTCCGGGGCAGACTGGACGGCATCACGCCGACGCAATGCCTCAACGCGCTCACGAAACGCGACCTGTTGCGCTCGGGTGTGTTTGCTCACGTCTACCTGCATGCGAAACTCGAAGCCAACGCCGCCAGGCATCAGCAAGGGGCTGCCGAGT
>JANNSB010000274.1:0-2012 GCA_031402175.1 Planctomycetaceae bacterium
CGTCGGCTTCGATCTCCAGACAGATGAAATCGCCCGGCTCGCCACGCCCTTCGCTACTCACGTCGCTTGCAGCGTGCCACCCGGCCATCAGCAGCGGCCGCGGTTCCCAACCGGGGAAGGACGGCATCCTCTCCAAGCCGATGAACGATACTGTCCGCACGCCGCTGGCCGTGTTGGGGCCGTCGGACTCGAAGGCGCGAAAGTCATGCGTTCCCGCGAGACAGGCGGCCGCTGCGTTCATCGCAGCGATGTCAAGCGGCTGTTTGATCCGCCACACGTACTTGTGCAGGAACGGATCATCGAGATCGCGATTGAGGATCACATAGCGATACCGCTTCGACTTCGCCGAGTAGGTCGCGTGAAAGTCGTCCGAGACTTCATGGCTGTCGCGAATCACAACGTCTCGCGGCAACTTCGATTGCAGTGCGCCCCGCCACTTTTCGGGCGGGATCGGGGCCGAGGTGCGAAAACTGACGACCTGCCCCAGCGCGTGCACTCCGGCATCGGTGCGGCCGGTTGCTAGTATGCGGATCGATTCTCCGGTGAGTTGCTCGATGGCCGATTCGATCACGCTCTGCACGGTCCGCTTGCCAGGCTGGACCTGCCAGCCGGCGAAGTCGGTGCCGTCGTAGGCGAGCGTGAGTCGAATCGTGGGCATAGTCGCCTTTCGCTCCGCGAAAGTAACGGCGGACACGGGTGATGCGGTTGCAAGATTCTACGGATTCCACAACGTCGGCGGCAGCGACAAGCGTAGCGATCGAATGACGGTCGCATGGTCGAGGTCCGCCGATGGACAAAGATCGCGTTCTCAGGTTCCACGGCAATGTTCATGGAACGAAAGGCGACCATGCAACCTCGCTTCGAGATCTCTACAATTGAAGGTGTCAGAACAGTTGTTAGCAGTCTCGTTCAGGAGCACGAAGGCATGGCGGAGTTTCGCATCGAACGCGATACGATGGGGGAAGTTCAGGTTCCCGCGAACGCATACTACAGCTCGCAGACGCAGCGGGCCGTCGAGAACTTTCCGATTCACTCGGGGCCGCTGCATGCAGACCTCATCCATGCGATGGGGCTGGTGAAGTTCGCTTGCGGACAGGCGAATCACGAACTTGGCAAGCTGACGGGAACCGGCAAGAACCCGCTCAATGCGACTCAAGTCGCCGCGATGCTCCAGGCGGCCCGCGAAGTGGCTGATGGGCGATTCGACAATCAGTTCCCGATCGATGTCTATCAGACCGGCTCGGGCACTTCGAGCAACATGAACGCGAACGAGGTGATCTCGAATCGCGCCATCGAACTGACGGGGGGCGATCGCTTTCAGGCGGCGAAGCCGATCCATCCGAACGATCACGTCAACATGGGTCAGAGCACGAACGACACGTTTCCGACGGCGATTCATGTCGCCGTGGCGATGTCGATCATGAATCTGCTGCAGCCCGCCCTGCGGAGATTCATGGATGAACTCACTCGGAAAGCCAACGAGTGGGACCGCATCATCAAGATCGGCCGCACCCACTTGGCCGATGCCACTCCGTTGCGACTGGGTCAGGAGTTCGGCGGCTTCGCGCAGCAACTTCGATTCTCGATGGAGCGCGCTCAGCTTGCGCTGTCATCCGTCACTGAGTTGCCCGTCGGCGGGACAGCCGTCGGTTCGGGGATCAACACGCATCCCGAGTTTGGCCGCCGTGTGAGTGCCGTGCTCGCGAAAGAGGCCGGCATTCCGTTCAAAGAGGCAGCCAATCACTTCGAGGCGAACGCCCAGCGGGACGGTCTCGTCGAATGTCATGCACTCCTCAAGACGATTGCGGTGACGCTGTTCAACGTGTCGAACAACATCCGCTGGCTCGGCTCAGGTCCGCGGTGCGGGTTCTTCGAAGTGATGATTCCCGACCTGCAGCCGGGCAGTTCGATCATGCCGGGAAAGGTGAATCCCGTGATGTGCGAAAGCCTGATGCAGGCCTGCGCCCGCGTCATCGGCAACGACAACTGCGTGTCTTTCGCGGGCGCGACCG
>JANNSB010000275.1:0-7216 GCA_031402175.1 Planctomycetaceae bacterium
TCGGTCATCAGGGCCACTTTGTCGCCGAGTCCCAGGCCCATGATGGCCGACGTCGGGGTGAGCATTTCCGGCATGCCCGGCCCCCCCTGCGGCCCTTCGTAGCGTATCACGATCACCTGCCCGGCTACGATGCGGCCTTGCTCCAGGCCCTTCAGCATTTCTTCCTCGCTGTCAAAGCAGATGGCCGGCCCGCTGAACTTGAGGCCCTCTTTCCCCGTGATCTTCGCCACCGCGCCATCAGGACAGACGTTGCCCCGCATGATGCAAATGTGTCCCGTCGCTTTGATGGGGTTCTCGATTGGCCGCACGATCTGCTGCCCGGCCTTGAGGCCCGGAAGTTCGGCCACATTCTGCGCGAGCGTTCGGCCTGTAACCGTCATGCAGGTGCCGTTGAGCAGCCCCTTCTCCAGCAGGTATTTGATGACTGCCGGAATGCCGCCCACGGAGTGCAGGTCTTCCATCACGTACTTGCCCGACGGCTTGAGGTCGGCGATGAAGGGGATGCGGTCGGACACAGTCTGAAAGTCATCGATTGTCAAGGGCACATCGACACTGCGGGCCATCGCGATCAGATGCAGGACGGCATTCGTCGAGCCGCCGAGCGCCATCACGACGACCATCGCGTTCTCGAAGGCCTCACGGGTCATAATGTCGCGCGGCTTGAGATCAAGTTCAAGCAGTCGATGAATCGCCTTGCCGGCCTGCTTGCACTCTTCGATCTTCGCATCGTCTTCCGCCGGGATCGACGATGAGTAAGGCAGAGACATGCCGAGCGCTTCGATGGCCGAGGCCATGGTGTTGGCGGTATACATGCCTCCGCAGGCACCCGCGCCGGGGCAGGCATGCCGCACCACTTCACGTCGTTGTTCCTCGGTGATGCCTTGGCTGAGATACTGCCCATACGCTTGAAACGCCGACACGATATCGAGCTTGTCACCATCGACCCCCTTCACGCCTTGCAGTTTGGTCGAACAACCGGCGCGAATGGTGCCGCCGTAGACCATGATGGCGGGGCGATTGAGCCGCCCCATCGCGATCAGGCAGCCGGGCATGTTCTTGTCGCAGCCGGGAATGGCGATCAGGCCGTCATACCATTGGCCCCCCATCACGGTTTCGATGGAGTCGGCGATCAGGTCGCGCGACTGGAGCGAAAAACTCATCCCCTCGGTGCCCATCGAGATGCCGTCGGAGACGCCGATGGTGTTGAATCGCATGCCGATGGCTCCGGCATCCTCGACGCCGGACTTCACGTTGCCGGCAAGCGACAACAGGTGCATGTTGCAGGGGTTGCCTTCGTACCAGACGCTGGCGATGCCGACCTGCGGCTTGCTCATGTCGGCTTCGACGAGCCCGGTGGCGTAGAGCATCGCCTGCGAGGCCCCCTGCGAAGCGGGCTGCGTAATACGGGAGGAATATTTGTTGAGCGTGGCCATTTTTTGCGTTCGTTCGGAAGTCATTAGTTTCGGGAGGGCGAGGCTCCTGCCGAGCCGGCGGCACTGAAACCGCGAGTTTGAATTGGTACGGCCCTGGAGTCAAACGAGGAGGTGAGATTGAGAATCGCCAACACATTCCGAGAAATGTTCGTGCCACCGTGTGATTCGCAGAACGGGAGAGCCGACCTTTCAGGCAGATCGGTTGTCGCAACAGGTGGCGAAGCAGCTTGGCCCGTAGCCGCGTCTGTCCCCAGACGCGGAGACCAAAGTGAATGGCGTGGAGCGTCGTCGAATCGTGGCGAACAGTCGACGGCTCCGCTCAACGTGCGTCAAACTCTTTGCGAGCCCTGTGACAACCGTTCACACGTCACTGCCTCGCCTCGGCGTCTGGGGACAGACGCCGCTACTGCAGCTTTCCCCGCGCCGCGATCGGCCAGGCGGTCTCGACCACGTCGTTGCGAATGCCGTAGAGCACATCGTGCAGCGGCGTCGTGAAGTCTGCGTACCCGGGAACCACTCGCACCTTGTCGCCGATATGCAGGAATTGTGATTGCGGGCCGAGTTCCATTGTAAGATGCTCCGCGCTCAGACTCTGCGCGACGGCATCGTGCAGCGGACGTTGATTGGCCGTCATCGGAACGGTCGGCATGCTTGGTTCGGGATTCATTGTCTTGCGACCGCTATCGAGGACCGCGCGTTCGAGTTTCGGACGGCTCACCACTGTCGCCAGAATGAATAGCGCGCGCTCAATCTCGCGTGTCGAGCAAGCGGTCTGATAGAACGGATCACCGAAGATTCCGCCTCCGGCCTGGATCTCCGTCACCTCCGGACAGTCGGCGGTGTACTGATAAGAGCCGGTCCCTCCCGCGCTGACGATCTCGACCTCGACACTTTCTCGTTCCATCAGGTCGCGACACTCGCCGAGAATCGCCATCGTGTTGCAGATTGATGACCGCTTCACTTCGATGTCGGGTACTCGCAACAGGTGTCCTTCATAGCCCATCAGTCCGCACAGCCGGATGCCGGGCAGGTCGCGAATGCCGCGAACGAGGTCGCGGAAGTCGGCTCCCGGACGAATCCCGGTGCGGTCCATGCCGATGTTGACTTCGATGATCATCCTGCACGTCAACCCCGCTGACGACATCGCGCTGCTGAGCGCTTCCGCCTGCACGTAGTGATCCACGGTGGCTATCACGTCACACCGTCGCCGCAGCTCAACCAGTCGAGCCAGCTTCGGTGCGCCGACAACGAGGTGGGCGATCAGGATGTCGTTGACGCCGGCGGCGAACACCTCGGCTTCGGAGACCTTGGCGCAAGTGACTCCGATCGCACCGGCCGCCAGTTGCAACTGGGCGATTTCGGGGATCTTGTGGCATTTGACATGCGGCCTCCAGTGCTTGCCGCGAGAGCGCATCCAGTCGGCCATCTGGCGGAGATTCGCCTCCATCACGGCGAGATCGACGCAGTAGGCGGGAGTATCGAGTTCGGAAAGTGGTCGACCGATGAGAGCGGCATTCACGGGCGAAACCTCGTTCTGGCGACAGATTGCGGAAAGGGAACGATCCTAGAATTCGCGCCCAATCCTGCAAGGCTGAAATAGTTTGGTCAAATCGGAACCAATTGGGCGCAACTTTCGGTCAAAAGGGCATCTAACTGTGCGGGACCAGATTCCGTCATCCCGCGCAGGCAGTTGTTCGCAGACCGCAACAGGCATTTGTTATGCTTTGAGGCCGATAGGACGTATGTTGATGCGAGCCAATTCCATGATGAACTGTCCTGCGTGCCGCTCTTCGATCGACGAGAAAGTGCTGCAGTCCGACGACCGGACTTGCCCGCACTGCGGCGAAGATCTGAAAGACACCGCGGTCGGCGGAATCAACTCCCCCACCGAAAGCACGAAGCTGATGAGCATCCCCAATATCCGGGGGATCTCGATCATCCGTCAGATCGGCGAAGGGGGCATGGGCTGCGTGTGGGAAGCCGAGCAGAAGTCGCTCGGCCGTCGCGTCGCGGTCAAGGCTCTCGCGCCGAACCTCGCCACAAATCCACATTTCATGTCGCGTTTCCGGCAGGAAGCCAAGGCTCTGGCGAAACTGTCGCATCCCTCGATCGTGTCGGTCTACGACTTGATCGAGGAGGGACACGACTGTTGCATCATCATGGAGTACATCGAGGGCCCCGGTGGCGGTGATCCGATTGATGTCAAGACCCTGCTGCACGACCAGAGCCTGCAGGTGACGCAGGTCAAACAGCTCATCGTACAGGTGCTCAAGGCTCTGCAGACGGCGCACGAGCGGGGAATCATTCACCGCGACGTCAAGCCGAGCAACATCATGGTCGATGCCGGCTTTCAGGCGAAGGTCGTCGACTTCGGCATCGCCGCACTGCAGGAAACTGCCGACGACCGCCGGCTCACGATCGCCGGCGGCACGATGGGCACGCTCGACTACATGGCCCCCGAACAGCTCAGTGATGCCAAGAGCGTCGATGCCCGCGCCGATGTCTACTCCGCCGGCGTGGTGCTCTACGAAATGTTGACCGGCAAGCTGCCGCGCGGAGCGTTCTCGCCGCCGTCAGTCGTCGTGAACGGACTCGCCACCGGTTGGGACACCATCGTGATGAAGGCCCTGGCGCCCGAGCGCAAGGACCGTTTCGGATCCGCGGCGGAGATGGCGGCAGCGATCGAAACCGTCCCTGTCGACAATTCCGAAAAGACGATCGTTCCGACGGCTCCGCGCAAGCCGAAAAGTTCGGTGTCGGTCCCGGATCGAGCTTGCAGTCAATGCCATACATCTGTCGCGGCCGACGATGTGTTCTGTCCGAGTTGCGGCAAGGCATTGCTGCGAAGTTGTCCGAGTTGTCAGAAGAGCCTCGATGCCGGCGCCAAGTTCTGCAAGGGCTGCGGGGTCGACGTCCACAAATGGGAGAAGCATCAGGAGCACTTCGAGGCGGGTTACGAAGCGGTCCAGCAGGCGAAGATCAGCACCACGCGCATCGAGGAACGATTCGAGTATGCCGAGCAGGCGGCCCTGCATCTCACCAAGGCCCTCAAGCTGCGGCCCGATGATGCCCGCACGCAGGAAGTTCTCGCGACTGCGGTCGAATTCGCGACGAAGTGCGGCAATCAGTCGGCACAGGCGGCCATCGACCGCAAGGAGATTTCGCCGGCGATCGAGTTTCTCGAAGCCGTGCTGGAACTCAATCCCAGCGACAAGGCGTCGCATTCGCAGCACGCGAGGCTGATGCAACAGCGGGACAAGCTCGCCGAAAAAGCAGCGGAACTGCTGCAGCAGGGTCAGGTGCAGAAGGCGACCGCCGGCCTGGAGAAGGCTCTCGAGCTGTTCCCGAAGGATCAAAAGCTCGCGAAACTGCTTGACCAGAGCCAGGTGTCCAAAGGGGCGCTCGTCGACCTCACCAAACAAGTCAAGACGCTCGAAGGCGAGAAGAAGCTGTATGAACTGAACGACGTATTGCAGGCGGCAAAGAAGCAGCCGGGCGGACTGCCGCTGGCTCTCTCGGATTACGCCAACAAGCTGACCGAGCAACTCCGCGAAGTGCAGACCACGCTCAAGAACGCGCAGACTCAGTTCAATCAGGGAGACTACGAGTCGGCGAAGGGCTCGGTGTCTCGCGTGCGCGAGTTCGTGGTCGACAACCCGAACGCCAACCAGCTTTGGGACTCGATTGCCACAGAGGAACGACGTTCGCATCGGTCGAAGGTTCTCTGGCGAATCGTTTTTACGCTGGTCATCGCGGGCACGGCGACGGGTGCCGGGATTTATCTGGTCGAGTATCTCAACAAGGACTCTGAGACCGCGGACACCAACGACAACGGGAACGATGCGGACGACGACTCCGATGGAGAGGCCCCGGTGGATCAAGACTCGGGCGAGTCTGTCGTTCCGAGCCGCGACGACGGCAGATCGTCAATAGACGACGGTGACGACGGCGGATCGGATGTCATCTCCGTTCCCATGGGCCTTCTGGCCAACCCAGGTGTCGATCCCGGCGTCGCATCGAGCAATCTCGAGCCCACTCCAAACGTGTACACCGACTCGATCAACGATGCGATCGGCGCAGGCATCACCAACGTGCCTTATTCGGGAACGCTCAACGGCTGGTACAGCAAGAATGATCGCTTCTAGATTGCTCTTTTGCGATCCGGATTGTCTGTGACGGCTCTGCAGCGCGTTGGCAGCGGTCAACGATGACGAGCAGGCTGTCACGTCGCTGCAAGCATCGCATCGATCGATGTCAGCGTTTCGCCCAGCGAGGCGTGGATCACTTCGTCGGCAATCTCGTCGAGCGGCGTCGGATCGCGGTTGATAATCACCAGTTTCGCCCCGTGCCGCTTGGCGACCTCCGGGAGCATCGCGGCCGGATAGACCACGAGCGACGAACCCAGGACGAGAAAGACCCGCGCCCATGTGGCCGACTCGTTCGCCGCGGTCACGACGTCCTCCGGGAGGTTCTGCCCATACGAAACGGTCGCATGCTTGAGCAGGCCGCCGCACTCAGGACAGTCGGGAACCACGTCCGTCGCCAGAAACTCAACAGCGTAAGGCTCGGTCTCGAATCGCGACTCGCAAGTGAGGCAGCCGACCTGCCGCGCTGTGCCGTGCAGTTCCCACACGCGCCGGCTGCCCGCCATCTGATGCAGTCCATCGATGTTCTGTGTGATGACACCCAGCAGCTTCCCGTTCGCTTCCCACTTCGCGAGTACATCGTGCGCGGCGTTCGGCCGCGCGCCGGAGTATTCGCGATATCCCGTGCACTTCTGCCGCCAGTACTCGTGGCGCGACTCGGCTGATGCCAGATAGTCCTGAAAGTACACCGGCTGCACTTTCTCCCAGATGCCGCCCGGCGAGCGAAAGTCGGGAATGCCGCTCTCCGTCGAGATGCCCGCCCCGGTAAAGGCGACGTTGCACGCCGATCCGTGCAGCCAGTCGGCGATGCGGGCACATTGGGTTTGGATCGACATGCGAGAGTCAGTTCGTTGGATTCGCGTTCGGCCAAATGGCGGCGTCTTCTCCATCGAGCCGCAGCGTAAGGCACTTCGTGCTGCCCCCCGCCTTGATGAATTCATCCAGTTCGGTGGCATGCGGAACGAAACCGGCCGCAGTCAATTGTTGCTCGAACCGCAGGCAGCCCGAATTGAGAATCACATCGCGGCCGATGACGACGGCATTGCAGCCGAAGCGCGACGCCTCCTCGGGGATCACCTCGATCAGAGACGGAATGTGCTCACGAATCGCAAATTGCCCATATTCGTCGAAGGCCGGGGGAAACCACGCCGCCGTCGCCGCATCCAGCGGACAGAAACAAGTGTCGAGATGATAGAAGTGAGGATCGACCAGTTGCAGCGGGATGACGCGGCAGCCCAGCACTTCGGCCACCCACTGCTCAGCGCTCGCATCACTGCGGATGATGTATCCGGCGAACAGTGTCTCGCCGCAGAAGAGCGCATCGCCGGCTCCCTCGAAGTCCATCCCGTCGGGAAGTTCACGCACTTCGAAGCCATTCGCGGCAAACCAGGCGGCATCGACGGGCGACTCGCCGCGCCGGGCGTCGAAGCGAAACCTCGCCAAGATCGCGACATCATGCCAGATGAGGCCTGCATTGGCCGTGAATACGAGGTCCGGCAGCCCTTGGACGGGTGACAACAGCGATACCTGGGCGCCACGCGACTCAATCAGCGACTTGAGGGACTGCCATTGACTTTGCGCCCGTGAAGAATCGCTCCCCTTGCTGCGGCTCATCCACGGATTGATCTCGTACTCGAT
>JANNSB010000276.1:0-1674 GCA_031402175.1 Planctomycetaceae bacterium
GGCTAGGTGCTTCAGTCGCTTTGACCGTCTCACAGAGAGACACACTGAATGCGTGCGTTGCGTCATATTCTAGTGTTCTGCCGCCAGACCACGCCTGCGTCGTTCGTGGCGTCTTTCTTCGTCCGGCAGTAGCCACCGAACAAGACCTTGCGGCCTTCTTTGATTTCCCAGAGCCAGACGCGGCCCTCTTTAGTGATTACGATTTTGCGTTTCATATTGTTGAGCGATTGCCCGCAGCCAGACGTGCGCGACTTGCGGGACGAGTGAGTTTCCGATGGCTGTCAGTTGGTCTTTAACCAGTCCACCGGGTAGCCCATTAACCACAGGCTGAATACCGGATTGATGATACCAGAGCGGGCCGGTGATTGTTCTCTCGCGTAGATTTTGCGCGGCAGCGTGTCCTCGCGTTTCCGATCGCCCGCTTGCTTCGCCATTCCCGGCGTGTCCTTCCAGTCGCGGGCTATCGGCGTCGGAAGCCAGAATCCAGAGTCGCTCCCTTCGATGCCCAGCACCAAGCGCGGCAGCGGATACAACGTCCCATTGCACATCATACCCGAGACGGGCAAAGGCGGCGAGGACGCCTCGGAAGGCGTTTCCGTTTTCCAGAGTGAGGATGGCTCGCGGGTTTTCCAGGATGCAGTATCGGGGGCGTAGCTCTCCGATGATTCGGAGGGTGTTCGGCCACAGCCATCTTTCGTCAGCAGTTCCACGCCGCTGCCCGACGAGGCTTGCAGGCTGGCACGGCACGCCGCCCGCAATGACATCAGGGAAGCCATGCGTGTCGGTGAACTCGTCAGTTCCGATGCAGCCACAGTCGCCGAAGTCGGCATTACATCGGGGACACCACACGGCGTCAGGGTCATCTGGATTTGGTTCGCAGTCATAGGCACGTCGGCAGAGTTTGGTTACGTCTTTGAGGTTTGGGATTTCTGGCCAGCGCGCTTTCAGCACACGGCTCGGATAGTCGGCGAGTTCACAGAAGGCCATCGTGCGCCCGCCAGCCCACTCGGTTGCGAGCGCGAAGCCGCCGATTCCACTGAACAGGTCGAGCACCTGGAACTGGACGGCAGAACAATCGGATGCATCGAATGACGCCTTCGCACCCTGGTTGCAATCGTATGTCTCTTGAGGCGTCATCGCTGATCCGAAGCGTTCGGCATCTCAGCCTCGATCATGTCACGCGAGTATTTCTTCGCGTGAGGATTGTGCTCGATTGGGTAGCGGTCATCCTTTGGCCAATAGACGACTTTGCAGTTTGCCCAGAGCCATTCCAGTTGCGCCGATGCCGAACAAGGCGCTGGAGCACAACTGCCGCCCCGCGTCTCCGCTTCGATTGGTTTGGGTTCATTCATATTCTCAGTGCCGGCCACGGGCGCTGTCGGGCGGCAGTGGCTCAGCTTGGTCGTTAGGCCAAAAGGCCGCGCAGGTTATAAAGCAGGTTGTGACTTACGAGCGGTTGCCCGTCTTTGATGTTGTTCCCCCGTTCGAGTTCTCGGACGGCGGCGTGTAGTCCGTCCTCCATCTTTCGAGCGTGGACGAGCATTTCGTGAGCGCGGCGGTTGTCGTCGTTATACAGTTCCGCGATTCTGTCAGTTTTAGGACTCATATTTTTGGCCTAAACCGACGCTGGAGAGAACACTTGTCCGCACCGTCGTCATTGTAGTTGTTTGTAAA
>JANNSB010000277.1:0-5527 GCA_031402175.1 Planctomycetaceae bacterium
CGGGCCGCCGACATCCGCAGCGACATCTATTCGCTGGGATGCACTTGGTATCACCTGCTGACGGGCGTGATTCCCTATCCTGAAGGGAGCCTGACCAACAAACTGCAGGCACATGCCGTGGGCAAGATTCCCGACCCGCGCGCGCGAAATCCCAACATTCCCGAAGGGGTCGTCGCCGTCATCCGCAGAATGATGGCCAAGAAAAAGGAAGAGCGATATGCGTCGCCGACCGAGCTGATCAAGGATCTCGAAAACGCCGCGCTGGGGCGGTCCACGGTATCTGCTGATGTATTGGCCGGACTGGCGGAAGAGGCACACTCGCCGGTTTCCGCAGTTTCGCCGGAGACGGTATACACGGAGTCCGATAGCTCAACATCGGAAATGGAGTCTCGTCGATCCGGGGCATCAAGCGCGATCGCAGACCCACCGAAATCCAAGTTCAAAAAGGGTGGCAAGCATTCGCAGGTTCGCAATCCCACTCCCACCCGAGGAGGGGGAGATCCCAAGCCGACGAAGAACTCATCATCGTCTTCGGGAACCGCGAAGACCTTGCCGCCGCGAACGCTGCGCGAGACTCCCGTCGGTGATGACGACGACAATAACGGCGGGGGGATCAATCCCGATCACATCAAATATGCGATCCTGGGCGTGCTGGTCGTCGGCATCATTGGAGTCGTGTATTGGGCGATCAAGTCGACCAGCGACAACATGGGGGGCGGCGGAGGGATCCCTGACCAGGCTCAGGAAGGTGAAGTAGACGACGGGCCTGATGTCGTTCCGCAACAGGGGGCGCAAGGCAACGACGGAGGTGTCGACACGCAACCCGGAGCCCAGCCGAACCTCACCGAATTTCAATCGCAGGGCGGCCCGACCGTTCCCGCGGGCACGACCTCGTCAGGGACCGGTCCATTACCGGATTTCCCTGGAACCGATCAACTCGATGCAGGGGATCGCGCACTCTGGCTGCCCGCGTGGTCGACGGACCTGCTGAGTGACGAACGCCTCGAGGACTTGCCGGTGCTGGTGGTTTCCGACCAGCCGCGAGCGGGCGAATATCGCACTGTCGAAGTTGCTTTGCAGCAGATGCCTCAAACGGGAGGCATCATCGAGTTCGCGGGCGCAGGCCCATTCGTCATGGCTCCGCTGGCGATCCAGGACAAGGGACTGGTCATGCTGCGCGGGCAGTCGGGTTCGCGCCCGTTGATTACCCGCGCCGCGTCGTCTGATGGTTCGCAGCCCTGGATCAAAGTCACCAACGGACTGCTGCTGGTCGAGGGAATCGACCTGCTCTGCTTTGTCGGGGGAGGGATGTCGCCAACGGTCATTCAGGCGAACGAGTCGCGAGTGCGAATGCGGGACTGCACGATCACGGTCGCCGGCGCGACCGAGTCGGGCACGGCCATCGAACTGTCGAGCAACGAGCAGCGTCGCGTCGAGTGCGCTTTGGAGCGAGTCGTCGTTCGCGGCGACCACTTGACCGCCGTGACTCTGGGAGGGCCGAGAGTCGACTTGCTGGTGGGCAACTCGCTGCTGTGGAGCGGCCAGTCGCCCTGCCTGCGGCTGAAGGGTTCCGCCGCCAGCGTGACTGCACCGGTCGATGTTCCTACACGCGGCATCCGAGTTCTGGCGACGACCTGTTGCTCCGAAACGCAGGCTATTGCCATCGAGAATGAAGGGATCAACAGACCGGCGGGATTCGAGTTAAGGCTGCTGCGCAGCGTGTTTGCCCATCTGGGAGAACAACCGGGTCTGTGGGCCGACGTGGCGGGCTGGCCGCTGATCGATTCTTCCGAGGCCACCAAGCCCAGGATGTCGCAAGTGAGTATTGCGGTCGAAGGCGTGCGCCTCGTCGGCTGGGAATCTCTCTTGCGATGCACCTCCCCCGGATTACCAGAACCGATCGCGGTGAATGATGCGGCCGGCTGGCAGCAGTTCTGGCGAGTGCACGCCTCGGACAACGAGTTCATTTCCGAAATCCCCACGCCCGCGCCGGTCGAGGGAACCACAGATGTCGTCCCGGCGGTAGGCGTGTGGCTCACGGCCCTGAATGACGAGATCGGCGCGAGACTCATGACCATCGGCGGCGATCACAACGAGTGGCCTCGCGCCTCGCAGGGGCTGATCGCGCGCACGGTCGCCGTCTCCGCGTGGCCTTACATGGAGACGGAAATCGATAGCGGCTGGACGGCGAGCGTCACTCGACATTTCGATCTCGAAGAAGACGGATTGACGCTCAACCGCTACATCAACAGCGCCGAGTGTCCCGATGGGGCTCATGTCATCGCGTTCGGGTCAGGATTGCAGCAGATCGAGTGGTTGGAGATTATCGGGAAGCGAATCCGGCTGCAGTTCGTGCAGCGCGGCGAATCGCCGCTGATCATTCAACCCAAGCCCGGCAGCGTGGCGGCTGATCGCACTGCTTGGATCACGATTCGAGCCGGGGGAACCCTGGAACTGGTCGGCGGATACCTCAAACTGCCGGCCACATCGAATCGCAACTTCCCCCGGCGATTGCTGCTGGCTGATGGTGGTCGCTTCGCGATACGCAACTGCATCCTCGAAGGGGCGGTGGTGGGCGAGGAACTTCCCACGGAACCGTTGGTGGAGTGGATCAGCGACGGCGATGTCAGTGGCGGCGTTCAGTCCAGTTTGATCGACAGTTCCATGCTGTTTTCGCCCGTCACGTCGCTGCACGTCGGATTGGGCAAGAGGCAACTTTGTTTGCGGAATTCCGTCATCACTGGGCTTCGCGAGGGAGTGGTGGTGAACGTGCCTGGCGAGTCCTCCGGTTGGCTGGTGATCGAACATTGCACGTTCGCGCCGTCCGCGGAGTGTCTGGCCATCGCGCTCGAACCGGGTGCCGCGGGGGAGCTCAATATCTGGGCCAACGAATCGGTATTTGGTCCGCCGTTGCTGGCCGATGCAACTCCAAGCGCCATGAGGATTGACGGCGATCCGGGATCCGTTGACCGTGTGATGTGGTGGGAAGATCGCTGCGGCTACAGTGATCGCCGGCAGGGAGGCATGGCCGGGATTGGTTGGGGATCGCTGCGCGGCGAAGGCCACGCGCTCCGCTTCGCAGAAGGTGTTCGGGCGGTACTGATGGCAGCGACTTTACCGGAGCCTCGAGACTTGACGCCCGGAGCTTTTCAGCTTGATCCCGGCTGCGATTCGGCTCATTGGGGTCGCGCAGGCGGGCCAATCGGTGCCAACGTGGGAACCATTGGCCCCCAGGGGGCTGCTGCACCGATGGAGGCGAGTCCCACGCCCCGTCCGCGTCCCGACTTCTAAGGCTGGTTTCGCCCCGCGGGTTCGACCGCTGAAACCGTCACAACAGTTCAGCCACGCGACGGCAATCGTCCCAGCGGCCGACTGTAAGCCTGCAGCTACTTGACACTTGAGAAAACCCGATGATACCGTAAGCCCAGCAGGATCATCGGGTCGGTGATATTTACATCCATTGATGCCTATTCTGGCAGACATATCTACCATCATCCCCCGTGTCGATTCGCCCCGGTGTTGTCCCCTCCAGTCGTGATCCGAGGTTGGGAGCAATCCAGGGGCGCGTGGAGGGTCGGTCCACCCGGCCCAGGAGCCGTTCCACGTCGGCTGCCAAGGTGAGTTACGGCTGGGAACGATTGTCTGCAACATGAGATGTCGTCAACGATTGACAACAGCGGAATCAACGGTCGAGTAGGCATCGCCATGACGAACGCTGTGGATGGAGGAAGCTCGCCAGTGCCGCAATTCCCACTGACGCTGCCTGCCCGCGCGGTTCGCCGATGCTCCCCCGCGTTGTGGCGCCTCGCGATTCTCGCGCTGGTCTTCCCCGCGGTCGCTCAGGCCCAAGAGGAATTCGATCCTCCGCTGACGACGACCGAGTTGCGCCGCGACTTCGAAACCAACAAGTATCGCCAGTTCCAGGCGGCACTGAAGTTGCCCAATCCTGCACCCGCCGATCAGGACATCTTGCGCGAAGGCGCCCAATACTATCTCCATGGACTAACGCTGCCGGAATTGAGGAAGAACCTGCCCGAACAGGTCACCGAGGATTTGATGCGGGAGCTCTACGGCGGCCTCGCCGAGGAGAACGCGCGCCGGTTCGTTTGCCAGGAAATCGTCGACAAAACCGCCGAACTGCTCCCGGATGAAGCGGCGGGTCGCCTCGGCCAACCTCACGTCGTGCGGCTGAATCTGGCCATCATGCTGCGCAGGCTCAATGTCCGACAGCCGGATGCGCGGCAAGGCGCGATTCCGTTCGTGCCCGCGCGGACCGCGCTGCTGCTGATCCTCAACGATCCGGGTAATACCCGCACCGAAGCCCGCTATTGGGCGGCGGAAGGATTGGGGCGGATTTGCAACGCCTCGGTCCCCGGCGTTACAGACGGAGACTTGGGGATCGTGCCTCGCGCCGAAATCGGCGTGGCTCTCGCGAGCGCCATGAATACACCGCACGCCCAAGACGATAGGACGCATATCTATCCCATGCAGATCATGAAGTCGCTCGGCGACTGCGGCCTCTCTCGTGACGCCACCGGGGATCCCATCCTGGTCGAAACATTGGCGAAGTGCCTCGCCAACACCGCTGAGCACGACCTCGTGCGATCGATGGCCGCCCTGTCGCTCAGCCGGCTGGGCCGAGTGAGTGAGGCCAACGGATTGGGGGGCGGCGTCAATGTCCCGCTCATCATCTCCCTGGTCATGGAGTACGGCCGCGAGTTGGCTGAGAAACTGAAAGCAGGGAATGGCGACGTTCATACCCGCCGCGCCATCATGAATCTCTACTTCGCATTCGAAGGCGAACGACCGTTGCAGGCCGAAGAGCAGAAGACCGGTTTCAACAATCAGATTCTGAGGGCGGGACTGGGCCAGCACGCCGGCATGGTTCAATCCGCGTATCAGGCGATTCTGCCGTTGTTTCAGGAAGTCGCGCAGAATCCGAATCCGAACATAACCGACGCTATGATCGAAAGTCTTGACGGTTGGATCGAAGCCAATCCCGTCGAAGACCGCAGGATCACGCCGGAAAGCGATCCGCTGCCGCTTCCAGGCATGCCAGGTGATCCAGACAATGGCGCGCCCGCCAATCCAGATCCCGCGCCTGAGCCAGAAGAAACCGAAGAACCCTAAGTCCCTCATTGATCGTATTTGCAACATGACCAAACCTGCCGACGATGGAGACCTGCTGCAACTGAGTTGGCACGGCGATGCCTTGGTCGTGGCCCCCTCGGGCACGATCGAAACGGTCGACTGGCTGTACATCGATCAGGCCGCCCAAGTGGTTCTCGAACCGATCCGAGGTCAAGCGGTGCCGCTGGTCGTGTTCGATCTCGAACAGGTCACCTATTTCGGCTCGGTGTTTTTGGCGCTGCTGCTGCGCTGTCAGAAGCTGGTGAAGTCGAAAGGTGGGGAGATGGTGCTGTGCTCGCTGACTCCGCCCGCCCAGGAACTGCTGCAGATCACCGGTCTCGACATGGTCTGGGCGATCTATGACAATCAGGCCGAGGCGCTCGCCGCCATCGGCGCC
>JANNSB010000278.1:0-4989 GCA_031402175.1 Planctomycetaceae bacterium
GCAGAATGGCGGTTTCGCCGCCGATCAGTGCCATGCCCCCTTGAATGCAGCCGTCGCTGACACCCTTCACCAGGTCTTCGACAAGTTGCGGGTCGTCTTTGGGAATCGCGAGGTAATCGAGAAAGAACAACGGCTCGGCCCCCAGGCAGAGGCAGTCGTTCACGCACATCGCCACGAGGTCGATGCCGACCGTGTCGTACTTGCCGCACATGGCGGCGAGCTTGAGCTTGGTGCCGACGCCGTCGGTCCCCGACACGAGCACGGGGTCGGTGTACTTCTTGCCGTCCCCCTGCAGTTGAAACAGCCCCGCGAATCCGCCGACCAGCGGCAGCACCCGCGGCCCCTGCGTCCGCAGCATCAGCCGCGGCAGCCGGCTCATCGCATCGGCATACTGCTCGAGGTCGACGCCGGCGGACTGATAGGTGAGTGAGGACATGAATGGAGCATTCGTGATTTGGGAGCAGCGCCGTGTTTGTGCGACGGCTGAGTGATCTGCAGCGATGAAGATAGCAGACGGGCGAAAGCGGCGTCAGGCAATCGGGAACTGCCGGGAAATGGCCCTGACTCAGAGAATTGGCGACCCCACGCGTGGGAATCGCCCAAGCATCCCGGATGCTGCGAGCATCCGGGATGCTTCACCACGCGGACTCTGCTCGTATACCTGACCGATGTATCGCCCTTTCAGGGCTTGTGTTGATGCTCGACTCGATACCCAGGGCGACGCTGCGCTTTGCCCTGGGCTATTGTGTCAGGCCCCTTCGGGGCGATGGCGTGCGGCTGATGAGAGCGGCGCTCGCATTGCAGTCGCGCGTATCGAGAGGTAAGAGAAATTGACCGCAGATGTCGCGGATTTGGCGGATTCCCACTGATCTGAGAAACTCAGTGACGATTCTCAATACGTGTGCAGATCCGCGAAGACCCGCGTCATCCGCCTTATCCGCGGTCTATCTTCTGCGGCCCGGAGAAACGATACAAGGAATGCATCGATGCCAGAATAATGATTCGGTGGCACGTCGCAAGCGCCATCACGCTCACCAACTGGCGTGCATCATCGAGACGATGTCGCGGGCCATCTGGTTGACGGCGTCTTGTGTGCCGGTGGCGAGCGACTGGCCGACTTCGGGAGCGAAGCTGTTCTGCGACACCAACTGGGCCAGGGCGGGGTCCATCGCGATCTGCCGTTGAGCGAGGATTTCTCCCGTGCGGGCGTCCTGCCAGGTGACGACGACCGACATGGCGAGTTCCAGTTCGCGCGGGTCGTCGTACTCGTTCTGGTTGTCGACTCGTTTCTCGATGCCGACGACGTGGCCGGTGAGAATCGTGTCAGCCGACGCGGCCGATGTGAGACGATACGGCGTCTCCGACTGAATCTGCTTCTGGACCGCTTCCGTCAGCAACAGCTCGTAGCCGCGGCGATGTTCGTCCGACGTAAAGGTCGGCACATGCACGCTGCGAATGTGGGGCGAGAAGTCCCCTCCAACCGTGTAGCCGCAGCCACAGGCGGCCAGCGGCAGCCAGCACAGCAGTGATCGGCGGCTAAGTCGGAGGACGCTCATCACAGGAACACGTCGACCCTCCCGGGTGACAGCGGTTCTTGCGTGGGGGCCTGATAAGGAGGCGGAGTCGGCTCGACTGGTTCGGGCGTGGGTGCCAGTTCCGGCGGCTCTTCGGCGCGGCGGAGGAAGCCGGGCCACCAACTGCGTGGTTGCTCTTCTTCCGGTTCTTCTTCAATGATGATGGGAGCCGGAGCCGGCTGCGCCGCGGGAGCCGGAGCGCCCATGCCGATGGGAGTGAGCGGCACGCCCTGCTGCTGCATCTGCGCGATGAGTTCTCGCGCCTGTTCGGCATAGCGCGAGTTCGGGTGATGATGCAGGATGTAGTTGCAGTGCAGGGCTACCGAGGCGGGCTGGTCCTTGCGCAGATAGTACTCGACTTTCTCCCACTCGCGGGCGACGACGTCATCGGCAATGCGAACGAGTTCTTCATTCAGCAGGCGCTGCTGTTCCGGTTCGAGATCGGGGAAGATCTGCTGCGCGGTCTCCTTCAGTCCCTGGGCTTCTTGTAGCGGGCGGCTGTCGTAGGACGGGCCTTGATACGTGGCCAGTGTCACATGCGACCCGAGCAGGAAGGCATCCTGAAAATGGGGGCTGTCGGGGTATTGATCCCGCACCAGGGCATAGTAATACGCGGCATCATCGAAGTCGTTTTCCTGCAGCTTGAAGTTCGCGGTGAGCATCAGGGCATCATCCGCCAGCGGGCCGGTGGGGTCGTTGAGCCAGACGCTCTTGAGCGCCTGTTCCGCGCGTCCCGTCGTGTCGAACAGCGGGCGAGTGTGATCGGTGAAGTTCGGCAGCAACGCCGGCGGCGGCGAGCGAAGGTACAGGTCTGGTTCCGACTCGCTGGCCAGCGACGCCAGGCGGATTTCGCTGGGGAGCGTTTCTTCCGGGAAGCCGAGCCAGTAATGGGCGATCGAGAACATCCGCTGCGAGACGGTGTTCAGGTGCCGCGTCGACGGGTAGCGGTTCATCAGTTCGTCATACGAGTCCTGCGCGACCGAGAGCTCTCCCAGCGAGAACTGACTTTCGGCGATCATGAACAAAGCGTCTTCCTCGATCGGATCGCCGAAGTTCTCATACACGTCGCGGGGATTGACCGACTTGCTGTCGAACCACTGAGCGACCTGGCTCCCCCAACTGCGATGCCGGCGTTCGCGCATGCGGGCCAAATTTGAAAACGCGTCCTCGGCATCGGCGTACTTTCGCTGATCGTACAAGGCCTGAGCCGCTTCGAACTGCCGCCAGCCCTGTTCTTCGCCGGCGATCGATGGAGCGCTCTCTTCGACTTCGCGGTTGCGGCCGAGGAACGATCCCGATCCCCCCATCAATTGGCAGCCGGTCTGCAGCAGGCAGAGCAAGGCCAGCATCAGCGGCAGGACGGATCGAGCGGGAAAGGTTCGCTGACTGATCCCGGCGCGGTCCGCGATCGGCCGCCTCAGCGAGGTTCCTTCCTCGTGTGCGCCGCGGACGATCAGGTTTCCCCGAGTGTCGGGAAAGTTCGAAAGGGACACCTGCATTCCTTGCGGTTCCCGCTGGCCTAGGCCCCGTGGGTTTCGTGACTACTGCGTGCGTGTCATGACAATAGTGTGCTGTATCTTCAGAAAGACAAGTACCTCAGCATTTTTGGCCGGCGTTCAAGGATGTGAGTGACCGCCGACACCAAAAAGGCGTGCATCTCGCGCAGCTCCTGTTTGGTCGGCACGTCGTCGGTTCCGCCACCGGGAGGTTCGCGAAGTAATTGGCTTAGTTTCTCAATGGAGGAGGAATGAACTTCGGTCGACTTGTATTCGGGACGCCCGCAACGCGAACACAACACGCCGCCTTGCGACACCCAGTACCGCACGCCTGATGCAGTGCCCAGTTCGGCAGCGCATTTCAGACAGCGATCGAGCTGGGGGAGTTGCCCGATTTCCTGCAACAGTTGGAGTTGAAAACGAAAGAGGGGAATTCGCGGGTCGATTCCAGAGGAAAACTCCGTCAAGGCCCGATCCGCATACGAATAGAGTTCGGGATGCGGATCGTGTTCCAGAGTGAGTCCGTCGAGGAGTTCCGCGACGTAATAACCGCAGTAGAGGGGAACGATTTGATGTGATGGAGGACGAAATGCGGCGATGAGCTGAGCCTCGGTCAAGAGGTCCAGCCCGCCTGATTTCGGCCGAAACACTACGCGACATCTCGACAACAGGTCAAGAGCAGCCTCGAACGGACCCTTCAGGCGTTTGGCCCCCTTCGCCAGGGCCGAAATCTTGCCGAAATCGCGGGTAAAGAGCGTGACGACCCGGCTGCTTTCGCTGAAGTCGACCAGCCGAATGACGATCGCATCGGTCTTCTCTGCCGTTGTGCTCACGACGCGGTGTGATCGTAGCGCTCGGGACGGAGTATCTCGCGAATTCCCCGCGCCATCGGCAACGCATTGAGCGCGACGGCGATGCTGGCGAGCACCCAGAGGATGATCGTTACCCGCGTCGCACGAGAGGTTTCGTCATTCGACAGGAACACCAGCGTGTCGTAGGGGACGGTGATAAAGAGCATGCTGTAGCCGGGGGTGCCGTAGCGATCGTGCGTGGCCAAGTAGATCAGGTGGGGGGCGATCATGAACAACGACAGAGTGATGACGGCCAGAACTCGGCTGTGGGCGGGTCGCAACTCGTGCGACAGGTTCATCAGCATCCGTCCCATGAACGACGAGAAGCCCAGAAAGATCAGCAGATAGGCACAGGCTCCGCTCAAGAACAGCCAGGGAAAGTCCTTGGCGATGCCAAACCGATCGAGGCAGAACTTGGTCACGAGCACCATCAAGACGGCATGCCCGATGACGTAGATCAGACCTCTCGCACCGCCGGGCAACCAGGGAATCAGCAGAAACCGCAAGGCCATCCAACGAGGCAGCCGACTGGTCAACCGGGGGGAAAGTTCATCCCATTCCGTTACCGCGAACAAGCCAACAATCGCCCAATGGATCAGAGACAGCAGGATGGCCGTGAAAAACGGGTCGTGATTGACGGTCCCGCCCACCAAACTCATCTGCCAGGTGATGACGCAGATTCCCGCCCAGAGGAGCAGGAACTGAAAGCTGCAGACGATGCGCACACCCGTGGAACGATTGTCGGCGTCGAACGTCAGCATCGCCGTGCTGATCTGCTGCAGCAGGAAGAAGTAACTGAAGGCCCAGACGACGATCGTCGCCGTGATGTACCAGAAGGTCGAATCGCGGAGATCCGCGCCGCCAAAATCAAACATCCGCGGAAACATAAAGGCGAACACCCCCGCCACATAGAGGAGGCCGACGAGCATCGCCAGCGTGGTGAAGATCTGCCAGACCTTTTGCTTGGTCATCGCACCAGACGTGAGGCAGACCATCGACAGAATGATCGAGGCCAGCAGCACGATTCCCAGCAAGAACGTCCCTTGCAGCAGATCCATCCCCTGCAGG
>JANNSB010000279.1:0-7448 GCA_031402175.1 Planctomycetaceae bacterium
GTCGGCCACGGTGAGCAGGTTCGACGCGAGACCGGCGAGGTAACATTCTTCGCCTTGCGGACTGTAGACAGTGTTGTGCGCCCGCGACATCGGCGAGATGCGGGCGAGCACCTCTCCGGTCGCGCCATCGACGACGTGCCAGTGATCGCTCTCGAACGAGGGCACGTAGAGAAGACTGCCGTCCGGCGAGATTGACATACGGTCGCAGCCACCTTCGTACTCACGCTCCCAGAGCAGTTCATCAGTGAGCAGATCCAGACACATCAGATGCTTGATCGTCGACACGTACAATTTCGCAGTTTCGTTCGACGCGCAGATGCCCTTCACATTGAGCGGCTGGCCATTTTCGTCGAGTCCCCCCGTCGGTATCCGCCGCAGAAAGCGATGATCGTCGTCTACGTCGTAGACGAGCACACCATGACCGCCGTATTCGAGATAGTTGCGAATGCCCGGCTCGGCCACGTACAGCAGTCGCTGCACGGCAGGCGCATCATCACCGAGCGCAACGGAGGTGATAAGCCAGATGAGCAGAGCGGTTGGCCAGTGTCTGATTGGCATCTCGAGTTCCTTCGGTGGTCATTTGTCATCGGGACAGGGAATCATGTCCTCCAAATGACCAGTGACAAATGACGAATGACTTTTGATTCAATTCACATCCCGCCCCGTGATCTCCCGCTCCAGGTTGTCGGCATGATGCGCCACTTCCTGCACGCTGCGGCGGATTTCCAGCGGATCGACCGTCGCCCGCGGATAGGTGTTGAGCATGACATAACTCGGCACACCCTCGACATCCCGAATCGCGAGCGCGCCGTGCTTGATCTCGGAATTGAGCCGCAGCGCCCGCTCGTGATATCTCGCTTCCGACGGTGCACAGTGGCTGAAGATCGACAGCAGCTTCTGATCCCTCAGCGTCGCCGGCTCGATATAGACCTTCTGCCGGCGGCCACCGGCAAGCTGCACATCGAGCGTAAAATGTTCTTTCGCACCGTGCCATGTAATCTGCGGCAAATCGTCGAGGGCTTCGTGCATCAGCAGTTCGAGATCACGGATATGGCCGGCGATGGCGTCGAGCAGTTCGAACGCCTCGAGCGCGCTGGCCGGGCGGTTCGCCGGACTGCGGTCCATCAGCGAATCCAGACACTCGGCCACCTCCAATGGGACATCAGGCCGCGTCGCACGAATCGACGGCACCGGTCCGTGCACCGTCATGTGCAACAACTCCTGCATGGTGCGAGCTTTGTAGGGCAATTCGCCCGCCAGCATGCGGTACAGACAGACGCCGAGCGCGTACACGTCGCTTTGCTTCGAAGGAGACTCGCCGGAAAACAGTTCCGGAGCCATGTACAGCGGCGTCCCCATCAGCGGTTCGCCCGAAGGCGACGAACGATTGATGAATTTGGCCAAACCAAAGTCGGCGATCTTCGGCACGCCGCGCGGCGTGAGCATCACGTTTTCGGGCTTCAGGTCGCGATGCAGAATTCCCTGCCGATGCGCGAGCGCCAGCCCCGAGGCCAGTTGCACCGTGATAATCAGCGCCCGTTGCGGCGAGAAGGGGCCGTCCGCAAGTGCCTGCCGTAGCGACCGGCCCGCGATGTACTCCAGCTCCAGAAAGTGCAGGCTGTCGGCCTCTCCGATCGCGTGCGTCGTCACGATGTTGGGATGCACGAGTGCCGCGGCGGTGCGGCCTTCATCCCGAAACATACTGCGATATCGCTCACTCTGCTCGGCCAGTTTCGGCGAGAGAACTTTCAGTGCGCACACCCGGTCGAGGTCGATGTGCCTCGCGAGGTACACCCAGCCCATCCCTCCGCGTCCGAGCAGTTCCTGGCAGTGGTAGATGTGCAGCCTCCCCCCGACCAGGCGCTTGAGGTCTTCGTCCTCGGGAGGCGGCTGCTGCCAGAAGCTTTCGGTATCGTCGGGGAATTGCATCTGCTTCGTCGCCTGATCGAGCGAGAGATCGAGTGGATCCGCAGCCATTACTTCGCCTCGACGATCAATCGCTGGTGCAAAAAGTTCGCAGCAGCTACGAAATCTGACAAACGGGTACACGTTCTATTTGAGCATAACACAGCAGAGAGACGGCTCACCACTGACGGTTTCTGGAAGCCTCTAAACGTGCGATTGCACTTACTCGCCGAGCACTGCAAGCGGCGAGAATACTTCAATCAGCCGGTCGAGCATGGCCTTGCACCAGGTCGTCGAGCATGTGCTTCAGCCGGTCGATTTCGTCCGGAGAGAGGGACTTCTCCTCGATGAGATGTTCCACGAGCGGCAGGGCGTTGCCGTTGAACAGGCGATCGACGAAGTCGGTGACCGTTTCGCGAATCACCTGAGAGGGCTTGACCTTCGCTTTGTACACGAGGGTTCGGCCATCAAGCTTCGATTCGAGATAACCCTTGGCCTCGAGCCGGCGGAGATAGGTCTGCACCGTCTTGTAGTCTACGGTTCTGCCGGCAGGGAGCGCATTCAGCACATCGCGCACGGTGGCGGTCTTCTGAGTCCAGACAATGCGGGCCACTTCGGTTTCGGCACGCGATAATCGTGGACGGTCTTTCACACATTTCTCCAGAAGAAACTGGCACAGACATTTGTCTGCCTTGGGAAGTGTGACGGACGGAGACTGCGTTGTCCAGTGGTTCGTGCATCGTCGTCGCCTGAATGGAGTCCAAGCTTTAGCCTGTACCGGGCAGCCTGAAGGCTGAACTCCGCGAGTGCTTATCCCGGAAGCATCACGCGACCACCGCTGGCGACCACCGACTGTCCGGTCATGAAGCTCGATTCGTCACTCAGCAGAAATCGAATGAGATTGGCGATCTCGTCAGGCTGGCCGATGCGCTTCATCGGCGTGTTCTCGATGATGTGTCGCTGAACGTCGGGTGCGAGTTCGTCGGCCATTTCGGTGGCCGTCAAGCCGGGGCAGACGCAGTTGACGCGAATGTTGTGTTTCGCCCAGGCCTGTGCCAGACACCGCGTCATCGCGATCACTCCAGCCTTCGAGGCCGAGTAATGCACCTGGTTCTCCCGCTCGCGCAGGGCGGCGATCGACGACAGCAGCACGATGCGGCCGAAACCGCGTGCGATCATTTCATCCTTGACGGCGTACACGACGTGAAACGTGCCGTCGAGGTTGACGTCCATCGTGCGTTTCCAGGTCTCCCAAGTCACATCCGTGGCAGGTTCGACGATGCTGACGGCGGCTGAGTGCACGAGCAGATCGATCGGCCCCAGTTCGGCACGGGTCTGGTCGACCATCCGCTGCACAGCGCCTCGATTCGAGACATCGCCTTGAACAGCAATGCTCCGCGCTCCCAGTTGTTTGAGGTCCGCCAAAGTAGCATCGGCCTGTTCGCGATGGCTCACGTAGTTCACTGCCACCGACGCCCCTTCGCTTGCCAACCGCAGGGCGGTCGCGCGACCGATGCCCCGCGTCCCGCCGGTGATGAGGGCGACCTTGTTTGCAAATGCAGCGGATGACTCAGTCATGGTCGCTTGGAGGGAATTTCAGGAATGATCAACACGAGATCGGGCGATGGTAGCAGAACCGGGAGGGCGAGGCTCCCGCCGAGCCGGCTACACAGATGAACGCTGCTACTTCGTGCAGCTCCGCGGGAGCGTCGCCCTCCCAAAGTTCCGCTTCCTTGACGCCGTCCATTTGGTTTGTGAGATTCCCGATTGAACCTGCGTGCCGGCACTTGGATGCCTGTGCCATGGAACAGCCGCGAGCCGTCACATTTCCATTAGGAGCAACTCATGTCTGATCCCCAATCCCGCCCCGCCGATGACGCCTTGACCACATCGAATCGAGATGACGAAGTTTCTCGTCGCATCTTCCACCAACTGTCGATGGCGGCGTTTTCGGGTCTGATTGCGGGGTCGATTGTCGGCTGCAGCGGCGATGAGGAGGAAGGCGGCGGTGGTGGTGGAGGAACGGGCGGTGGAGGCGGCACGGGAACAGGTGGTGGAACAGGAACCGGCGGCGGAGGCGAAACCGGCGGTACCGGAACTGCCGGCGGCGAATCGGAACCCTTTAGTTGGCTCACTGCGGAGAAACACGTCTGCCGAGGGCTTAACGCTTGCGAGAACAAAGGTGCCAGTGGTGAGAATGCCTGCGCGGGACAAGGAACGTGTGCCACTGCGGCCCACATTTCCTGCGCCGGCCAGAACGCGTGCATCGGCCAGGGAGGTTGCGGCGAGCACCCCGGTGAAAATTCCTGCGAAGGCAAGGGTGGTTGCCATGTCCCGCTGCACGAAGGCGGGATGTGGGACGGGGCCCGTGCGCGATTCGAAGAGGCATTGACGGGGGCCGACAAGGAATTTGGCGAAGCTCCCGCGGCGTTGTGATTCAACGAGGCGTGCTATGCGACTGCCCCGATTGGGACACGCTCACTTGGGAATGGGGGTCGGGTTGCGCAGCGCGCACTACCCGTACATCCTCCGCGAGCATCCGCACGTCGATTGGTTCGAAGTGATCACCGAGAACTACATCGACTCGGGAGGCAGACCGCGGTACGTGCTCGATCAGATCGCCGAACGCTATCCGATCGTGATGCACGGCGTGTCCCTCTCGATCGGCAGCACCGATCCGCTCAACTTCGATTACCTCGACAAGTTGAAACGGCTTGCCAGTGCCGTCGATGCACATTGGGTGTCGGACCATCTCTGCTGGACAGGCGTCGCGGGCCGCAATTCACACGATTTGCTGCCGGTGCCGCTGACTGAAGCGACATTGCGCCATGTCGTCTCGCGCATCCGCATCGTGCAAGACTATCTCGAACGATCGCTCGTGCTGGAGAATCCCAGCAGTTACGTCGAGTTCGCGGCGTCGACAATGTCCGAGTGGGAGTTCATTAGCCGAATGAGCGAAGAGGCCGACTGCGGACTGTTGCTGGATGTCAACAACGTCTACGTCTCGAGCGTCAATCATGAGTTCGATCCCGTGGAATACCTGCACGGCGTGCCGGCCGAGCGAGTGGTGCAGTTTCATCTCGCCGGACACACGAACTGCGGCACTCACATCGTCGACACGCACGACAATCACGTCGTCGATGAAGTGTGGAATCTCTATCGCCTCGCTCACGAACTGACCGGCGGCGTGTCGACGCTGCTCGAATGGGATGCCCGCATTCCCGAGTTCCCAGTGGTGCACGCGGAAGTGCTCAAGGCGAAACAGGTGATAGCCGGAATCAATGATGCAACTCGTATCGGGGGCGAAGAGGCCCTCGTCGAAACCTGGGGCACGGAGGCCCCTCTTTCTGCCTTACCCCACCCGGCGGTACATGTGCTGGCGGAAGTTGAGTGAACGACTGCAGATTCCGCTGGGCATTCCACTACTCGCCCGCTAATATCAAAGTTGACTGATCGGTTGATGTCCGTGCCGTAACCATCGGTGGAGGCCCACATGTTGCGAATGCTTGGCAGTCCCCGCCGATGTTGTGACGGCATCACTCGCCGCGAGACGCTGCAGGTCGGCGGTGCCGCCGCTCTTGGAGGCTGGTCGCTGCCGCAGCTACTGCAAGCGGATGAACTGTCGGTACTCGAAGCCAAGGCCAAGAGCGTGATCTTCATCTTCCTGCTCGGTGGGGCGGCCACGCAGGACATGTTTGATCTGAAGCCTGAAGCGCCGGCCGAGGTGCGCAGCGTCTTCAATCCCATCGACACGGTGGTTCCCGGCATTCAAATCTGCGAACACTTGCCGCGCCTGGCCCAGTGGACCGATCGCACGGCCATCATTCGTTCGGTCAATCACAAGGCGGGCTGTCACAACTGCATGCCGCTCTATACTGGGTTTGACCAGTTACTGCCCGATCAGCATCCCAGGGTCAGCGACTCGCCGAGCATGGGCTCGGTGTGCGAGTATCTCAAACCGGGGGAGAACGACTTTCCCGCGTACCTCTTCATGCCCTGCTGGCTCGGCTGGGGCCAGTCGTTTCGCCGATCGGGACCATACGGCGGCTATCTCGGCAAGCGGTACGATGCGCTCACGACCGAATGCATGCCGACGATGCCGGACGGTGGATTTACTCCTGCGGCCGGCACGCCGCAAACAGTGCTCGGGCGCCCGCTGCTCCCTGCCAGTGTGATGCAGGACGGACTGACGCTTGATCGCCTCAGCACTCGCCGATCGTTGCTCGATCAACTCGATGACCAGCGACGACAGGCAGACATCATGTTGACGGCCGGCAGCTTTGATCGCAGCCAGCAGCAGGCGTTCAACATTCTCACGTCCGCGGGATTGCGTGATGCATTCGACATCGAGCAGGAGACGCCAGAACTCCGCGACCGCTACGGCCGAACGCTCTTCGGCGAAAGCACATTGATTGCCCGCCGTCTAGTCGAGCGCGGCGTCAAGTTTATCAACGTCACCTGGGACTTGTTCTGGGGTCCGGTCGAGATCGATTACGACGCGTGGGACACGCATACGAACAACTTCGAGATTCTCAAAACGAACAAGCTCCCCGGCCTCGACCAGACGCTGACTGCCCTCTTCGAAGACCTCGATGCTCGGGGCCTGCTCGACGAAACGCTGATCGTGCTGACCAGCGAAATGGGTCGCACGCCGCGCATCAACGGCAGCGCGGGACGCGACCATTGGACATTCTGCTATTCATCGCTGCTGGCCGGCGCGGGCATTCGCGGCGGCCAGTTGTACGGCTCCTCCGACAGCCAGGCGGGCTACGTGGCCGACCTCCCGGTGCGACCAGCCGACATCTGCGCCACGGTCTACCACTGCCTGGGCATCAACCCCGACCTCCGGCTCCCCGACCTTGGCGGACGTCCCGTGGAGATTGCGAATGGGGGGCGGGTGATTGAGGAGATTATGGTTTAGGTTGGTCTTATCGTCAGCGGGCGAGTTGCCGAGCATATGCACAATGCCTCTCCAAGGTGGACATTTGCAATGCTAGAATCAGAGGAGTGGTAGTGGTGTTCGGTCGGCAATCAGGAAACCGCTCGTCGCAATAAGACAGCAGGCAATACCGTGATGGTGGGAGAGTCCATGGAACTCGAAGGCGTGGTTCACAACGGCGTAATCGTACCGGACACCGCTGCGGCGTTGCCTGAGGGCGCGCGCGTGCGCATCAGCCTCGCTTCGGACGAGCCAATAAAACCATTTGGCGAAAGGTTTGCGAAGTTCAAGGGTGCGGCGACTGGTCTGCCTTCAGACTTGGCCGAGCAACATGAACATTATCGCCTGGGGACGGCCAAGCGATGACGATGTTTGCTGACTCGTTTGCATTGATCGCCTGGCTCAATCCTCGGGATCATGCACATGCGACAGTGAGCAGATACCTCGATCGCTTTTCCCAGCGACTAGGTTGTGTGGACATTCACGGGAGTGTCATGAGTGACGCCAAGCAGAGGAATCCGAGGTAGTTGATGGTGGTCTTTTCATATCGAGTGGCGACGCGGCGGAAATGTTTCACGCGGTTGAAGAAGCGTTCCACCACGTT
>JANNSB010000280.1:0-17725 GCA_031402175.1 Planctomycetaceae bacterium
TGTTCATCTCGCACGACCTTGCGGTCGTGCGCATGCTCGCCGACCGCGTCTGCGTGCTTTTTCGTGGCGACATCATGGAGATCGGGCGGCGCGACCAGATTTTTGCGGCACCATTCCATCCCTATACCCACAGCCTGCTCGAAGCCGTGCCGACACCGCTCAAGTCGCCGAAGACGCGGCCGTCGCCGCAGTCACGCAATCGGAAACAACGCTCGCCACGCTGACGCAGTCGATGGCCGAAGCAGCCACGACGTTGGAAACGACGATGCAGCAATTGACATCGTCCAGCGAGCAAGCGACCTCACTGGAGTCCGCCCTGGCCCTCGCCCGCACCGACTGGATCACCAAGCAGCAATCACTGGAAGGCGTCCTCGAACAGCAGGGGGCCTGGGTCTCGTTCGCCGAAGTTGTCGCGCCCGTCTTGTATTCGAGGTGTCTGGCGTGTCACAACGCCCGCACGGCTCAGGGTCGGCTCAATCTGGAATCGTTCGCGGCCCTGATGAAGGGTGGCGAATCGGGTGCGGCGGTCGTTCCGGGAGATGCACTGTCGTCGATGCTGCAGATTCTTATCGAAGATCATTCGATGCCGAAGGACGCCGATCCTTTGACCGATGAACAGATCGCCGCCATTTCAAACTGGATCGCCGTCGGCGCACCGCTTGATGCGGGCGTCGAAGCCGCTTCGCCGTTGATTCAGGTGATGCCCAAGCTGCCGCAGCCGCTGGCGCCGGATGTCTACCGTGTGCCGATTCCAGTCACTGCTGTCGCGTTCTCAATTGACGGACAACGCGTTTTCACCAGCGGATACCACGAAGTGCTCGTCTGGAACGTGCTCGATGGGACATTGCTGCAGCGAATCACCAACGTGGCCGAGCGGGTGTACGACATTGCCGTGCATCCCGATGGCCAGCGGATTGCAATTGCTTCCGGCACGCCGGGACAGATTGGTGAAGTCAAGATATTCCAGTTGTCCGATGGCGCACTGCTCGCTGATCTCGTGACCGTCGAAGATTCGATGTTTGGTGTCGCCTTCAGTCCCGACGGCACCCGTCTTGCCGCCTGTGGTGCAGACCGCAGCATTCGCGTGTTCGATGTCGCCAACGGCGTACAACAGCTTCTCATCGAAGACCATGCCGACTGGGTGCAGGACATCGCCTGGTCTCCCGGTGGCACTCGTCTCGCCTCGGCCAGCCGTGACAAGACGTCGAAGGTGTTCGACTCTGCGACGGGTGATGCGCTGACGACGTTCAACACGCATGCCGAACCGGTCTACGGCGTCGGTTTCCTTGCCGACAGTACGCAGGTCATCACCGCGGCTCGCGACAAGCTACTGCGTGTCTGGAACGCGGCCGATGGTGCAGAGGTCCGACAGATCGGCGGCTACGGCGACGAAGTGCTGGGGTTGGTGATCCTCTCGGACAATCGCGTCTTCAGTTGTGGAGCCGACAAGGTCGCCCGCCTGCACAATGCCGCCGATGGATCGAACGTGCGCAACTTCGAAGGAGCCGCCGACTGGCTCTATGACATCGACGTCCACGTCCCCACCGGCCGAGTCGTCTCCGGCAGCTACAACGGCCAGGTTCATGTGTGGAACATCGACAGCGGCGAAGCCGTGCTGAGTTGGAAAGCGGCGCCGGGGTTGTAGAGTTAAGCTTTATGAGATTCCGTGTAGGGAACGGACTCCGTGCCGTTCCCTATGGCGGGGAAACGCGTTACGTGGATCGGCCGCGTTGTCGTGAGGAGCGGCTCGCCGCCGCGACTTCTCTCTTGAGGTCGGCCAGCTTGAGCCGTCCGTCCTGCAGCTTCTCACGCGACCGTGGAATCACGCGTCGTGTCCCATGCAGAATCCGCTCTTGCCGCCCATGGGGGACTCGCCGCAGCCGCACTGGCAACGGCCATCACTCGCCTTTGGCGTGCCTCGTCGTTTCGCCATCATTCGTCTCCGGTTAGGTGTTTCGGCCCGCGTGGGTATTGGAACAGACCGATTTTTTCGGCACAATTTCCGAGAACACGATCGTCTCACCCCAGGGCTGCCGACGACGAATGGATCGTCGACTGGTTCGGCGGTATTGTATATGCCTCGGATGCCAGTCAGTTGCCTCGTCGGTTGAGCTGCTGAGAGTTGGCTGCTGTCCATTCGCTCTCGGCAGCGTGCGTTTTTGTTCCATCCCTGAAGTTGACCGGCGAAATTCGCCAGTTCAGCGCGAATCAGAGGACTTGCGGGCGGATGTGAGCGTTAGACTGCTATTCGCGAAAGACAAACCCCGAAATGAGCGGCGGCATGCCGCTGGTGGAGAACAATTCATGAACGGAATCAATGTAAGGACCGCCGTGGGACTGCGGCTTCTCGTGTGCTGTGCTTTGGCAGGTTTGGTATGCGTAGGCGAATCTGTTGGGCAGGTGGTGGATTCTGAGGGGAGTAGTGCGATATGCGATGACAATGGGAGGCCGCAGTCCGACGATGCCGGCCCTGCAAGTCAGTTCGTTTTTCGAATTGACGTGTGGTGGTTGGAGGACGGCCCGGAAGCCGAGGAACATGATCAGCGACTTGAATTCCTAGTCCAGATCGATCAAGCATTCCGAGTCCTGCATTCACAAGAGGATGAGGAATTTATCGTCGAGGGTGTTCTCACAGATTCCGAAGACGGGAACGTGGTGCTTCAGTGTTCCATCGCGCACCAGCGAGGCTGGACGAAAGCCAGGGTAAATACTGAGCTTGAATTGACTCCGGGAATTGAGACCTATGTGGGGGCTGCAGGGCCAAGGTTCACAGTGACTCTGCTGCCGCCTGAGCTCGTCTCCGCGCCCTGATATCGCGTATTCGCTGGAGAAGATCGTCCCAACGATGAAAGCAAAACTCGCATTTCGTGCCATGATGGCTCGGCAGGATTCGGATACGAGTACACCCCCGCTCGCGAACTCCCCGCCGTCCAGAGTACCGGAGGGCGTCCTACCGTCGCCCAATTCCACGGAGGGCCAGTGCGTGCGTCCGGGGGACGTGTGGGCGGTACTCATCGCCCGCCTTCCCGGCCCGGCCACGGCCCGGTTCCACTCCGTCAGGCCATTCGGCCCTGATCTCGGCGGTTAGTCTCGCGATCTCTTCCGGGGTCGGATCAGGTTCGCGACAACCACTCACCGGATCGTCGTACTCCGAATGCGCCGAATTGCTAATCCTGCTTACATGCAAGGAGTCAGAATTGCCGGAGGCATCAACCTCGCCGAAGCTCCGCAAGCAGGCTATTCGCCTTTTCCACGTCTGCCTGCCGCACGACGATGGACACGCTCTGGAGAGGCCCAGCCTCTCCTTGCAGGGCGGCGGTGTTCGCACCCCACGCATGGGCCTCGATGCCGTGCTCCTGCAGACCATCGATCAGCAGAGATGCCTCCAGCTCCGTCAAATGACTGGCGACGACGTGCGGACTGTTTGGATCGGTGGACATCATTGCTCGCTCTGTCGGTGCCGTGGGTGACAACCGAAATCATATCAACGCAAATTCGGCCCGTCGCTGACGCTTCCGGCTCGGATGTCCTCAACGGCGTCCTTGAATCCCCACGCCCCGTCCGCGATAATCCCGCCGCGTGAAACGGGTGCGACGCGAACATCGGCTCGCTGCCGGTGTCGGAAGCGAGTGCGTTGTGCCCACGACCGGAGAGATGGCAGAGTGGCCGAATGCGCCGGATTGCTAATCCGGTCCACGGGATATTTCCGTGGCGAGGGTTCGAATCCCTCTCTCTCCGCTGCCTGATTGGCCTGCCAGATTCACCTGTTTCTGGCAGGTCTTTGCATTCCAGGGACGCCGTCGGCTGCCAATCGGATGAACACCTGTCAGATGCGACTCTTGCTGTCCGCGGTTCTGGTCTCCTTGATCGTTGCGCCGCTTCAGGCCGACGAACCGGATGATGTCCCGCCCTGGATCGGCTACACGTCGTTGCAGACCGATCTCCCCGGTGGACGGCATGCCAACATCCGCACGTCGCGGGCTGTGGTCGTGAGGACGGATGGAACAGGACGCCAAGAGATCGGTGCCGCACTGGTCGATGGCCCAGACACTTGGACTCAATTCGCCGGCTGGTCGCCGGACGGCGGCCAGGCCGTCATCGCGCGCGGCTGGCAGGATCCCGAGAATGCACTATGGGAAGAAGAACACCAGACCTTCCGCATGCAGCCGGAGACTTGGTCGCTCGACTCGTGTCTCGTCAGCCTGACGACGACGGACGTGCTGAACGTGACCGCCGTCGATCGCGTCAGCCATTACAACGGCGGTCTGTTCTTTCTGCCGGAGGGTCAAGGGCTGGGGTTCACGGCCCTCATCGGCGGCGTGTCGACTCCCTATCTGATGGACCTCGACGGCCGCAACAAGAGAGACGTCTCCGGTGAGGGGAGCGGGTTCGCTTATGGCTACAGCGCATCGCCCGACGGCAACTCCATCAGCTATCACGAGAACTATCAGGTCTACATCGCGAACGCTGATGGATCCGAACGACGGCACATTAACACCGGGAATCCGTTCGACTTCGCGCCGAGCTGGTCTCCCGATGGTGAATGGCTGCTGTTCGTCAGCGGCGAGCACTACGACTGCCATCCACACATCGTCCGCCGCGATGGGAGCGAGTTGAGGCAGCTTGCCGATCGCGCGGGATATCACGGCGTGATCGAATTTCTCGACGTCCACGACTTCCACGGCGGCAGCAGCGACCTCCCAGTGTGGTCGGCTGACGGACAATCGGTCTTCTACACCGCCCAGGTCGGCGAGAATGTGGAATTGTTCCAGATCACACTCGATGGCGAAATCACGCAACTCACCGAAACGCCGGCCGGTACGCTCCACTATCACTCCACACCGTCGCCCGATGGCCGGCAGTTGCTCTACGGATCGAAACGCGGCGGCGTGCGAAATTTGTACGTGATGAACCTCAGCGACCGCACCGAAAGGCAAGTCACCCACCTGCCATCCGGACACGCCGCGATGTGGCCGCATTGGCAACCGGCTTCAAAGTGACCGTGGGTGGCCCGGATAGCTGCCGCTATCCGGGTCGACGAAGTCGATGGGAGGTCATGGATTGGACGCTCATGCGGCTTGCCGCGACGATTGCCTCGAACGCGATTTCACAACCACCCACGGCTACGCCGCCCCGACAGAATCTTTCGGGGCCACCCACGGCGCGACGTAGTCTTAAAAGACTAACTCCGCGAGTTGGTCCATTTTGCCCATTTTTGCACTCCTTGGCGGTTGTTCCAGTGCGAGACGGGGGGTTACCATCACAAATCGTGTGACGGTAATTGCGCATCGTGTTTTCGTACTCGCAAGGGACCATACAAAATGACCTCCTCACGCCTCTCCTCTCCTCTCCTCTCTGGCAGCGGTGGTTGTGCTAACCGTCTGCATAGGCCGGTCATCACTTTCTTCTGCGGCGCTAATCACCAGTACATTCGACTCTGGTGACGACGGCTGGACCATACGTACGGTCGTGAATGGTGATCCCCCCACGGTTGCAATCGGCTCATTTGCGCCGACCTTTGTACCAACGGGCGGCAATCCGGGTGGTTACATTCAGACAGGTGATCCCGATGGTAACGCTACTGTGTTTGTAGCGCCGTCCGGTTATCTCGGCGACATGTCAGCCTACTATGGCGGCACGCTGAGTTTCGATACGCGAGACACGGAGAACGACGGAATACCTGGGGTACTCGCAGTCCTAGTTGGAACAGATCGCACCCTCTATTCAGCATTCGCCGGTCCGCCCTCAACGACCGATTGGACTGGTTTCTCTCTCAGCCTATCGGCCTCCGATTGGCGCTTAACGGGCATCTTGGACGCCCAGCTTGGACCCCCAGCTTCTGCTTCGGACATGACGGCTGTTCTCGGTGATCTCCAGGAGTTGTACATCTATGCCGACTGGAATACCGGCGGCGATTTGACAGACCTGGACAATGTACGACTCGAATCATCCGCCGTACCCGAACCGGCCAGCATGGCCTTGCTGGGTCTGACGGCTCTCGGCGGCATCGGACTGCGGATGCGACAACGGCGGAAGGCCCAGGACGCCCAGTCTGCTGCGTAGCGTCAGAAGTTATGACACGCGGACCAAACGCCATCCTGTCGAGTGGCGTTTTCTTTGCGGTGCCGGGAATGCACGCCACGGGTGGGCGCTAATAGCTTGCCTATCGGAGTGGCGCAGCCGTGGAAGGTTGCAGGGACCATTGACGGAGGTCGATCGCGCCGCCATAACGCATCGCCGAATCCCTCCGGAGCAATGCAGTGAGTGAAACCACGACCGACAGCCTGAATCCCAAGGCGGCGATGCGGCGTCAGGCATACGACGCCCGCAACGCCCAGGCCGACAAGGAACGCATCAGCGAACTGGCCGTCGCGTCGCTCGTGCAGTTGCCTGAGTACACAGCGGCAAAGTCAGTCCTGTGGTATCTCGATTGCCGCTCGGAACTGCGAACACGCCACGCCCTGCCGCAGGCGCTGTCGAGCGGCAAACAGATCGGCGTCCCCTACTGCACCGTCGACGACTTCGGCGCCAACAAACTCGTCATCTGGCGGCTGGAGTCGATGGAAGAACTGATCGTCGGCAAGTGGAAGATCCTCGAACCTCCGCGCGAACGCTGGGGCGAGGCCGGAAAGCAAATTGAACCGGAACAACTCGACCTGGTGATCGTCCCCGGCGTCGGCTTCAGCCGCGAGGGGGGCCGCATGGGCAATGGTCAGGGTTACTACGACCGATTGCTGGAGCGCACGCGGCCCGATTGTCCACTCATCGGTCTGTGCTACGAGTCGCAGTTGTTTGACGATTTGATCGTCAGCCCGCACGATGTGTTTATGGACAAGGTCGTCACCGAACGCGCCGTCTACGAGGGCCGAGGGCGGCTGACCAGATCAAGCATCACGAAGTGACTCGAGTTTGCCGATGCCTGCTGCGATCGACGACACCTATGCCGAAGCATTCCGCAGCATCTATGTCGAGTTCCTGATCACCGCGCGCGACCCGCGTTGGGTGGCGCATGCCGCTGCCGCCGTAACGGGAAACGCATCGAGCACGATCCTCTGCGACTGCGAAGCCGGTGTTGATCGGTTCGTGGGGCCGGGAGGCGATGAGTCGTTCGCCACGCCGGACGGCCGCCCAGGCGCCATCGTGCAGTTGCATGTCCCCTGCTTTCGCAAGGACCGCGTGCAGGCGTTGGAGAAGGCGGTGCTCGTGCGCATCAGTCAGAACGTGCTCACCTGTCCGACCGCCGCCTGTTTCAATCTGGTCGACTCACAGGACTACTATCGAATCGGCCGCAAGGTCGCCTATTTCGGCGATGGATTTCAGAAACGGATTGAACGACACGGCCGCAAAATGTGGTGGGTGCCGACGCTGGGAGGCGAGTTCATTCTCGACCGCAGACTGGGTTACGCCGACGGAGTGATGGGGGGCAACCTGTGGTACTTCGGAGAGACCGAAGATTCCGCTCTGGCAGCGGCCGAGGCCGGCGTCGAAGCCGTCCGCGACTGTCCGGGAGTGATCATGCCCTTTCCCGGCGGCATTGCCGGCAGCGGATCGAAGGCGGGCAGCAGGTACAAATTCATGTTCGCCAGCACGTATGAGAAGTTCTGCCCAAAGCTCGTCGACGATCCGCGTGCCGACTCGCAACTACCTCGCGGCGTCGGCTCGGTGATGGAGATCATCATCAACGGCCGCACTCTGGACGAGATCGTGCAGGCGACGCAGGCAGCCATCCAGGCCTCGAAGAACACCCCCGGCCTGTTGCGCATCTCCGCCGGCAACTATGGCGGGCGTCTGGGTAAGTGCTTTGTCTACCTTCACCCCGACAAGCAGCCGCTGCCGACTGCAACCTGGTAGACGCTTGCAATGCCCTCGACTGCACGAGACTGCTTCACCGCCAGTCAATGAACGTCGGTTGAGTTCGGGCAGGCGAGAGAACCAGGACGGCGCGCAGGCCATCGGTCGAGTACGGATCGCCCGTCAGGTTGTGCCGGGGAGCTTCTTCCGGCGCTGGCCCGACTCCCGCTGCATAACCAAACTGCGACACGCGGCCGGCTTCGAGCAGCGAATCCATCAGGTAGTCTCGCGCCTCATCGACATCGGGGTCGATGCGGTGTGTCGTCAAGTTCCATGTTCTCGGAGTGAACCGCACGCCGATATCGCGGCTGATCTGGCCAATCCACACGGGCTGCCGCTGGAACGACAATTCCGTTCGCCACAGCCGCAGATGGATTCGTTCGTTGATGCTGGCGCGAGCCTTCTGCAATGCCAGATCCTGCATGCGACCGTTCACGTAGAGCGAGCTGACTGGTGAATACCGATACTCGGCATCGAACAGAAACGCCTTCCCGGTCTTGATGCAGGTCGCCAGTGAGATCGCTTCCGTCTCATCCCAGCGCCCGCCCAGACACTGGCGAATCAGCTCCCGATCACCGATGACGACCAGATTGAGCGGATCCCCCTCGGCTGTGCCCCGCTTGTTCGTTGTGCACCGCGCGAACCTTTGAATCCATTGCTTCAAGTCTGCTTCCGTGACTTCACTCAACGGTTGTGCTTCATCAACTTTCGCAGCGCGAATGGCCAGGCCGGGAACTTCCAGGGAATAGTCGAAACGGGACACATGATCCTGAGCGGCGAACTCCACGGTGATGTTTTTGTTCCCTTCGTCGATGTGGGTGAACACCACGCCCGCGCGCTCGCTGCCGGGAGGGATCGGGCCGAATCGAAAGCCTTCCTGCTTGAACAATGCGTCCATGCGCCGGTTCGCTCGGCGTGCAGACACCATTTTGAACGGGAGCAACAGCAGCAGCGGCAGATACAAAAACGACAAAAGTCCCATCGCTGCGAGCCGATGCCCCAACGAGAAATGACAGATTCCGGCCGCTTCCAAGGGTGTGTAGTAGGCCGGATCGACACCGAAGAAATCCAGCCGGTAGGCTCGATCGGAGTTGTTCACGCAGTGAATCCACACCGGCTGCAGCCCGCGGTGGTTCAGACGCACGCCGAAGTGCCGTCGGCTTTCGTGATCGCTCAAGACGGCGGCGCTGACTTCAAGTCCATCCTGGGACTTCGTCTGCTTGCGAGCGACGAATGATGTTTCCTCCGGATGCGGGCGATACCCGACGGTGAACAATCGCTGCAAACTGGAGAACAGTCGGGGCATGGGCGATCGCGGCAGTTCTCGACGGTGATTGATCCGCGATCAATCCCAGATCGCACGCAGGCCGTAGTAGGCGGTGTCTTTCACGCGGCGGATGAAGTCTTTCACCCCTTCGGTGCGCGGGTCGGTCGCGAACGTCATGCTGAGGAGGATGCGGCGGTCCCCTTCTCCGAGTTGCGTCGCGCGGTGTCGCACCTTGGCTCCTTCGAACACGATCAGTGAGTTCGATGATGTGTCGAACTCTTCATCCCGGTCGGGCCATTGACGCTGCAGCTTCGAAGCCGACACTCCGCCGCCCTTGCCTTCGTTGAGAATGGAAATCAGCACGGTAAAGTGCCGCCCCTTGTAGAAATTGTGATCGAAGTGCCAGCCGATGTGATCGCCCGCCTCGGTGTAGTAGAGCAGCGAACAGGAACTCTGGTCGTGGTCGGCCGTCGGATAGACCTCATCGCCGATGACCTCGCTGAGATACCGGCGCAACTGTTCCGAGTGATACGTGCTCAGGCACTTGGGCGAGACCTGGTGAATCGATTCGTACGATAACGTCCCCCCCTGCTTATGGCCGGGGATGAAGCTGCGTTCGACGTGCGACAGAATGCTCAGGCATTCCTGCTTCAATTCCTCCAGCCAGTCGGGAGAGACGGCACCATCAATCCTGGTGATGCGCAGTTCCTCGAATGTTCCGTGGAGCGGCTTACCATCGCCGAACTGAAAGCGTGGCCGTTCACGCGTAATCGTCTCGGCCCGCCTGGCAGCCAGCGTGCGGTAAACCCCTTTGCGGTAGCGGCGATGGCGGACGTAAACGATTGCCAGTATCGCCAGCAAAACCGTCAGTCCGATCAGAATCCACTGCCACATGTCGTCGTTCCACTCAAACAGGTTTGTCCATCAGTTGTTGCATGTGCATCGTCTGGGCAGTTGGCGGATTGTCAAGCGAATGGTTGAGCCGACGAACTCGCCCTCGCCCCTGCGAAACAACGTGTTCCGAGTACGCAGGCGTTGCACGCCGGGAAAGATAACGCTCTTCTAGCGGACGGGCGGAGTGAAACTCGCTTTGCCCCGCAATGTCTGCCGTTCAACCGCCATAGGTGTCCGCCATGCCCAGTCGCGTTGTCCTGTTCGTGGTGTGTCTTGTCGGGCAACTGTCTCTGGCAACGGTAAGCGCCGACGACAGGGACGATCGTGCCGCGAATGCACGGGCATTTCACGAATTGACCCAACAACGCTGCGGCGTGCTGGTGCCGATGTACGTCTACCCGGCGAACATTCACACGAACGAAGCGTACAACCGGCTGATCGAAATCAAACGCGAATACGAGACAGTGCCGATATGGGTGATCGTCAACCCGGCCTCGGGACCGGGAGAGCAAGTTGATCAAAACTACGTGAAGGCGATCGACCGCTTGATCGGCGCCGGCTGCGTCGTGCTTGGTTATCTCACCACCAGCTATGGATGTCGCGATTCCAATGCGGTCGAACAGGACATCAATGCCTGGCGGGAGATGTACCCCCGGGCGCATGGCATCTTCTTCGATGAGATGACCTACGAGGACACCGAGGAGGCGGCCGCGCATCAGGCGGCGCTCAATGCCTATGCTCGCAAAGCCGGTTACTGGCCGACGGTCGCGAATCCGGGGGCCGACACTCCCGGACGGTACTTCGAACTCGATGCGGCTGATGTGATTGTCGTCCACGAAGGCGACGCCTGGCCCACCGAGGAACGCCTGCACGGCGACTACTTCGGCGGCTACACCGACCATCCACCGTTCACTCGCGCGATGCTGCTCTATTCGCAGGACGAACTCGACACCGATGCACTGCGGATGGCGAGGCATTACGTGCGGTGGGTCTACATCACCGAAGACGAGTACCGTCCGAACGATCCGGACGCCGACAATCCATGGGACACGTTGTCGGCCCACATGGAAGCGATGTGCCGGCAGTTGGCGGAGTAGCGCTCGTCACTTCACGCCGAACGATGCCTTCAGCACGGTCGCATTCAACCCGCCGAAGAGATGCACCTGGCCGGTCTCGATGTTGTGAATCAACACTTCCGCCGGACTGAACAGCAATGGGTCGATCTTGTAGAAGTCGCCCCCCGCAGCCTGAAAGACTTCCAGAAACGGCTGGCCGTACATGCTCGATCCGCTGGAAGGGATCTTGGGGCCGATCTCGGCGATCGACTCGTCATCCCCGTCGATCCACAGCGTCACGCGGCCGCCGTAGAGAATGGCGTCGTTGGTGCGCCCGATGCCGGTGAGGTCATCGGCCGCGACTGGCGACAACGGTGCAGATCCGCAGCCTGCAGCGACGCGGTTCACGTCGAAACCCAGCACATGCAGCTTATGCATCGCGGTTTCGAGACTGCGGGCGACCACCTGCAGGTTCCCCGCAAAACTGCTCGTCGGGGCGGCGAGCAGACACACTTGCGCCGGGTCGATCTTGCATGTCTCGGCCACGTAGTTGATCACGTCGGACCCCGGCAGGTCACCGGTCTCCAGGATGCCGACGACGAAATCGGAATCGCGGTCGTCGAATTCGAGTTCGGTGAACAGGTCTTCTTTGCCGGCCCGCGCTCGCATGGGGCCCGACCCCATGCCGAAGAACTCCTTCACCTGAATCGACCAGCCCGCGTACTGACTCAGGAGACACGCCTCGACCGGGTTGTCGGATTGCACGAACACATGCGGCCAGCCAATGTCGCCGATCGTTCCCGGGAGAATCGAGATATCGGCCAGTCCCGAGGTGCAGATCTCCGCAAGAGCCAGACCGGCCGACAAGCTGCCGATCGTCTCGACTCCGCAGTCGATGACGGCTCCGCCTGACTCGAAGTTGTGGATATCGACGCGCAAGTCCTCCTCGCCGAGCATGAGTTGTTGAACCAGATCCCAGGCGAGGTCGTTGAGCATGATGGAGGGCTTGTGATTGAGGATTGAGAATTTGTCATTTGTAATTGGACGGAAGGATGCTGCCAATCACCAATGACCAATCCGAACTCCCGAATCCCAAATGATTCAGCCCACGATTTCCGGCATGGCTCGGCAGCCGATCAGCGGGCGCGTGGCGGTGCCGACCGCGAGTTCAGCCAGGGGATTGATGCCCAGTTGATGTACGATTGCAGCCACCAATTCCCTCAGGTGCACTGGTCGCTCGACTGGTGCTGAGGCGTTCGCATCCGACCTGCCGATCACGGTGCCGCCAGCCACACCGCCCCCCGCCAGCACTGCCGACCAGCAGGATGACCAATGGTCGCGTCCGCCGCCAGCGTTCAATTTGGGGGTGCGTCCCATCTCTCCGACGCAGACCACCATGGTTTCTTGCAACAACCCCTCGGCTCGCAACACTTCCAGAAAACTCGCGACCGATTGATCGAACCCGCGTCCCAGGCGCCCGCCGTACTCGAATGCCGTACCCGCCCCGGACGGCTTATGCCCGTGAATGTCCCATGTTCCCGGTGATTCCGGTGCGGCAAACATGGGAATCGTGATGAATCTCAGTCCCTGCCGCAGCAACCGATGCGCGACATGAAGTCGAATTGCCAAGGGCGAGTTGCCGAACCGTTGCCGGACATCAGCAGGATCGCAGTTCCGCAGAATGTCGACACAGGCAACATCGATTTCTGAGTGCACTTCCACATCGTTGGCCGGCTTTTCCGCCGACAGCAGTTCGATGGTTCTTTCATCCTCCAGAGAGGGGGACAGTCGCAGGGCGGCGGGGCGGTCGGAATCGTTCGACCAGGCCTGATTCACCACTTGCTCAAGGGCCGAAGCCCGTCCCGACCGCGAACCGGTGCTGCCGAGGCGAATCCACTGCAGCCCGGTCTCGTGAATCGGAGCCGCATCGTGATGCAGCGAACGAATCACCAGCAACTGGTCCGCGAGTTCGGCCAGCCTCGGGAAACCTTCAGTGAATTGCAGTCCGGGGACGGCTGTCGAAATAGGTCGCAACGGGCCACGAATCTCGCGACGGGCGGCGGGCTTCGGATCGAAGCTGTCGAGTTGGCTCGCACCGCCCGTCATCTCGATCAGCACGCAGCGCTTCGGGCCGCCGATCAGCCGCGACGCCTCGGCATCGGCCAGCATCAGCGAACTGCCGACAAACGAGATACTCCCTGCTCGCAGGAACCCGCGACGTGACACGAAGTCGGTGCGTTGGGTCATGGTTGGTAGTGGCTAGTTGGTAGTGAGTAGTACACTCTGTCCCCTTTTAGTCCACCCGTGAGAAGTTCTCCAGAATCTTCAATCCCACGCTCTGGCTCTTCTCGGGGTGAAACTGCGTCGCAAACATGTTGCCCCGTGTAATCATCGACACGAACTCGCCGCCGTGGTCGGTGGTTGCGGCCACAACCGATCGATCGTTCGGAACGACGTGATAGCTGTGCACGAAGTAGACATAAGGCCGCTCTTCGATCTCTGCAAACAACGGATTGGGCCGCGTGAGGTTCAGCATATTCCAGCCCATGTGGGGAATCTTCAGGTCGGGCTGCGACTCGAACCGCACCACCTTCCCGGGGACGATTCCCAGTCCTTGATACTCCCCATCCTCGTAACTGACATCAAACAAGAGCTGCAGCCCCAGGCAGATGCCCAGAAACGGCTTGCCGGCGGCGACGTGTTCCTTGATCGGCCCCACGAACTCCTGTCGCTGCAGTTCGGCAATCGCGTCTCGAAAGGCCCCGACGCCCGGGAGAATCAACCGGTCGACACCGGCAATTTCCCCCGGATGAGTACAGATTCGGGCGGCCGCTCCCACGCGCTCCAGTCCCTTCTGCACGCTCCGCAGATTTCCCATGCCGTAGTCGACGATTCCGATCATGTGGAGAGGATTCAGGTGTCGGGGGTCAGGGTGGAAGAGAGTTCATGTCATTTGACTCCTGAATCCTGACTCCTGTTGCCTCGGGAGGTTCAGCCGTCAGACTGCATAACCATCATCCACGTTCGATCTTACCGCCCCAGTCTGGCAAACGAAAGACGCAGTGTTCCAGGTCCAACACGGCCGGGCCGGTGTTGCGACCTGCGGATGCCGCTGTTAAATTGCCCGGTCCAGCCGGGGCTGTTGCAATTCCGCGCTTGGAATCGGCGGCCAATTCCTGACTCGCACCTACGAAAGGACGCCTGTATGCCACCACAACTTTTTTACTGCTCACAGAGCACGGGGAGCTGATACGCAATGGGAGTGAAGAAGTCGGGAAAGGGTCGCAGAAAACTCGGTAGGAAGAAGCGGCGTAATCGCGCGAAAATCCGGCATCGCAAGTAATCCGTGTGATCGTCACAGCGCTTAACTCTGGAATGGATCGGCGTGTTCGTCGACCAGGTCACCATTGAATGCAAGGCGGGAGACGGCGGTAACGGCTGCATGAGTTTCCGTCGTGAGGTCTTTGTGCCTCGTGGTGGCCCGGATGGAGGTGATGGCGGCCACGGCGGTAGCATCATCATTCAGGCGGAACGAAATCTCGGCAGCCTCGCCAACCTCGCGGGGCACCGCCATTGGTCAGCCGTCAACGGCCGCAACGGCGAAGGCAGCCTGCGCACCGGTCGCGGTGGCGGGGACACAGTGATCCTCGTCCCTCCCGGCACGCTCGTCAAAGATGCCGACGAGGGCATCCTGCTCAAGGATCTCAGCGAAGACGGCGCCTCGCTCGTCGTCGCCAAGGGGGGCCGAGGCGGTCATGGCAACAAGCACTTCGCCACGGCGACGAATCGCGCGCCGCGCGAGTTCGAATACGGCGAGCCCGGTCAGAAACGCACCATCCTGCTCGAACTCAAGCTTATTGCCGATGTCGGACTCATCGGCAAGCCCAACGCCGGCAAGAGCACACTGCTCAGCCGATTGTCGCGAGCCACGCCCGAGATCGCCAGTTATCCCTTCACGACGAAGTTCCCCAACCTCGGCATGGTGCGCTTCGGCTACGACAGCGAGTTCGTGCTGGCCGACATCCCCGGCCTCATCGAAGGCGCGCACGCCGGCGTCGGACTGGGACACGAGTTCCTCAAGCATGTGCAGCGCACACGAGTGCTGGTGCATCTGGTCGAGCCGTCCCCGATGGACCAGACCGACCCAATCGAGAACTACCATCAGATTCGCGAAGAGCTGCGGCTCTACGATCCCGATCTCGCAGTCCGGCCCGAACTGGTCGTCATCACGAAGTGCGAACTCCCCGATGCCCCTGCAGCCGCGGAACTGCTGAGTGAATCGCTCGGTCACGAAGTGCTGCAAATCTCAGCCGCAACCGGCCAGGGCCTGCCGGAATTCGTCAGGCGCGTGGCCGCGATGCTCAAGCCTGCTGATGAGATTCTGCTGTAGGGAATGACCTGCGTGGGTAATGTCCCTGCAATTGGGTGATGGAATGGCCGCGATCATTTCACTCCGATCGTCGCTTGCGGCGTACCAGCCTTGTCACCCATCAAACTCAACCAGCCCGGCTGCGACAGGCTCGCAGCCGGGCTGGTTCGTAGTTACAGATCAACTGTCCGTCAATTCCGTGACGCCTGGCGCGAGCCGCCTTCGAGGTAGTAGATCGCGGGATCGTCGATGATCCACGGCGTCGACCACGTCTGGCCGTCGTCCGGGCTGCAGATGTTGAAGAACATCGTGTTGAAGTGAGTCGGCTGCAGTCCGTAGGGCAACGAGGACATCAGGCGGTCTTCGGCGGTCAGGTCTTCGACGCCGGGACGGGCGTAGTAGTGAATACGGTGCGCCCCGGCCACCTGCCGAAAGAATCTATTGGGGCCACCCACGTTTGACGTTCCCCAAAGGGGATCGTCAAATGCATATCGAGCGTGCTCATTCCGAGCATCATCGACGCATTCACCATTCAGCAGATCGGGAATCATCATGTCTGGCCACCCGCTCAGTCTCGCAGCGATGTTTGTCTTCGGAGCAATAGTTGTGCGGAGTGATGTCGGCATCGCCCAGGAGCCGCCGGAACTGCTTAACTCACGATTCGACGAAGACGAGGCTCAGGAGCGCCGTTGCGAATGGGCGGAACAATTGGGCATCGAAACCGAACTCGAAAACTCGATCGGGATGAAACTGACGCTGCTTCCCGCGGGGCGGTTTCTGATGGGTGGCGATCAGACACCTCGGGAACTGGCGCAGCGAGAGTTTGGTTCGACTCTGGAGCAGTTTACCGTGTTCTTTGAGCGTGAGCAGCCGCGGCACGGAGTGCGAATCACGCAACCGTTCTATGTCGGCACTTTTGAAGTAACGCAAAACGAATGGGAACAAGTGATGAGTTCCAACCCGAGCGATTTTTCTGCTGGCGGCGAAGCAGCCGCTCAGGTGGAAGGCATGGATACCTCACGTTTTCCGGTGGAGCGAGTTTCGTGGTACGACGCGATCGAATTCTGCAACGCATTATCACTCAGAGAGAATCTGCCTGCGTATTATGAACTGACGGACGTATGGCCAAGAGCAATTCCAACAATCGAGGGGCGCATTGAAAGTGCGGACATCAGCGTTCTCGGCGGGACGGGATACCGTCTGCTTACCGAGGCGGAGTGGGAGTACGCGTGTCGCGCGGGAACTTTGACCGCGTTCTATTTCGGTGACTCAAACGACGACACTCTGGCCAACTTCCACGGAGTGGATCGTACGACCACGGTGGGCAGCTATCCGCCGAATGCATTCGGCCTGCACGACATGCACGGAAATGTATCCGAGTGGTGTTTCGATGAATACGACTCGGATGTGTATGGCGATCGCAGTGGCGCGAGCGAGAATCCCGTGGTTCTACCTAACGCTGACGAATCAGATATCGTGTATCTTCTCGTGCATCGCGGGGGGGGATACTGGGCGAGTTTCGGATCGTCCAACCTGGTCAGAGTGAGCGGCGTCAATGGCCGTTCGGGTTGTCGGGGTTTCGATCACCCTGTCAGCGTTAAACCGGACCTGGGGTTTCGCGTTGCACGGAATCCATAGCCGAGTTCGTACTCGTCATGCTGAGCTAGCCCGCAAGTCTCACGGAGTGATTGTTGGTTTCGGTTTTTGGACGTTTCGCCGCTGGTCGGATGAGTTGGGTTTGGCGGGTGTCGGTGTTGGGCCGGGTGGCGTGCTGCGCCAGGTGCCACGGGCGAGTTGGGCCTCAACATGTGTGGCACTGGTCGGCTTGTCCGCCAGTGCGGGGGTAGTGGGGGTCGCCTGTGCAACTCCACCGCAAGCGACGGGTGGCGGGGGCGCACCGTGAACCGAAGCCCCTCGAACCGCGCGTCACGGGTGCTTCTGCTCCGCAGTGCGCACCCGCCACCCCGACGCAGCCATCAACCACATCCACCCTTGACGCACAGCGGACTTTCATAGAAGTGGCACCAGGCCTCGCCCACGAATAAATCACCGTGGAATTCTGCTCTGAATCGAAATGCTACACGACGGCAAAGCGCTCCGCAGCTCGGCAACGCCCGCGTCTGTCACTTGGGTGCCGCCAAGGTACAACGACTGCAGATTCGCCAGCCCGGCCAACTCCTTCAGCCCCGCGTCGGTCACTTGGGTGCCGCCAAGGGACAACGACTGCAGGTTCGCCAGCCCGGCCAATACCGCCAGCCCCGCGCCTGTCACCTGGGTGTTTACAAGGTC
>JANNSB010000281.1:0-3473 GCA_031402175.1 Planctomycetaceae bacterium
CTCGGGCAGGTGGAGTCGCCTGGCCAGCTCCGGCGAGATCTTGGCCAATGCCTTTTTGAACCGCCGCAGTTCGCGCCGGTGCGTGAACAACAGGATGATCCGCGCCAGCGGGTACGCCATGGCGATTCCGGCAACTGTGAACGCCGCACTGGCGCCGGGATGGCTTCTGAATAACCCACGAGGCCGATTGCGCACGAACTGGGAAAGACCGGGATGTACGAAAGAGTTGTCGATCGGTACGGGCAACGCGCTGATACCACGGTCGCAGGGCGAGCAATCCCAGATGACGCCGGACTGGCGTGCCTGGTAAGCCAGCGATGACAGCAGACCAGCGCTGGGATGAGTCTCAGCCAGATGTAGCAGCCCGTCCACGTGACGCTCCATGATTACCGACCCGTCGTCGGTGATGTGCGGCTCGAATCGCGGGATGGCAATATCGCCAACAAGTCCGATCACGTCAGCGGGGATCTCCAGTCCCTGACCGTCCCGATGGACATCGGGCAGGCCGTCAAGGAGTGCCTGCTGAAATGGATTGATGCTCGTGGTCACTGGGCACCTGTGGAGTCAGGGGCGGTGTCTTCGAGTGCCGCATCTGCTGCAGACGTCGCAATAACCTTCACCCAAGGCGAACACCCTGAATGCCGGTTCACCTCAATCAACCCGGCTTGCTCAAGTGCTGCCAATGCCCGGCGGCCGGCATCTTCGAGAACGCCGAACTGGTCGAGATCCCTGTTGGTTACCTTCACGCCGTAAAGCCGACCTTTCTGCTGATACGCCCAGAGGACTGTCAGCCAGGCATGGAGGGCACGGCCGGGCAGCTTTGCCGCCTGCTGCAGCCGGCCGCCTGGGATCGGCCCCGCGAGGAACCACTCGCCGGGCAGGGGCTCGAATGGCGACTTGTCTGGCGCCTGGTTCAGCTGGGCTCGTTCGAGAATCTCATCAAACGACGGAATTGACATAACTCGGCTCCTCGGGACTTTGAAGATGCCCTCACGACAATGCGGAGGCAGGTGCAACGAGGGTACCGCGCTTCCACGGGGCGTCAACAGCAACTTTCGACGCAAACCATTGATGTCACAGCACTTATTGTGCGCTTATGTGGCGCACATTCGGGATTCTGACATGGTAAAGTCGGCGTGTCCTCCCGCCATGTCTGCGCGTCGTGTATCCACAATTCTGCGAGGCGGATGTGGTTGCCTGGCTGCCGAAATCGGGCGAGCAGACGGCACCTGAAATGTGCGCCTCATCGGGCGCACATTCAGCGCCAAAGATCTTGAAAAAAATGTGAATGCCCCCGCGTCCGGCCATCTCGCCGACCTGCCGATCGGACTTCACCTGTCCGCTCGCGGCGCGCCGCATGCGGTGCTAGGTGGCAGCCTTCGTTAGGAATCGCGCGCCGCCACCCCGTCCGGACTTCGTGAAGACGACGGCGGCCCAGTCGGGGTCTTCTCGTAATTCATTGAGTGCGTCTCTAACGCTGTGGCCATCGCACTCGCCATCCAGCACGTCATACGTCCAGAGCTTGTCATTGTCAGGATGATCATTCGACAGTTCGATCAGCTTCCGGACGACGAGATACTGAATCTCCGTCAGCGGCGGCTTCCAGTTGTTGCGAACACTCACCTGACGCCCTTCACCGTAGAGCACGATGTCGCCACCGCTAAGTTCGAGGTCGACATGCAATCCATCGTCTTCTCCCAGTTCGATCCGTGCCAGTTCGGCCCGTCCGGCGGCCGTCAACCGCAGCCGCGGTCGAAAGGGGAGAGGCAACGACTCGTCGAGCAGCTCATTCAGCTTGACCACATGATCGGTCCAGCCCACCTCGATCGGGTCGTCTTGAGCGAGATCAACTGCACGATGTTCATAGCCAGGCATCGAAATGCTTGTACGACAGCCAGGAAACCCGGCCTCCACATGGCGCTGTTCCCGGGGGGCATCCAAATCCAGCAGGCTCTGCAGGCTCGCACCAACCCGTGGGATCGCAGACAAAATCGTCACTGGGATTCCGTCTTGGTCCGCGGATCTCAGAATCTGCAGAAACGCCGTTTTGACGCTCTGGGTCACACTTTTACGCTGCAGGAGTTGCTTCCAACGGTCTTGCAGCAATTCGTACCGCCCTGGAAGTGCGGCGACAACGTACATGCGCATCCGCTTCGCCAGTCCATCCCACTGGTCTTTGTCAGTCGAAAGCTGGCACAGGTCGGAGAGGCCATCTCGCACACTCGACAGGTGCGGATGTTGCATTTCTTGTCGGGTGGACAAATGCTTGGCATCGCATTGTATTGCGGTCAAGCCGTCGGCGACTTCTACTGATTCGGGTGGCTCGAACTGTAACAGGCACCAGCCGCCTGCGAACTGTCTCAGTTCATGAAGTTCGTGCGCCAATTGCCATACCGATTGCAGGACCGCCTCACGGGTATCAGATGAGGGGTCTGGGTTTGGGGAATCGGCGTTGTTTGCGGTTCTCGACATCCCAACTCGGTGCGTGTGCCAGGTTCTCGTCTTCACGCAGCTTAACGGACAGTCGTCGCTGGCTCGACGATCAAGCCGCGAGAGGGGGCGCGGCCGTAGCCGGCTACTACGCGGCTGGTCGGATCGGGATGGTTAACGATGATGTTGCCTACCAAACCGGTGCCGCCGTTAGACCGATGAGCGCTCAGCAGCAGGGAGCTGGCCCGCACCTGCGAGGGTTGCGAACCGCCGTTTTCCATTCTGCCGCCGCGACTTCTGATAGGTCGGGCAATGATCCAAACCGCTCTTCGTGGAGGGAGCGATGAAATCAGACGAATGTGACGAACCCGAACTGGCGGGTGATGTTGATGAGTTCGGTTTCCCGGCTGAGCTGACTACCGCGCAGGCTGCCAAGGCTTTGTGAGTCAGCACCGACACCGTGCTTCGGCTCAAGAGTGCGGGGCTGCTGGAGTATCGCGACGCGGCCGCGCCGGGGCAGAGCCCCCGGTACCGCTTCACGTTTGAGTCTGTGCGACAGTTGCGTACCGTATACACGCGAGACATACCAGCCTACCGCGAAGAAACACGTGCCGGTGTCGTCAGTCGGCTTCTGATACTGGACGGGGGTACATGATAATACATCACGATCCATGACGACTCTAATCTGAAGTAACAGGTTCGTTCGTCGCTCAGCGTAATCTCACGACGCAAGTGGTGCGGGGTCTGGCTGACCGGGTATACCGCGATCAGGCAGACACGTCTTTGGGGCAATGCAGCCCCTGGACGCCCGCGTTTGTTGACGGAGGTATGCTCCTGAAGGACTTCGACGAGGTGCATGGACTCGTAGCGACGTATCCGCAGCCTGTGGATTTGTCCGCCGTGCTGGCGATCGATCCGGAGGAGGACAAGGAAGTCTTCGTCCACCACGGCGCCAGGTCTCCCGCACGTGTTGCTGAGCAGATATGCGAGCCGGTTAACGGGTATCATCCCCTGCGAGAAGTTGCCCAGGTTTAGAGCTCGGC
>JANNSB010000282.1:0-9289 GCA_031402175.1 Planctomycetaceae bacterium
AAAGGGTGGACCGACCGACCGGCCTCCCCCACTGCCATTAACTCCGACCGGGGGGAAGGTCCGCAGACCGGCAGACCGGCCTCAGACGGAATCGAAGGGGAGGAAAACGACAGCCACGCATCTTCACGACCACCGCGTTGCCGCGCGCGGCAACCGAAACCAGCCCCCGATGATGGAGCATCGGTTATCTGAACCGAACTTGAGCGCGACCCAATCAGCCGACGCATCAGAACTTACGGCGAACTGACGGCAATCCCTACCCCCGAAACGGGCGTATCTTCGACCCTCGACCAATGTCACAGACCATGACCAGCCCCGACAACGGACGTCTCGACAAGGGACTGCCACGCGCCCGGGGCGGCCAGCCTGACAACGAGAACAGCCTCAGGCATGGGTTGCGATCGTCCAGCCTCCCAAAGTCCTGCCGGCATATCCGGCATCGGACGGACCGCCTGAGGCGCGAACTGGAGAACACCATTGTGAAGCTGCGAGGGTCCGTGAGCCTGCGAGATGCCTCACTGGTCCAATCAGCCTGCCGATGGGAAGCCCACAGCCTGTTGGCCGCGAAGTTCTTGCGTGAGGAATTCGCGACGCTCAGCGCGGCTGACAAGATGGCATTCTCCCGTGAGGTTGCCACAGCCACTGAGAGTAGGGACCGCTGCATCGACAAGCTGAAGCTGGACGCTCTCCCGAGACCACCCTGGCTGCAACCCGAGGGAGGTGAGGCATGCTGACGAATGCTCACTTCCAGCGGTACGCGAATGACCCGAGTCAGTTCCGGGCTGACCTGTTGATCGACGTCGACGGCGTAGCGCGTCGCATGGGTGACGTTCTCGACCCGTGGCAGTTTGCCGACTTCGCCGAACTCGACCGCGGTCTGATGCGGTGCAATAGTCGGTCGACTGCCGACGCTCGCATGCGGGCTTATCTGGAGCGTGGCAGAGGCCACAGTAAGACGACCGACCTGGCAGTGATGGCCGTCTGGTCTCTGGCGTTCGCACAGCGGCCACTGAGGGGCTTCTGTTTCGCAGGCGACAAGGATCAAGCCCGGCTGCTCTTGGATGCCGTGAGCACGCTCTGCCGGCTCAACCCGTGGTTGTCATCGATCCTCACTGTCGAGTCGAATCGCGTCGTCAACCGGGCTGCACAGCATCCGGGTGAAGGGGGAGTGCTGACGGTCGAGGCCAGCGACGTGGCGTCATCGTTCGGCATCCTTCCCGATCTCATCATCGCGGACGAACTCACGCACTGGGGAGGGGATGGAAGTCTCTGGCATTCGATCTTGTCGTCTGCTGCGAAGCGGGCCGGCTGCATGCTGGTCATCATCTCGAATGCCGGATTCATCGATAGTTGGCAGTGGCATGTGCGGGAGGCCGCCCGCACGGATGACGGATGGTACTTCTCTCGTTTGGATGGTCCGCAGGCGTCGTGGATGACTCCCGCGCGACTGGCGGAACAGCAGAGAATGCTCCCTCCCGTCGCTTATGCGCGGCTTTGGGAAAACGTCTGGAGCACGGGCGGGGGCGATGCGTTGCGTCCCGACGACATCGCAGCGGCCTTCATACCGGGCCTGACACCGCTCGCCGCCGGTGAACGGGATTGGCAGTTTGTCGCCGGGGTCGACCTTGGACTGACTCGCGACGGTTCGGCCGTGGTAGTGCTCGGCATCGGGAAGTCTGGAACGAACAATCAGGGACGCATTCGGTTAGCGCATGCGAAGCTGTGGCGTCCGACGCCCGGCAGGAAGATCGACCTGATGGCGATCGAGTCCTATGTTCAGGAACTGGATGGAGAGTACGACCTGAAGACCGTGGGCTTCGATCCTTGGCAAGCCGAGCATCTTGCACAACGGCTCGAAACTTTCTCGCGCCATCGACGCCGCAGTCAGAATCGGCAATTCGGTCAACAGCCGTGGATGCGCGAAGTCGCGCCGACGGCTGCGAACCTGAGAGACATCACGACGCTGACGCTGGAGGCGTTCCAAGATCGCCGGCTGCAACTCTACGACTTCGATCCCCTGCGGCGCGACCTGTTGAAGCTCCGCGTTGAAGAGAAGTCCTACGGCTGCCGGCTGACGTCTCCGCGCGATGGTGAGGGGCACGGGGACACGTTCTCTGCCTTTGCAATGGCGTTGTTTGTCGGGCATGACTTGGCGGGGAAGCGGAAGCTGGTCGCGGGCCTTCTGAATCCCGGCCATGCGCGGCGGCCATACGTCCCGCTGAGTGACTGCACTGCCGAACTGGCTGATGCAATTTTTCGCGCGTCCGGTGGCGCGCGTGGCCAACGATTCGGGACTGACTGAAAGTAAACCTTTGATGGAGTTCAACCAATGACCCCACTCCAATTTGATGATTTTGCGAAACAGCACGGCGAATGCATTTCCGTCGCGACAGGATCAGGAGATTTCGTGTTCGTCGACGGCGCGCGAATTGTCGGCCACCAGTTTCATGACCCGCCTTCCGATCCCGTGGAGCTACTCCGCACGCGAAAAGAGTTCGCGGTTCGGAAGCTGGCCAGCGAGCAAGTTCAGTTCGCGAAGTACAAACAGGATGTCATTCGGCAAGCGGAGAGTGCCATGAAGTTCAAGTACGTGCCCGCTCCCGGTGACAGCAGCCTCGAAGATCTGAGGCGCGGCAAAGCTCGCATCCTTGCGCTACGAGAAACGATTTCAGACATCGATGCAGCGCTGTCCGAAACTCGCGAGGCGGAAATGGAACGTGAGCGACAGGCGGAGGAATCGCAGCGACAGATGAAGATCTCAGCTTACTTGTCCGAGTTGAAGACGATTGACGTTTGACTTCCCTTTTTTCTCAGACCCGAAAGTATCCCATGCCGACCTCGAAAGTCCCCATCAAGCAATTCGTGCGACCTATTGGGGTGTATTCCACTCTGCGCAACGCCCGCGAAGTCGAGGTGACCTCGAAAGTCCCCAACGCGAGTTGTTGCAGCAACCCCAACACACTGTGCCCTCAATGCAAGGCCCGCGCTGTGCGGGACTCATCGAGCAATCGAGGTCGGTCCAACGTCAACAACGGCCGCCCCAAATTCACGCGACCGATTGAAGTGTATACCGGACTGCGGAACGCCCGCGTCGTCGGTTGATCGACTCGCAACTGTCAGGGAGGGCCGGGCCGGTTCCCCGGCGCGGGTGAGTTGTGCAGCAACTCGCCGCCGGCCACGTCGCATTAGTCGCGTTTTGCAATGTGGCCGCCTCCATGTCTCACTAACACAGGAGAATGAAGTGTCCGACCTTCAATCACAGATCGACGATCTCAAAAGGCGCGTTGCTCAACTGGAGTTCCACAAGGGCCACCTGCTCGACATTGTCAGGCAGGAGCCGACGGCCTCATGGTCGCTCATGATCCTCAACCTTAACCTCACTCCCGAGCAGGAAGTCGGCATCCAAGGCGTATTGGAGGCGACTCACCAGGCGATCGAACTCGGCGTGATTGTCACTGGTCAGAACTTCATGGATCTGCTTGAGCCGTTCCGCCCGTCATCGAGGTCGCGAGACAGCTTTGTGAAGTCTGTGCTGACCGCTGACGACTATCGCTACGACAAAGTGTTCGATGCCGTGAGTCGCGACTTCAACGTGAGGATGGAGCACCTGCCAAGCCATCGTCCCTCAAACAATCGATGAATCGCATGCTACTACAAAACGGCTCCATCGCTGGCCCGGTTCGCCGGAAGAAACTCCACGGGAGGGAGTACATCGTCGCGCCGATCACAATCATGCGTCCGGGCATCATGGCCGGAAACAGGGGGCCGCTGCTGTACGGCGGCGAAGAGAATTCTCGATACACCCGGCACTGGAATCACATTCCTCTGGTGATCGACCATCCGCAGAAGGGATCAGCGCGAACCGCCGATTTCCTGAACGAACGCGGCATCGGGTTCGCGCTCGACTCTAAGGATCTCGGCGGCGGTGTCATCCAGGTCGACGGCTACTTCGACGTCGCGATCCTCAAGAGCGATCTCGCAAAGCACGGCCGACGCATCCTGCGCGGGCTGGAGCGCGGCGACAAGTTGGAGGTGAGCACCGGCCTCGACGGCAAGATCCACAACGGCGAAGGCCGGTACGACGGACAGCGGTATGTCGGCCGTGTGACCGACTACGTCCCGGACCACATTGCAGTGCTGACCACGAAGCGGGGAGCCTGCGGAGTGGTCGACGGCTGCGGAGTGAACAACGCCGCGGGCCGCCCGCCCGGCCAGCGTCAGTACCCGCCTACGACTTCGCGAAGGCGGTGCTGATGGCGCTGCATCCACTTTGCTGCAGCGCGATCGCTTCGTTTTTTCATACCTTCGTTTTCATTCTGGCAAGAATCCTCGTATGTCGCTGGCTTCGATTCTGTACCCGACGTCTCCGCTGGACGAAAAAGCGTCTAAATGAATTGTGAGCAACAGGTATTCGGTTCCTGGCGGCGGAACGGCGAAGACTTCTACGTGAGTTGTCTGATCGCCGGGATTGAGATCGTCAGAACCGTCCATTGCACTGACTACCGTGGATGCCCCATACGAGACTCGGCGGATTGTATTTCCGGCGTCATCAACTAGCGTGAAGGCATCGTTCAAAAACATGTCCTCGGTGAAACGAACGATCCTACGTTCGGAGATGTTGCGAACATTGAACCCCACAATGAGCTGCTCGTCAGCGGCCTCGGTATCCCCTCCAAACATCTCTTTTAGTTGCGGGCGGCCAATCTCTAGGCGAGTGAGCGTCACCAACACATCTCTGATTTCTGGTTCATCAGAACCATCTTCATCCAGATTCTGGATCTGCTCGTCGCGGTCCCGCATGTTGTTCACGACCGCAATACACCCAACGCATGGGGCAATCAAAGCGGCGAGAACTCCGAACGTGCCAAAGAATCCGGAGGCGAAAATTGATTCTCCGCTAGATTGACGTCGTCCTGCAGCCATCACCGGCTCGACCAAGATCAGCGCGAATCCGGCAAGTACGATCAGGCCAAGGCCGACACCGATGGACGTGGTTCCCGCAAACAGATTTGCCCAACCGTTTTCCTCCTCGCTGAGTCGCTGCATCCCTTGGTGGAATCGAACGATCATCCAGATCCCGAACGCGACGATGCCAACTCCTGAGATCGTGACAAGGAAACTCGCCCCGCGGGGTACTGGCCTGGACTTGTTCCCGCTTGAACCAAGCATTCCACAGGCGACGAATGCCGCAAGAGTGATCCAGCCGTTGGCTATCTCACCCTTAGCAGCGAATGTCCCATTGATGCTTCCAGCGATCGGCACATTGATCCACGGCAAGAACGTCGACAACGCGCCGATGGCAGCAATGATCCAGATGACAATCCGGCTCCCATGAACCCCGTCTTCCGCAGGACTCGAGAAGGATGAGCGGGATGCGGAGCGCACACCGGTTGTTGGCACATCCGCGAAGAACGCAAACGGATCCGGCAGTTCAGTCGTCGGCAGTGGTGAAGGTTGGTGTGCCGTCGGCAGGGGGGGAGGCTGATCGGCAAACAACCCCTTGACCTTCCGGGCGGCGGTCCAATCCTTCAACCCCTCACGCCAGACAAGATCATCGGGCTGTAGGTGGCCGGCGTCGGCGAGTCCCTTCAACTGCTCCGCGCTGTATGGGCCAGACTTCTCACCATTGATCCCTCGATACCATTCGACACTCATGCAGCCCCCCTCACGTTGGATCCTGCCGAGTATCTCAGCATGCGCGGCTGGATACCAGTGACGCCAGCGGAACTTGATCGCTGCCCTCCATCGGTGGAGGCGGCCGACGGTAGTATTGTTGCGTGCTCACTCAACCTCGCCCCTCGACTGTCGTACCAACACGCGACACCACATGGCTGGCGTTATCATGGCCACCTTCGACCGTCTCTCCGCAGTCGGTATTCGCGGACGCTCACTTGATCCAGCCGGGATCATATAGCCAGCCTGCTCACCACGGCGAATGAGCCGGGCGACCGAGGCTCGGGCGGGATCCTTGCACAATTGCGGTCCACGCCGGACGATTTTGGAGATCCATTTCCCGGTCGGATCGTTTCAGCATCGATGCCCTCTCACGGAGTTTGAACATGGATCTCAATTTGAAGGCCGACGTCGACGCCGATACCACGGCGCTGATTGTCAGAGACCTTCACCCAACGCTGGAGCAAGCTGGAACTCTCGGCGGTGAGTTCCTTCGGATTCCTACGCAGGTCGTAGGGCTGATGGCCGACATTTCAGATCGCTGCCTAAAGCCCCTTCGACGGATGGTGCAAGGTCGACGCGATGCGATCCCGTTGGAACATCGGGTGGAACCCCCGCTTCGCATCACTTGTGAGACGATGCAGGCGGCGTACTGCATCGAAGACCCGGAGCTGCAGCGCATGTTTGCGGAGTTGCTCGGTGCCGCGTGCGATGACCGCGTGGCCGAAAAGGTTCAGCCGGGATTCGCGACAGTCATCAGCCAGATGTCTCGTTTTGACGCGACTCTCTTTTCATTTCTGGTCTCGAATTTCCGAAACAATCGCTTTCAAGGCGGTGTGACCCACTTCATGCTCGAACGTGATTTTCCCAACGAATCGAATGGCGACGTCCGCGCCTCCATCGATAACTTCGTGCGGTTGAGGCTTGTCGAGTGGGTCACTTCCAGGCCGACGACCGGCAACATCGGTCCCCGGTCCCGCGACTACTTCGGAGTCGGTCGCTTCGACGCAGAAAAACAGATAAAGGAACTGGAGTCTCAGGTTGAGAACCTACATCGTGAACTCCAGGCGCAGGGCAATGCGTTGAAGTACTTCGTGTTGACGCGGTTCGGCAAGAACCTCGCGGATGTGTGTCTGCCTATCGAGGCACCGGTGGTCGATGCTTCGACCGTGAAGGATCAGCCAAAGCCAGAATGACTCTCCACGATGCCCGACGGCCTTGATCTGACCCCGTCGTCCGCGACGTCGCTACGGGCCAATCTGTGCGACCATGTAGCGTGATTGAAGGCTGCCACGATTATCACGTCGACGTCGGCCGTGCGGCTTCATGAATCGCGGGTGTATTTACGCTTTCGAGGTCGCACGACTCGACATAAAACGACATTGCTCGAATGGGGTGATGATCGACGCTACCCCTAGAAAAGCAGTCTCATTCGAGGATCAGAGCGGTATTGAAAATCGGTCAAAAAAATCCGTAGACCGATGCTCTATCCGATTGAGCTAGGGGTGCGGAGGCGGCCGATTCCCAGTTGGACCCTGCGGACGAGGAGCGGGTTCGGACCAGCGGGGCTACTCTAATCGACATCGGGCAGGAAACAAGGGTAATCAATCGGCAGCAGGTCGGGAGCGGACGCCTGTCACTTGTTGCGGATGGCACCCGCCTGGATTGATGCGTATCCTGCCACTTAATCGAACTTGGCTTATTGATGGAGACACACATGACCGTGCGCGCGACACGTCGGCAATTTATCCAGTATGGGGCAGCGGGATTGGGAGGCCTGGCGGCGCCGGAGTTTCTCAGGAGCGATGACCGGGCGCGGCAACTGCATGTGGCCTGCGTGGGCGTGAAGGGGATGGGCTTCGCCGATCTGTCGAATATTGGATCGCATCCGAGCGTGAAGTTCGTCGGCTTCTGCGACATCGATGCGGCCCGGTTTGATGAAGCCGATGCCGCGTTTCCGGGCGTGCCGCATTTTACCGACTTTCGCGAGATGCTCTCGCAACTCGGCGACACGGTCGATGCTGTCTCGGTTTCGACGCCGGACCACATGCATGCACCGGTGTCGATCGCGGCGATGCGATTGGGGAAACATGTGTTCTGCCAGAAGCCGTTGACTCACACGGTCTGGGAGGCGCGGCAGATGCGGCTCGTGGCTGATGAAATGGGCATCATCACGCAGATGGGAAACCAGATTCACTCGCATGTTGCCTATCGTCTCGGCACACGCCTCATTCGCGAAGGCGCCATCGGTCGGGTCAAGGAAGTCCACTCCTGGGTCAGCGTGCAAGGCCGACAATACAATAATCGCACCGATCGACCGGAGTCGGCGCCCGTGCCTGAAGGACTCAAATGGGATCTCTGGCTGGGCGTGGCCCCGGAACGACCCTTCGCGCCCGATGTGTATCATCCGTTCAAATGGCGCGACTGGCAGGATTTTGGATCGGGCGCGCTGGGAGACTTCGGCTGCCACGTTCTTGATCCAGTCTTCACCGCGCTCGGGCTCACCGCGCCAATGACGATTCTGGCGGAGCATGCAGGCACAAATCACGAAGTCTGGCCAGGGCCGGAGACCGTGACCTATGAATTCCCCGGAACGGAATTCACGGCCGGCGATCGCTTGACGTTGATCTGGCGTGACGGCGGCCTGCAGCCACCGCGGGAATTGGCTCAGTTGCCCGATGGCGTCGATCTACCTGATTCGGGATCATTGTTCATCGGCGAGGAGGGGAATCTCGTGTTGCCGCACGTCGACATGCCGCAGCTCTATCCTGCTGAGACTTACAAGGACTTCCCGATGCCGGAAGAAACCAACCTCAACCACTGGCATGTCTGGGTCGATGCCGTGCTCGCCGGCACCAAGACGAGCGACGGCTTCCACTACGCCGGCCCGCTGACGGAGACCGTGCAACTCGGCAACGTGGCCGCTCGGGTGCCGGGAGAGGAACTCGAATGGGATCCCGTCGCGCTGGCGATTGCGAACAACTCCGAGGCGAACCGGCTGCTCACGAAGGAATATCGCGCGGGATGGGAGATTCAGGTATAGTCGCCTTTCGCTCCGCGAAAGCAGCGTCGGAGTGTCGCTGTGCGATGATTGGGTGCTACGTATGGAAGTGACGCCGAATTACATTCCAACGCTACTTTCGCGGAGCGAAAGGCGACGATGCTCATAAAAAACCTCCACCTGCGCCGTTCGGACTGGTTTTGATGAGACCCGCATGATCAGGTGGGAAGGGCGGGTTCGGGTTGTGTGAGCCGGCAATGACGGAAACCATCATCCGGATATACACGCGGCCGAACTTCACGCCGTACCCTGCGGATTGCTTGTAGGGTCCACCGAAAATACAGTCTGGGTATCGGACACTGCAGAGGTTGCCGAATCACAAGGATCCAACGCCCGAATGATACTCCCGATCACGAGGGGCAACAAGCGGGAAATCGGAGACGAAATTCGGTTTCTCCGAGCGTTGGCCGATCGATTGTAGGGAACGGAGTCCGTGCCGTTCCGCACGGCGGGATCGCGTACTGCCAAGGGACAACCGTTCCCGTGATGCAACGCGTTCAGGCAATACAACGCGCAAGCATGTCGAGCCAACTCTCACGACATCGCGGATTGTTG
>JANNSB010000283.1:0-2964 GCA_031402175.1 Planctomycetaceae bacterium
CCTTATGTGAGGCCAGTTGCCGCCGCAGCATCTCGCGTCCTTTCGACAGCCGGGCATTCACGGTCGCCCGCGAGACTTCGAGCATGTCGGCCATTTCGTCGTAACCGCGTTCGTCGAAGTAGCGCAGTAGCACGACCTCGCGGCAGTCGGCGGGCAATGCGTCGATGGCTTCCCAAAGTTGTTCCAGGTCTTCACGTCGTTCGATTTCACGTTCGGGCAGTTCATTGTCTGACGGCAGTTCGTGCGATTGTGCATCGTCCTGACTTGACCAGACTGCCTCGCGATGCCGTGCGGCGCGCATCGAGTCGCGGCAGAGATTGATGGCAATGCTGCGGACCCAGGTGCCGAAGCGGTCACCGTCAGTCAGGCTGTCCAGGGAGTGCAAGGCTTTCAGCAGTGACTCCTGCGCCAAGTCTTCGGCAGCGTGATGTGAACGGGTGCGAGCGCGGCAGATCGCCATCAACTGCGGGGCGTAACGGCGCACGAGCGTCTCGCAGGCGGAGACGCTCCCCTCCCGGACCAGCCGGATCAGGTCGCCGTCGGTCATGACCCTGCACTTTCCAATGGGTGGCCAGAATCTCTCTAGTCACAGACGATCTCGCGGGCCGGCAGACTGGACAATTCGCGGCTCGTCGCGAGATTCCATCAATTCTCGCCGGCTGTTGAAAAAACGCCAGCCTTCGCGACTGGCCGGTCGTCTCTTGAAACGAAGGATCAGACCATTTCCCACTCGTTCTGCAGAAGGACGGAGGAGTGATCGCGGTCGCGGGCTGTTCTTCAATGTTCTTTCATATGCCAGTGAGTTCGGGCAAGTCCGTCGTTACGGGATCAAACAAGGAGTGAAGCATGTTGAAATCGTTTGCCACACTGTGTTTCGTCGGCCTCATGTGCCTGACGAATGTTGTTTCTCTGTTCGCCGATGACGCCGGACAACCGCCGTCCGACGAATTGATCGTGCACGAGTGGGGAACGTTCACGAGCTTTTCCGGTTCGGACGGCCTGCAGCTCGAGTTTCGTCCGCTGGTGCACGGCGAGTTGCCGTCGTTCGTGATCGATCCTTACTACCAGGCCTACGGCGCGTTCACCAAATCGTTTCGTTCGTTCCAGCGGATGGAGACGCCTGTCGTCTACTTCTACACGCCACGGGAAATGAATGTCGACGTGCGGGTCGAATTCCCGCAGGGGCTGCTCACCGAGTATTACCCGCCGGTCAACGCCTTCTCGCCGTCGATCGACAGCCGATCGACGATTCAGGGCATGATTGACGCGGGCCAGTTGTCGACGATTGACTGGGACGACCCCTCCGTGGGAGGCTCATCCCTCACATGGAGCAGCGTGAAGCTGATACCTGCATCGCTGCTGCTGCCCCAACTCGCGGATGAGGAACTGGCGACTGTCATTCAGAAAAACGCGATCTGGAACCTCATGCCCGATCCCGAAGGAAACCATTACGGCCATGCCCGTGAGACCGATGCCGCTCTGGTTCTGGCTCGACCTATGGTCGACGCGAATCCCGAGCAGTTTCCGGTCTCCCCCATATCCGGCACAGATCACTTCTTTGAGAAATTCCTGTTCTACCGCGGCATCGGGAACTTTTCGCTGCCGTTCGAGGCGACGTTCACCGCGGACGACGTCATCCGCGCCAGCAACACTGGAGACGACGCGATCGCATCGGTCTTTCTCGTAGTGAGTGATGGAACGCCCGAAGGGCTGCGGTTCGCGCATCATCGGGGACTGGCGAGTTCCGAGAGCGTCGATCTGCCGTTGGACGACGGCGGCGGTTCACTCGATGAACTGGTCGCGACGCTGACGCAGGTGCTGATCGAGGACGGACTCTATCAGCGGGAGGCCGAGGCGATGGTGGCCACCTGGCGCGATTCGTGGTTCCTCGAACCAGGCACGCGGTTGTTCTACCTGGTGCCTCAGCCATTGACGGACGAACTGTTGCCTTTGCAGATTTCACCGAGTCCGGCGGAAACCGTGAGAGTCATGGTCGGCCGCATGGAGATGATGACGCCCAGCGACGAGTCGCGGCTTCATCAAGCCGTTTCACAAAGCGCTCAACGCCGTCTGGAAGCACAAACCGAGGCTTCGGTCTCTGGAGTCGAGATGCCGGCCCTGCCGATCCCCCAGGAGATTCTTTCTCTGGGGCGCTGGGCGGAACCGGCTCTGGTGCGCATCAGCCAGATCAGCAGCGATACGGCAGTTCGCTATGAAGCACAAGCGCTGATTGGAGAACTGCGGGAAATCGCCCTGGTGGCCGTGCAGGACGTGATCGTCCCGCAGGAGTTCTTGAATCTCGAACAGCTCAACCAGTGATCGCGTGGTTCAGTCGTCGACGGCAGCGGGTTGCAGGTGTTCATCCACCTGTACCTCGCCGTCGCTGTCGATGGTAAAGGTCACTGTCCCCGAGACCGCTGTCGACAGGACGCGAGTATCGGTGAACGTCGCGCTCAGTCGCGGAATGTCGGCATCGAAGCCGGCACAGACCACCATCCACGTTGGATCGGCCCAGTCTCGCAGCTCGGCGGAATTCGCGCCGGGGCTGCCATGATGCGGCGACTGCAGAATGTCGATTGGGCCGCCCAGATCGCGGCGCGAGACTTCCGCGAAGCCTGCCCTTTCCAGGTCGCCTGTCAACAGCATGCGCCGGCCAGCGTATTCGATCAGGACCACAAGGCTCTCGGCGTTGTCGTTTTCGCCGACGAAATCATCGGGGGGATGCAGCACGCGCAGGGTGACTTCGGGATCGGGTTGCAATGCGTCACCCTTGGCAAGTATTCGCAACGGACTGCCGGCATTGATGATCGCGTCGCATGTGGACTCGACCAGCGTCTGTTCAAAGTCCTGAAAACTTCGTGGCAGGTAGACAGTGCCGATGGGGACTCGCTGCAGGAGAGGTATCACACCGTTGTAATGGTCGGAGTCGGCGTGGCTGATCAGGAGTGCATCGATCCGCGTGAG
>JANNSB010000284.1:0-37518 GCA_031402175.1 Planctomycetaceae bacterium
CGAACTCACCCTCGGTCGTTTCGATGTACTGCAGATCGACGCCGGTGGAACCGACGATATCGAACAGGTGATCTTCCAGCCGTTCGATATCACTCACTCGCCGCGTGAATGCCTCGTGCCACTCCTGCGGGGCGATGTCGGTGTTGCCGTTGAGGATTTCATCCCGCAACGCGGCTAGTGCCTCGAAGACGTTCGCGGTGCCGGGATACTCGACCGCCTCGCTCCCCGTGGCCGAGACGCCGGTCGTGTCGACATACGTGACGTCCGACGTGCGAGAGTCAGTCACCATCTGCCCGGTGGTGAAGTTGATGGCGGTCGTGGTAAGTCCGCCGTCGGTAGACAGCGCGCCGTCTCCCTGCACATCGACATCGCCGCTGAATCCCGGCGTGATCGCCGTCATGTCGAGATGAATCACTTCGCCGGCGGGTCCGGTGACGACCAGATTGGTGTCGCTCGAGGTGAACGCGATCGGATCGCCGCCGTTGAGGCGCACCGTGCCCGAGGCTCCGGTGCCGCTGGTGTCATCGATCGTCAGAACGTGCGTCCCCATCGATCCCAGCACCGTGTCGCCGGTTGCTGACCCGGTCCCCGCGGCGACTCCGCTGCCGGGAGCGAAAGTGGTAAGGGTGTGGCTGACCTGCAGCGTCGCCCGCCCCTGACCGGAGTCGGTCCCGACTCCAGGCTGCACGCCGGTATTCCCTTGAAAGATCGTCGGCTGACGTAGCGAATACTCGAAGACGACCGAGCCTGACAGCAGGCGATCGATCGGCAAACGCCCGTCGATGTTCACCTGACTGGCCTCGCTTCCCCCGACATATTGAATCGAACCATCCGGCCCTTCGACGAATGGCTGAATGTCGGGAGAAGCGCCGGAGAAGAGATAACCATATTCACCTGAGTCATTCGCAATGGCGAGCATGCGATCGAGAAGATTGTCGATCTGCGCGGCGACGGCCTGACGCTCGGCCGGCTCTGTGACTTGCCGGACTTCACTCGCCAGCACCTTGGCTTCGGAAAGAATCGACTGCGCCTGCCGCACGGCTTCATGCGCGCCGGAGACCTGCTGCTTCACCAGTCCCAGCGTCGTCAGGATGTTCTTGATGCGACCGACGTCGCGATGCGCTCCAAGGTACGACGGCAAGACGGTCGGGTCATCAGAGGGCCGATCGATGCGCGTGCCCGACGTGATCTGACTTTGAAAGCGCAACGAGTCCAGTTGCTGCCGCCGTAACTCGGTGGCCGCTCGTTCGAACTGCACGAAAGATGTCGTCCTGACCTGCATCCTGCTTCATTCCTTGCGTGACGATTCGGCGAACTACCGGATCAGCCTGAGAATTTCATCCATCGATTCCTCGACGGTCTGCAGAAACCGCGATCCCGCCTGAAATCCCCGCTGATACTCCATCAACCGAATAAACTCTTCATTGGGATCGACTCCCACTGTCGCCGCCTGCTCTTCCTCGAGCCGGATGAGTTCATCCTCCAACCCCTGCATGTGCAGTTCCTCGGCCACGACCTGTCCGCCAAGCCGAGCCGACACGTCGGCGATGTATTGTTCGGGCGACAGGCCCTGGAACTCGAACAACTGCCGCAATGCGTAGATGTCTTGCGCGATGCCTCCGTCGGCGATGCTGCCTGTGCGCGACAGGCGGAGCAGTTCCGGCGAGTCGAACAGCTCGCTGCGTACCGAGATCTCACCCGGCGTTTCATTGGCGAAGATGCCGCCCAGTCCCAAAGTCGACAGCCACTGCGATTCATCGGGATCGTGGACGACGGCAATCGAAAACTCATCAGTCGTGTTGAGCGTCCCCGCGCTCAGCACCACGGAGACGCCGTCGGCGATCGCGATTGGCTGGCCCGCTTCGTAACCGAGGCCGGCGTCAATGGTTTTGATGAGCTGCCCGCCGCCGTCGCGAATTTCGATCGACAGCGGGCTGGTCTGGCCGACGTTGCCGCCGGACGTGACGGTGGCCGTCCAGGTGTCGTTGACGCCTCCGGTGTATTGTCCCACGAGCTGCGCGCCGGATGTACCCGTGATGAGAGTCTGATCAGGGATAGTGTCCAGCCTGCCGCTGAAGTCGAAACGCACTCCCGCGTCACTGTCGACGACGAGGCGTCCCGAACTGTCGACGCGGCCATGCAGACCGGGGATCAGGTCGATGCGGGCGGCGACGTTATCCAGGCTGTCGACATCGGGATCGATCGCGATCGAATGGAGCGTCGTTTCGCCGGTCGCGGTATCGATGGTGTTGATCCACAGTTCACCGGCGGGAGCAGCTTCATCACCCAGCACCTGCGTCAACGGCAATGTGGGATCCGAGACGCTGAAACTGGAACGCAGCGATGAAAGTCCGCCCCCCAGTGAATCCACGCCGGTGGCGATGCTTTGGTTGATCGTGCGGGTCAGCAGGCGTCCGAAATCGATGACATCCTGACTGAGTTGCGGAATCGTGCTGTTGCGCAGTTCGATCAGTGCGCCCAACGAGCCGCGATCGATCGGCACCGGTTCGTTCGACCCCTGGATGACGATCGACACCCCGTCGGGCGAGTACGACGTTGCCAGTTGGGGTGCGTTCGTGGAGACCTGGATCAACCCGTTGGCCAGCCAGACGTCGCGCTGCACTCCTTGTTCGACGACTCGCACATCGACGATCCCGCTGATATCCTGCAACACGATGTCTCTGCGATCGAGCAGTTCGTTCGACAGCACGCCGCGGGCCTCGTCTTCGCGAACCTGCCGTTCGATCGTGGCGAGTTCGGTGGTCAGCCGGTTGAGACGTTCGACTTCGCGTTCGATCGATTCATCAACAGCCGTCATCGTCTCCTGCAGCCCGTTGCGGACGCGATTGAACTCGTTCCCCAGGTCGGCGGCGCGTGAAATCGCGGCGTGGCGCAGCGTGAGATCCTGCGGGTTGGCCTGCAGGCTGTTCCAACTGTCGAAGAATGATCCCAATCGGCCGTGAAGCGAGGTTTCGCTGATGGGAAAGAGTCCCTCCAGGTGCTGCAGCGCATCAAGTGTGGATTGCGACTGCGTGAGTTCGGTCAGGCTGTTCGTGATCCTGCGTTCGACATACTGCGCCCGCATGCGGGTGATGTCGGTGACTTCGACGCCCGAACCCACCGAGAGCTTCGTTCGCGCGCCCGAGACGCGGGCCGCGAGTTCGACCCTTTGCCGGTGATAGCCCTTCGTGCTCGCGTTCGCGATGTTCTGACCGGTGACCGCCAAGCCCTTCTGGTTGGCCAGCAGCGTCGAAAGGCCGATTTCGTAGAGTTGCATGTCGTCCCTCCTGTGGCGTTAGCCGCGCTGTGTGAACAGGGATCGGCTGGAAGGACGCGACCGCAAACGGCCCGCGCGGTCGTAGCTCGTCGACTTCGACGGCGTGCGGCCCGTGAGGAGTTCTTCGAGGCAGTCGTGCATCAGTGTCAACCGTCGACTCAGGCGTTCGGTCGCCATGCGAGTCTGGATGACAAGAGCACGCACTTCTTGTGTGAGCGACCCGAGTTCCTGTTGAGCGTCGGTTCCACAGGCCAGGATGATCTCAGATAGTGAGTTTGCGTCCGCGCGCCCCGTTTGACGCTGGTAGGCGCTCAAGACATCATCTCGCAGCGTGGACACAGTCTCTCGGCGCACGCGCAATTGATCGACCTGCGTCTCCATTGCCGGCGTCAGTCCCGCGCCGCTCATTTGTCGCAGCAGTTGCAACAGGTCGAGGTGATAGTCGCGCTCCGCGCTCAGGTAGCGCAACGCCAGATCGCCGACCTGCGAACGGTCGGCTGATTTGTCAATGCGTCTGGAAGTGTTGCGCGTTTCCACTCAATACCCCTGAGTCGTCAGGTTGCAGGTTGATCGGTCGTGCTGATTGCGGCCGGCGTCGCGCCGGCTTTGGCAGCCGTGAGGTAGCGCGAGATGCCGAGTCCGGGTGAGTTCTCGGCGAGGAAGTCCCCCATCATCATGTCGAAGATGCCTCCCTGGACTCCCGCTTCGTCGCCGGGAAAGAGCCCTTCTTCGGTCGATGTCTCGCGCATTTCCTTAATCAGCATCGACAGAAACAATCCCTCGAGTTTCTTCGCGGCCGCCGCCTCGTCCCGCGGCAGGTTTCCGGGCGACGCGAGTTCGTATCCCGAAGTGGCGGGTGGCAGTGACAGCGGAGAAATCAACATCGGAACTCCCTCGACGACTAACGAGACATGGTTTATTGAGTGATGATTTCGGCATGCAGTGCGCCCGACGCCTGGAGGGCCTGCAGGATCGACATCAGATCGCGCGGCGTGACTCCCATCGCGTTGAGGGCCTGCGCGAGTTCGCCGACGGTGACGGTCGGCTCGATGACGGTGATCGGATTGCGTTCTTCCATCACATCGAGTTCGGTGCGCGGCTGCACCGATGTTTCGCCGTCGCTGAAGGGCAAAGGCTGAGACACGACCGGCGACTCGGTCGTGATGATCGACAGTCCGCCGTGTGTGATTGCCACGCGCGAAATGCGCACATTGTCGCCGATAACGACGGTCCCCGTGTTTTCATTGATGACGATGCGAGCGATCGCATCGGGAACGACCGTCAGGTTCTCAATCTCGGCGAGGAATTCGTTCTGAAATCCGAACCGCGACTCCGGAACCGCCACCTCGATCACGGCCGCGTCCAACGCCATCGCCGACTGCGGATACACGGCGTTGATGGCCTGGGCAACGCGGGATGATGTGCCGAAATCAGGACTCGTCAGATGTAATCTCACGACGCCGTTGCAGACCACCTGGGCGGGTGTAGCGCGTTGAATCGTCGCGCTGCTGTGGCCGACAGTCAACTGGTTCTTCTGCACGGAAGCGGCGTCTCCCTGCGCTCCGAATCCCCCAATCGTGACCGCACCGCCGGCGACCGCATAGACCTCGCCGTCGGCACCATAGAGCGGCGTCATCAACAGCGTTCCCCCCTGCAGGCTGGTTCCCTCGTCGAGCGTGGAGATGCGCACATCAATCCGCCCTTCATTGCGAAACGCCGGCAGCGTCGCCGAGACGGCCACGGCCGAAATGTTGTCGGTATTGTTCTGACTGGTGCGATTCAGCAGCGCGCGCGTGGCCGGATCGGACCGCAGATCCGAGTTCTGGAGGTAGTTCGACAGCATTTCTCGCGTCATCGCGCTGTCGCCACCCGTGCCTTGCAGGCCGACTACCAGGCCGAGGCCTTCCAGCACGTTGTCGTCGGCGCCCTCGTAGACGGTGATGTCTTTCAGCCGCACTTCCGCGCGGCAATCCGCTGTCAAGCAGACAGACAGGGCGCAGGCCAGCAGTCTGGTGAGGCGAGTTCTCAACTTGGTGGTTGCGGCAATCATCTGAATTCAATGCATGGACAATGACGGCAGAAGAGCGGCAGACTGCAAGCAGACTAGAACGGATTGAGCCAATTGAGGCCGCGTGACAACCACCCTTGCTGCAATTGTTGTGTTTCCGGGCCTTCACCCTCGTAGAGCAATTGCATATCGGTGATGTATTGCGAAGAGATTGAGTTGTCGGGCCCGATGTCGATCGGGCGTATGGCGCCGCTGATCGTTACGGATCGATGTTCGCCATCGATCATCACGGTGTCGCTTCGTCCCTTGACTACGAAGTTTCCATTCGGAAGGACTTCCGTGATCACCACAGTCATTCGGTCTTCGAACTGACGGTCGCTGCGGTAGGTCGCCGTGCCAGAAAGGCTGCGATCGGAGTTGCCGCCGACGTCCACAGAGGCATTCGCGCCTTGTTCCCCGAAGCCGCCGTCGGTCTCTCCGGAAAACGAGACGCCTCCGCTTTCCTCGGCCTGATGGTCGAGCTGCCGGTTCTCGCGGTTGGTGACGGCCGTCTCCTCGGCGATGACTACCGTGACGAAATCGCCCAAACACCGGGCCTTCGAGTCGCGAAACAGATACGCGCGTCCCGGCCTGCGGTGGTCCCAATGCGAGTCGGCCGAGAGTTCCAGTGCCGGCCCAGCCCCAATGATGGCGAGCACGACCAACGCCCCGTAGATGGTGTAGATGTGAGTTCTGTTCATGGTCCTGTTTGCACCTCCACATGACCCGTGCCGACGACGACGGCCGCGAAGACATTTCGCGACGTCGGGTTCATCACGCGGATCAGGTCTCCGACACGCCCTTCCTGCATGGCGACGGCATCGGCCAGGGACAGATTCAGCCCCCCCTTGCTGTAGGTCACATAGACCAGATCTCGTGAGCGAACGGCGGGAGGAATCGCTGCTTGCCGCGGCACACGCAGCATGTTGCCTTTGAGCACCGTGCCCGCGGCCAGATCCCGTTGGGCTTCGGTACCGATGATGTCCTGCAGACTACTGAGCAGATCGGCTTCGCTCACGGGGCGATCTTGTTCAGTAACCACGTCGGGCGTGATCGCCGTCCCGCGCGGGACGAATCGGTTAAGCACCAGCACTGAGCGGTTCACGACGATGTCAAAGCGGACCGAGGAGGACTTGATGAGTTCCCCGTCCCGCCAGAACTGAATCGTCGTGGAGTTCGTTCCCGGAGTGATGTTCTGCCCGGGCACGATCTGAAACTCGATCGCGCCTTCTTCCAGTCCACGCAGTGACTGAGCGGCGATCGGCTGCGAAAGATGGACTTCGATGTTCTCGATCTCTTCCGCAAGGTACTGGCTGCAGACCTGTTCCAATTCCTGCTCGATGAAGCCATCCGTGATGCCTGAAGCCGCTGCTGGCGACTGCTCCAGGACGGTCGCAGCTTGCTGATCCGCTCCTGCCGCCTGAACAATGTTCTGCGCGACGACATGGACGGCATCGGCACCGGAGAACTCAGCAGAGTCCGACGCCATGCCTGCCACTAGCAGGCGGACCTCGATCAAGCGACGTGAGATGCGGATCTCGGGAGTCGCTGCATTCAACAGCACCAAATCGAGTGAGCCAATGGCCTGCCGTTCGGCGGTCGTGCCGCCGCGCAACATGGCAATATCGCGGACCAGCACCAGTGGGTTCGACACCGAAACATCGGCGCGCAGTTCGACCACGACGCCATCGGCGACAGCGAGTCCATTCGCCAGCGCGGCCCACATCCAGGCCGCGATGCCTGCCATCCTGTGCATGCCCCTCCCCCTCTGTCACGACGACTAGCGGACGATTTCGGTCGTCGTGGACAACATTTCATCGCCGGCCCGAATGGCCCGCGAGTTCACTTCGTAGGCTCGCTGTGCGGATATCAGCGAGATCAGTTCCGTCACCACTTGTACGTTCGAACCTTCGAGAAATCCCTGACGTAAATTTCCCAGTCCATCTGTGCCTGGATTTCCCTGCTGCTCTGTGCCGGCGGCATCGGTGAGCTTATAGAGGTTGTTGCCTTCATTCTTCAGGCCCGCGGCATTCGGAAAACGATAGAGCTGTATTTGCCCAATATTCTGAGATTGAGTCTGTCCCGGCAATGTGGCCGAGACCGATCCGTCGGCGTTGATCGTGACGCTCGTAGCGTCCTGCTGGACGGTGATCGGCGGGTCCAACAGGTAGCCGTCGGCTGCCACCAGTTGACCGGTGCCGTCGAGGTGAAGGTTGCCCGCTCGGGTGTAAAAGGGTATCCCCTGGGCATCCTGTACCTTGAAGAAGCCGTCTCCCTCGATGGCCATGTCGTAGGTGTTGCCCGTCTGCTGCATGCTGCCCGGAGTGTGCAGCCGAGTTGTACCGACGGCCCGCACGCCGCTGCCGATCTGCAGTCCAGTGGGAATCTGCTGGCCGGAGGCGTTCTGCGTGCCTGGCTCGCGCAGCGTGGTGTAAACAAGGTCGGCAAAGTCGAGCTGGCTGCGCTTGAAGCCCGTCGTGTTGACGTTGGCAATGTTGTTGGCCGTGTTGTCGATCAACAACTCTTGCGCATGCATGCCGGTGGCGCTGGTGTAAAGTGCTCTCAGCATGGTGAGGATCCTTCTCTAGTCCGCGGTCGTATGTCTCTGCACCGCTTCGGAAACTGTCGTGACAGTCTTCTGTGCCGCTTCGTACCGCCGCATCGCTTCGATCATGCGGATCAGTTCCAGCACGGCGCTGACGTTCGATCCTTCGTGCATTCCCGCGAGTACCATGGTGTCTTCCGAAGGGACCGGATCGGCAATCTTGTACGTGTTGTCACCTGCCTGCTCGACGCCTTCCGGACTGGATGGTTCCTGAATGGAAATCATTCCAACCTGCTGCGCCGTCGTCTCTCCCGGCAAAGTGGCAAATACCGCCCCATCGGTGCCGATCGCGATCGTCGCCCCCTCGGGAATCGTGATCGGCCCATTCTCCCCCTGCACGGGCAGGCCGTTATTCGCGACCAGTACCCCTTCGGTATTGATCTGCAGCCGCCCGTCTCTGGTGAATATCGGCCCCGTAGGACCGGCAAGTTCGATAAAACCGGGACCATCCAGGGCAATATCCAGATTGCTGCCGGTCTGGACTAAAGGTCCGGGAAGCAGGTCGAGTCCGACGGTGTCCGGCGGACTGACCGCGGCCACCATCGGATGCTGCGTTTCCGGATGCTGCGCCACCAACCGACGAAAACCCGCCGTATTGACGTTGGCCAGATTATGGCTCACCGTTTCGAAGTCCATCGTCGACCGCTGCATGGCTTCGGCGGCATTGTACAGTGAGTCGAGCATCGTGATCTCCTATGAAGGTGTCGGTGTTATTTGGTGCCGAGCCGGCGTACGGTCAGGCTCGCGGTGGGTCGATCGAGATTCGAGTACAACCAGGGGCGGGAGACGGCTTGAAATCTCGCAACTGCTTCTTCAGAAAGCTGTAGCCGAGCGGCGATCGTGTCGCGCAACGTGACTGCCTGTTCCGCGGCACGAGTCCAGGCCGACTGCGAGGGTGTCGCGGCCCAGACGGTCAGTTCGATCTCATAGTCTTGCTGGTCGAAGAGTGGTCGCAGATTGTTCGCCGACTCCCACAATGACGGTGGAATCGGCTGATCGTCGTCGTTGAGGCTCTCGAAGCAGTCGAACGAGACGTCCCCTTCGATCGCGGGCAACTGTTCGACCTGCGACATCCGCCCCAGTTCAATGAGAAACCTCTGATAGTCGTTCTCTTCGCGGTCAACAATTTGATTGCGCTCCTCATCGTGTTCGGTGTCGGCCTCAGCGGGTGCAGGCAAGATGTACTGCAATCCGGGCGCGACGTATTGAATGGGTTGCTCGACGCCGGAATCAGCAGCGTCGGGCAATCCGAAGCTCCCAAGTGCGTCATTGAACGATCCAGTCCCCGCCTGCAGCTTCGCGCCGGTCTGATCTTCAGCCAGCGAATTGAGCACGATGAAGCACGCCAGAAACGCAGTCAGCATGCCTCCGTAGGAGATCATGTGGCTCTTGTTCAGGCGGTTGGCTGGTTTCTTCCGGCGCATCATTTCAGTCGTGTGTCTGTAAATCAGTGGATATCACGGGTGACGACGATCGTGATGAACTGCTGCTGCTCCGGATCATTCGTAGCGCGGGAACTGACCCCAAAGCTCGAGGAGTTAGCCGCCGTTTCCGAGGCGATCTGCAGGCAGACGGGGATCAAAGCCGCCGCATCGGCGGCGTTCGGTGCGATGAAATGTGCCTGCCCATTGAACCTCTGCATTTGAGCAGAAATGATCCGCAACATCGCCCGGCCGCGATCGGTGATTTCGCCGCCGTCAATGAGATGCTCCTTTCGCAGAGCGATCTGACAGCGCTCGGACCGCACGAGATCAGAGAGTTCTGCCAAATCCTCGAGACCTTCGGCGACCGATTCTTTGGCAGGATGCTCAGTCAGTAATTGCCGCCCAACCGCCGCGATGGATTGCATCGCCGATCGTGGTCGATACCGCACGTCCTCAGTTCTGTCGGCAGGTTCGGAATCCGCAGTCGTTTCGTAGCCGCCGAATGCCGTCGCCTGCATCTGTGACAAGATGTCTGGCCGGTTCGTGAATGTCGTGATCATGATCGCGAACAGCAGGAGCAGCGTCATGACGTGGCAATACGTCACGATCCAATCCGCATTTCGCGCGGGCGCTGCTGTTCGTGGTTCACGCTTCGACATGATTCAACTGACTATGGATCCGGTGGATACCTGCGTTCGAGTGATTTCCCGCGGTCGCTTCGAAGCCGAGACGAAGACGTGGAGCCGTTCGACGACTGTTCGCGGCCCCTGACCCTGGATGATCGCCACCATGCCGGTGAGCATCAGTTCGCAGATCAGGACTTCTTCGCCGCTGCGGTTTTCGAGCTTTCCCGCCATGGGCAGGCAAATCAGGTGAGCGATTAGCGCGCCATAGAGCGTGGTGATGAAGGCCATGGCCATGCCCACACCGAGCCGGCTGGGGTCGTCGAGGGTCTGCAGCATCTGCACGACGCCGATCAACGTGCCGATCAGTCCGAACGCGAGGGCCGCGGCCGCGAAGCCTTCCATGATCTTCTTGCCGTGCGCATGCCTCAGTTCGATGCAGGCGATCTCCAACTCCAGTTCGTGCTGTAGCGTACTCTCCTCGACTCCGTCCACGACCAGTTCCAGACCGCGTTTCATGAACGGAAACCTCGTCTCATTGATGCGTTTCTCAAGTGCCAGCAGTCCATCGAGGCGAGCGACGATCGCCAGCTCGCGAAACTGTTCGATCACTTCGGGAACCGCGGGCAACGATGATGTGAAGCACTTCTTGATCACGCCGAACATCCCCAGCACGGCCGACAGCGGAAACGTGATGAGGATTGCCGAGATCGAGCCTCCGACAACAATCATCAACGCGGGAATGTTGATGAAGGCTTCAAGTTCGCTCCCTCCAGCCAGCACCGAACCCGCAACGAGTGCGAAGCCCATGATCAGGCCGATGACTGTGGCAATATCCATGTTCCCCCTCTCAATTCAGATGGCGCGCCGAATGCGATTCCGCAAAGCCATGATGTGTCGAATCACCTCGGCCACGGCGTGATACAACTGCACCGGCACCTCGTCCCCCAAGCGAACGCTCGCGTATAGCGATCGTGCGAGAGGTTTGCGTTCCACGATCGGAATGCCGAGCGCCGACGCCGATTCTCGAATGCGATGCGCGAGGAACTGGCTCCCCTTGGCCAGCACTCTGGGCGCTTTGTCTCGGTTGGGTTCATAGCGCAATGCGATCGCCAGGTGGGTCGGGTTCGTAATGACGACCGTGGCATCCTTCACGTCGCCGAGGCCCCCCTCGCGCAGAATCTCCCGCATCCGCCGTTTGCGCCAGTCGCGGTATTGCGGATCGCCGGCCTCTTCGCGGATTTCCTGTTTGAGTTCCTCGGGCGACATCCGCAGTTGTTGATGAAAGCGAAACCGCTGGAACAGGTAGTCCGCGACCGCCAGCGCCACGATGACGCCCGTCGCCTGCAACGCAGCTCTACCGGCGTGTGTGCTGATGAGTTCGGTGCTCGGTGTCTTGGGCGCACGGCGCAGATCCTGGACTGCGTGATACATCGCGAAACCGAAGATCAGCAGAATCACGGTCAGCTTGAGAATGGCCGCTCCCGTGCTGACCAACGTCTGCATCGAAAGAAACTGCCGCCAGTTGCTGGCGGGCGAGAGTTTCTCGCCATTCATCTTTAACGTGTCGAACGCAGGCCGAAATCCCGACTGAGACAGTCCGATCGCCAGCGACGTGAACACAATGGCGAGCATCAGCGGCCACAGCACATAGAACGCCATGCCGGCGACCACCAGCAGCAGCGCCGTCAACGACGAAACGGTCAGCTCGGGCAGGTCCATCGGCGTGATGGAACGCTCCATCACGGTCTTCATGCGGGACAAAGGAGAAAGCGAAGGTATCACCATCACGGTGACGGCCGCCGCGAGCACGAAGGCGGCCGAGAGGTCTTTGCTGTAGGCAACGCGGCCTTCTTCCCGAAACTTCTCGCGTCGGCGAGGAGTCGGTTCGAGTGTTCTCGATTCCTGATCGATGTCGGCCATTCAGCGTCGTCCGTGACGACTCCTAACGCGCCAGGGCCGTCATGGCCTCGGCAATTCCGTACAGGGTGATGGGTATGGTGATGAGAGCCATGAACAAGCCGAGCAACGACCTGAGCGGCAGTACCAGCGTGAAAAAGTGAAACTGCGGCGCAACGCGGTTCGCGAAGAGCACCGCGATCATTAGCAAGATCGAAAGCACCAGCAACGGTCCCGCCGCGGCGAAGCCCGAGGCGATGGCATACGACGCCCGCGAGACGGCTTCCTCCGGCGAGGGCATCCACGGTCCCTGTTGCAGCGGCAACACTGAAAACGACATGGCCAGAATGACCAGACTCCACAGATGGAGATCGAGCGCGAAGTAACACAGCATGCCCAGCGAATCGAACAGTTGATCCATCGGCCCCGTTGCCGAATCGCCGCTGAGCGAAGGCACGGGAATGCCGCTCTGACCGAGTTCCTGTGAAAACACCGTTCCCGCAATGCGTGCTGGCAACAGCGCCAGACTCAAGAGCCAGGCGAGGCTCGCACCGATCAACAGTTCGAAGCAACTGGAGAACATCAGGTTCGGGAGCGGTACGTCCGCGAGCAGATTCCTGCTGTTGAGCAGCAGTTGCAGGTCGGCGGGGGGCGCGAAGAAGAGCGTCAAGGCCATAACCAGTCCGATGCGAACCGGATGCGGCACGACTTGCGTGGCCATCGGCGCCCAGAGCGCAACGAAGCCCGACACGCGGGTCAGCGTCAGCAGCCAGGCGATAATGACCGACTGTTCCATCAGCGAACCAGCGAAACCATGAGGGTAAATGTGTCCGACGTGAAACCCATCAACAGGCCGAGCGTCCAGGGGAGCGTCAGCAGCATGGCCGCTCCGACCAGCACGATGCGCGGAGCAAAGCTGAGAGTTTGCTCCTGCACGCTGAACAACGTCTGCAGCACGCTGACGATCACACCTACCACAAGGCTCACCGCCACCGCCGGCAACGACAGCAGCATGGCCGTGTAGAGCAGGTGTTGCGTGATCTGGATAACGTCGTCGACGGACATGTTGTGATCAATCGTGTGGAGTCGGTCCGGTTGGCGTCGAACCAATGTCGCTCAACTAACGTGGATTGCTCGAGGAGGCTGCCGCCGGGCGCTGATAGTCCCGCATGCCGGTGATGATTTCCTCAACCATTGTCTCGTCTTCGATGGATTCGAGAATCGCTGCCGCGTCGCGATCGTCCAATTGCGCATAGACCTGGATGACGAAGTCCATGTCGCCGTTGTTGGCGAAGGTCGAAAGCTGCGCGGCGGCCTTCTGAGGCTCCATCCCCTTGAAGATGTCGGCGATCATGCGGATGTTTTGCTGACTTACGACGGGCTGTGCCGCGCCTGTGCTGCTCGACTGAGTGAGTTGATCGATCTCCGCCTGCTTCGCAGTGAGCGCCTGCTGGTCGCGCTGGATCTGCGTGGTGAGTTCCTGACAGGATTGCAACAACGAACGTACCTCGGCCCGCAAACCCTCGATCACTGTCTGCTCGGTTCCGAGATTCCCCAGAATCAAATTCACCCTATCTTCGCGATCCTGCAACTGCTGTTCCCGCTGAGCGACGGCAGCTTCGCGATCCTGCAGACGCATCGCGATCTCGAAGATCTCTTGTGTCGAGATCGGCCGCGGACGGACAGGTAACGGCAGGTCGGTTTCGACATCGTGGCCCGCGCCTGATTCGGAAGTACCATGAGAATCGTGCGCGTCTCCTGCCGGCGCGGAGGCTCGCGCCGCGTGACCCGAATCCGAGTGACTGTCGACGTGCACATCGTGACTGTCGCCGTGGGAGTCATGGCTGTCGCCGTGCGCATCGGCATGACCTCCTTCACTCGCCGGCTGATTCAGAAACCAGCCCGCCCCCAGCGCCGCGCCAAAGGCGACGATGCCGACGATTCCCAGCATGAGCATTTTTATCATCACAACTCTCCTGGCAGGCCGTGAAGGCCTGGCGGTTACTCACCGTGTGTTTGTTCCTGAGCCTCGTATGGTCGGGACGAAGCAGTGTGTTCATCGATCAACAGTTGCAGCTTGGCAAACGTCTCGCGGCGCTCGTCGGCGACCTGGCGCTCGACGAGAGTCTGCGCCATTTCCTTGTCGACGACCGTTTCGCGATGTTGCTCGCCGACCTGATCCATGAACTTTCGCGCCTGTTGAACGTGCTGTTCCGCCTGACGCAGGTCACCCTGTTGCAGAGTGGCCGAGCGGGCCATCGCGACCCAATGCGATCCCTGCACCGAGTTCGACAGCAGGTTGTCCCATGTCTGGTCGGAGGCAGTCGCCAGGTCACGATACGATTCGTAGACCTTGACCGACTCGCGCAGCTTACCGGCGGCAGCCGCGAGGTTGAGTCGCTCCATGCGTTCCTGTTGCTCGCGAATGTGCGCGAGTCTTCGCCAGTCGCGATCGGTCATTTCGCGCCTCCTGGTTTGACGGCGGCGTCACCGCCTTCGTTCGACCACTGTCGAGCGAGTTGCAGCAGGCGTTCACGAGTTTCAGGCAGCTTCGAGGCCTCACTCATGTCTTGTCTCAAGAACTGATTGACGAGCGGCATCATCCGAATTGCGCGGTCGACGCGCGGCGAGGCCCCGGGCTGATACGCACCGATTTGAATCAGGTCTGACATTTCCGCATGGCACGCCAGCAACTCACGAATCGCGTACGCCGCCGACTTGTGATCGGTATCGCAAACGTCGTGAAACAATCGACTGATCGACCGGCTGATGTCGACGGCCGGAAAATGCCCCCGACTGGCCAGTGCACGGCTGAGCGTAATGTGTCCGTCCAGCAGCGAACGTGCGGCGTCAGCGATCGGTTCATCATGATCGTCGCCGTCCACCAGCACGGTGATGATGCCGGTGATCGAACCCTGCTCGCCTTGTCCCAAACGCTCGACCACCGATGCCAAGAGCGGAATGACCGACGGCGGATAACCTCTTTGGCCCGGCGGTTCGCCGCGGGCCAGACCAATCTCTCGCTGCGCATGTGCCAGACGCGTGAGACTGTCGATGAACATCAGCACGTTGAGGCCCATCTCGCGAAACTCCTCAGCGATCGCGATTCCAGTGAGCACGGCATGAATCCGCTGCAAGGCCGGGTCGTCGGAGGTCGACACGATCACGACTGACCGAGCCAATCCCTCGGGGCCCAGGCAGTCCTCAAGGAACGGACGCACCTCTCGTCCGCGTTCGCCGACCAGCACCACGACCCGCACATCGCATTCACAGACGCGGGCGATCGATCCCATCAAGACGCTCTTGCCGACGCCGCTGCCGGCGAACAGACCGACGCGTTGTCCGATGCCCAGCGTGAGGAAGCCGTCGATCACTCGCTGCCCCGTCTGCAACGGCTGACGAATATGATTTCTGGCGAGCGGTGGGGGCGACTCGTTGTGCGTCGTGCGCCAGTTGTTGTTGAAGAGCGGCCCCTTGCCATCGATAGGGTCGCCCAGACCGTCCAGAACGCGACCGAGCAGACTGAGGCCGACCGGCACCGCCGCCACGCGATTGAGTCCTACGACTTCCGCGCCCGGTTCGAGCCGATCGATCCGCTGAAAGGGCATGATGCGCACATCCCGGCCGCGCGCAGCGATGACTTCCCCGGGAATCCAGTTCCCAGATAGCGTCCTGATCTGACACATTTCAGCCATGGCAGCTTCGAGGTTGGCGCCGATCACGTTGCCGGCGCTATGCACTACTCCGACGGTTCGGAAAGCGTCGCAAGAGTGAATCCGTTCCCGGAGCGTTTCGACGTTCAATCTGAGCATCATCGAGTCCTTCAATCAGATGTCTGCGTATGTCCGACAGTCGCGATTGCACGCGGGACAACAGTCCCGTTCCATCCCGCGTAATGCGCACGCTGCCTGGTTCGAGCGACTCGTCGGCGACCAGGGTGACGGCATCCGATGGCCAGGTGGCGCCGTCGGTCGACAACCGTGTCTTCAATAACTGTGCGTCCTTCGGATGAACGCCGATCACCAGCGGTTCGCCCATTCCCATGCGTTTGACAGCCTGCTCGACCAGTGTCTCGACGCCATGCTCCTCGCGACTGATCGCGGTTTCGGCAACGGCCGACGCCACCGTAACTGCCAGATCGATGGCGAGTTGCTGCAGCTCGTTCATCGAGTGCGCCCGGCGCTGTTCCAGTTCCTCGACGGCGGTCAAGAGTTCCGCCAACAGGGTCTGGATGTGATGTGCGTCTCGCACCGCTTCGGGATCCCGCATGGGGCGGAACGATTCGAGGGCCGGCTCTCCGTAACCCTGCAGTCCCCAGTGCATCACGAGGACTCGCTCAGGGAGCGATGAGACGCGGCACGTCGTCATGTTGCGTGAAGCAGAGTTGGTCATGCGCCCTCCTCTCTGTCGACCTTGGCGACGATCTTGAGCAGTTCGCGGCGAGCCTGCTCCACTCGGATGCGGGGAATCTTCTTCTGAAACTGCAGCTCTTCCTCGATCGCCGCGCGAGCGCGTTTGGAGAGATTGCCCAGGATCTTGGTCTTGAGTTCCGGCGGAGCCTCGAACAGCGATGTCGACAAGGTGTCGGTGTCGATGTCGGCCAGCACCCGCTGAATGAGCGTGTCTTCGGTGTTCTGCAAGTCGTCGAAGCGGTAGAGAATCGTCGTGAGTTTCTCCGAGGTTTCGGGATCGCGCTCTTCCAGAGCAGCCAGCAGTTCCAACCTGCGAGGTTTTTCGAGATTGCGCAGCACGTCGGCCATGCGCTCGATGCGGCCCTTGCGTTCCAGATCCGAGGCGGGAAGCGCGACCGCGCGCAAGAGCACGGTGCGGGCGATGCGCTCCAGCACGGTCTGGCTGACGTTGGATTCTCGGGTGAGTTCCACGACCACTTGATCGCGTTGTACGTCCGGCAGCGTCCTGAGCACGTCGGCGATTCGCTGCGCCGACAGTCGCCCGATCAACACGGCGATCGTGCGCGGTTGTTCGGCGGTCAGTGCCGCACACAGCCTGACGGTCGGCAACCGGCCCAGATCGGCCATCGGCTTGTCGGACAGCTCGAATGTTTCCGGCTTGTCGTCGGAAACACTGTCCGCGACATCGGATCGGCCATCGGCGGTGACGAGTTTGAGATGCGGCGTCGGCTGAGGAGTCGCGGTTCTCTTGACGAGCGTCATTTGCTCCTCGAATGCGGCCATCACATCCCGCTGCTGAGCCATCGAAGGAGCCGTCGGCGTTTCCTTCAGTCGGCGGCGCAAGGCATCCGCCTGACCAGGCGGAAGTCGGCTGAGCACAGGCTCAAGACCTTCTTCTCCCAGCAGCTTGAGTAGCACGATCGCTTGTTGATCACGCCCGGTCATGACTGCTTACCACACGGCACATATCGCACGAGTTAGACTGGCAAGGCTCCTTATGAACTTATGCGGCTCGACGCCCACGAGCGGCGTTCGCGGCCGCAGAGGGTGCATTGGTCGTGGCGTCGGCCTCCGCGGAGCCGAGCCAGTTCGACATGATTTTCGCGACCATTTCCGGATCGTCGCGGACCTGATCATTCAACAGTGACAGCCTGCGGGCGGCGTTGGTCACGTCTTCCGCCGACGCTTCCTGAACGATCACTGGCTGGCCGATGCGGCGGAGGATCAGCCAGCCCAGTAATAACGTCGACAGCCCGACCACACCCAGCGACACGTTGTGCAGGAGACCCGAATACTGCGTCCAGAAGGGAACTGCGGTGGCCGGAACGTCGATAATCTCGGGCTTGATGATTCGGCCGACCGTCAACTGAATTGTGTCTTGTCGCACCGCGCTGAATCCCACTGCAGCTTCGATGGCCTTGAGAACTTCCGCTTCGATCTCGTCTTGCGTCGGAGGAGTGGCGCCAGTCGCGGCATCGGCCTGTGCGGCCATCGCGTCGGTCAGGTCAACGAGGGCCGCGACACTCAAGCGGGAAATCGTTCCCGGCGCTTCGACAAGGCGATCGATCGAACTGCTTTCCGCATAAATGGTCTCGGAGTGTTCGCTCACGGTCGTCGCCGCGGAATCGTCCCGCATGCCGCCCGACGGATCGCCGCCCGTCAAGTTCGAAGATGTGCCAGCAGGGCCACCTGCCAATTGGGTGATTCCGCTAATCGTGGTCGTCGTAATCGTCTCGGAAATCGGGACAGAGCTTTCGGCATCGGGACGGGATGTCGTGCGCTCCAGCGTGTCGAAGTCGATCTCCGCTGTGACCACCACGATGACGTTGTCCGGGCCCAGCAGCGGCCGCAGCACGTTTTCCGCCTTGGCGGCCAGCATGCTTTCGACGCGGTGCGTGTGATCCTGTTGATATCCGATCTCGCCGATCGAATCGCCGGACATGTTCAGGCGACGCCCATCGGAGTCGACGACACTCACGTTCGCCGGGTCGAGACCGTCGACGCTGCGTGACACGATGTCGACAATGGCGGCGGCGTCCTTGGGCGTGATCTCCATGTTCGCCCTGGGAGTAACGAGCACGCTGGCGGTCGTCGGCTTCTGATCGGCAATCCAGGGGGAGGGGTCAGGCCGGCCGATGTTCACGATGGCCGACTCCACCGGTCCGAGTTGAGCCAGTGTCGTGGCAATGCGTGATTCGAGAGCGCGGGTGCGATCGTCGCCGTCTTCGCGCATGCCGAACCCACCGAACGTCGACATCTCGGCTGACGCTCCTTCGCCGATGGCGCCATCGACCACGCCTCGCGCGCGTGCGAGATCGTCACGGGATACCATGATCGAGGAACCCATCAGGCTGAGTTCATAAGCGACCCCGGCCGACTCGAGCGCAGTGGTGATTTCGGCGGCTTCCGCCGGGGTGAGATCGCTCGCCAGGCGCATGTACGCTGGTTGCGTGAACCAGTAAGTCAATCCCGCGAGGAACGCAGCCACGACGCACAGCGCTCCCACCGCGAACGCGCGCTGCGCGCCGCTCCATTGCCCCCACGCGGTGGTGAATCGTTGTCGAAGTCTGGTCAACACGTCCATGTGATCAATCCCCCCAGTCAGCCTTTCCAATCAAGTTGCTTCGCAGCGGTCGTCAATGCACCTGCTAAATCTGCATGCGGGAAATTTCCTGATAGGCCGAGATCAGCCGGTTGCGAACCTCCACCATCAGTTTGAGAGCCAGATCGGCCTCGGCGAGTTGCAGCACGACATCGTGCAGTTGAACGTCGTCTCCGCGGACGGCCTGCTGGATCGACTCCTGAGCCACCTGCTGCCGCTGCTCGGTCGATTCGAGGAAGCCCTTGACGAGCGACGAGAACGAGCCGCCGGTTCCCTCAGCCGGCGCGGAGGTCAACCCGTGCGGCGTGACGCCGCCCGGCAAACCTGCCGTCGAGAACTGGCTGATGGGTGTCATTCACTATCCGAGTTGCTGCAGGACCGCGAGAGTCCGCTCCTGCATGTCCTTGAAGTTCTGCAGAGATTTGAGATTGGCTTCGTAGGATCGTGTGGCCGTCAACAGGTCGATCATTTCGTTCATCACTTTGACATTGGGGAGCCGCACGTATCCGTCGCTGTTGGCATCAGGGTGACCGGGATCGGATACCAGCGGGAACGCGCTCATGTCATCACTGATCCCGGTGACTTCGACTCCCTTGAGTTGCGCGAGCGGCCCTTCCATCAGCGATGCGAAACTCCCACCGGCGGGCGCGAAAGTCACCCGCTGCCGGCGATACGGTTCGCCCGACTCGGTGTGCGTGGCGTTCGCGTTGGCGATGTTGTTGGCCACGACCTCCATCCGCACTCGTTCGGCGGCGAGGCCCGAGGCGCTGATATCCCCCGCGGCAAACATGCGATCCAACATGGCTCCCCCTCCTGACAGACTGAATGACTCGGCCCGAATTCGTGTTACGACTGCCCAATGGCAATCTGCAGTTGCTCCAACTGGTGGGCGGCCAGTTGCAGCAGTGTCTGGTAGCGCATCGTGTTCTTGGTCAATTCCGATAGCTCGCGGTCGGGATCGACGGTGTTGCCGTCACGCCGGGGCTCGGCGGTGCGGTCGAGCACGACCGGCAGGGCCTCCGACCCCTTCCTGCTGGACGCCGAGGCGTCGAGCCCGCTGACGATGGCGGCGAAGTCGACCTGTTGCCGCTGGAATCCCGGTGTATTGGTGTTCGCGAGGTTATGACTCACGACCTGATGCTGCAGGGCCGAAGCGCTGAGCAACTGCTTGAGGTCGGCGAGTTGAGGGATCTCCATCATGTTCGGAGAATCGTCATAACCCGCACAATCGATGCAGTCGTTGGCGTCACCGCGAGGGGAGTTCCGCCGCAGTTCCAAGAAACCGCTCGCGTGTGCAGTGCTTTCCCGCTGCAATGCAGGTCAATCGCCCGCGCATGCAGCGCAGACTCTCAAGCCGTGGTAATACAGGAAAACCAGGCAACTTAGTCCGGCGCGCTTCGATCAATCAGACAGGAGATTCTTTGCCCCGGCGACGCTGTCCTCAGGCAGAAGCAAGCACGGACTGTCGACACAACTCACATGCGGCTGAACGCCGCCACGATCGAAGTCCGTCTCTGAAGGGTTGGTAGATGTCCGCGACACCTTCCTCGGCGTATCAGACGCCCGGAACGACGATGCTGGCCCAATCGAGCGCCAGTGTGTTCCATAATCCGCCGGGAATGCCGCCGCTCAAGGGTTCGCTCATTCAATTGGCTCCGCAGGATCTGTTATTCGGCACGCCTCGCGGATTTGCGCCGGGAACCATGCTGCAGCTGCACCTCGTGGCCGAACATAGCGGCCTGGAGGCGTATTCGCTGGCCATGGTCCACTGGTGCTCGGAGACCGAGGAACACGTTCGCTGCGGCGTGTTTCTGTCTCAGGCGCTGCACCCGGGATGGCTGGAGCGATTCTGGAACGACTACCGCAAGGAGCTGCGCTACGAAGGCCAATGGTTGTTTCACGCCTGGAACGATGACCCGGGAGAAGTCCGTGACGTCGTCGTCGGCAACTATTCTCGGAGCGGCGCACAACTGATGACTCGCCACCAGATGACGGAGGGCGACTGCATCTGTATCGGCTCGCCGGACAACTACGTTCAGGGCGTGGTGCGCTGGTGCAGCGAAGTTGAACGTGAATGTTATCGCGTCGGCTGCGAACTCGAACGCGATTCCGGCGTGCGGCTGGCTTCGATGCTGCGATTCAGTTCACTCGATTTGTAAGGACTCACTGCCGCGGAATTTGTTCAATTCTTCGATTCACCGACCTGCTCCGATTGAAAGCCTGCCCATGTCCATCTCCGTCGCCACGAAAAGGCCACTCCCCTCGCTGCCGTCAGTCGCCGCCAAACTGCTGGCGATGGTTCCCAATCCCGATGTGAGCGTGCGCGACATCGGCGAAGTCATCCGCCTCGACCCAAGCACAGCGAGCAAGGTGCTGCGGGCCGCCAACTCCGCGCAGTACGGCATCGGCCGTCCCGTGGCCGAAGTCGACCGGGCAATTGTTTTGCTCGGGAAGCGAACCGTGTCGACCCTGGCGCTGACTTTCAGTCTGTCCGACGCGGTCACCGGCGAGAAGCGACTGGTCAAGTTCTTTCAAAGGTACTGGATGGAGTCGGTCGTCCAGGCTCTGACCGCGGAATTCCTGGCCGAGAAGCTCTGCGCGGAAAAACGCAGCGAATTCTTCTGTTCAGCGATTCTGCAGGATCTGGGCCGGTTGTTCTTCCTGCAGAACTACTCCGACGATTATGCCTCGGTCATCGATCTGTGCGACGACGGCAATATGACGCTGATCGATGCCGAGAAGCAGGCCTTTGACATGACGCATGTGGAAGTGACCTGCGGAATGCTGACGGAATGGCGCTTTCCGCAACAGACGATTCTTGCGGTCGCAGCGCATCATGAGATCGGCGAGACCAGCGATGTGCGCGCTCCGGAGATGACGCTGGACATGGCCCTCAAGGTCGCAGCGCTGGTCGGACAGTACTTCTGCAGTGGCGAACGAGGCATGTGCCACATCAAGCTGGAGGAGATACTCGGCTGCTGTCCTGAGGGAACGCCGCCGGCCGACGAACTGCTGGATGCGGTCCATCAGCGGTTGGGAAGCATGGCCGACCTGTTCCGCATCGACGCGACCTTGCTGGCCTCTCCCACCGAAATGATGGGAGACGCCATGCACCAGGTCGCGGCGCTCGCCATTTCGTTGAACGACGGGAGCAGTTCCGAATCAGTGTCTGTCGAGTTAATGCGTGAGAACAATCGGCTCCGTAAACGCCTGGAAGAAGTCCTGCTGCGAACGCAGACCGATCAGTTGACGGGCGTGTTCGTGCGTGCCGTGTTGTTCGATCGCCTGGAGCGGCAGATCGAACAAGCGGTTTCTCGCAACAATTGCATGGGGCTGCTCTTTGCTGATGTCGACAACTTCAAGCTGCTCAACGACACATACGGCCACCTGGCGGGGGACCATGTTTTGCGCAAGATTGCCCAGACCATCGCCGCGAAAGTGCGTGGCAACGACATCGTCGGCCGATACGGTGGCGAGGAGTTCGCCATCCTCGTGCCCGATGCCGACCTGCAGACACTGAATACAGTGGCGGAACGAGTGCGTAAGGCCGTCGAAGACCTGAAGTTCGAGTGCGGCGGCGAGAAGGTGACTGTCACCATCAGCGTCGGCGCCGCCCTCATCGGTCCGTTGACGAGTGAGGAAGGCGTCAAGGACTTGGCCATCAACACGGCGGACGCGGCCATGTATCGGGCCAAGCACGACGGGCGAAACCGTGTCGTGGTAATCGCGGGCGCGGAAGTGCCCGGGTGTAAGCTCATTCGGACCAGCAAACTCGACCTCAACGAGGGCGAGGCCATCAACCTGCCGCAAACCGTCGCCATTGAGGTCTAACGCTCAGGGCGGCGCATACCTTTCCCAACCTGCAAAAGCGGAAGACTCTTCCGGGGCGCGGAAAAACTTTCCGTGCACCGATTTCCGAAAACACCGACCCTGACTGCTTGCCGACAGGAATCTGGATTCCGGGAATCAACTTCCGCGCCATCGCTACGGCCCGATCGCCGATGCTGCCGAAAACGATGATGGTCAATCATCACGGAGGCAGACATGGACGGCGTCAATTTCGGATCAGCCACGGATAGCGACACTTTCATGCAACTGCTCGTGGCACGGTTGCAGAACCAGAATCCGCTGCAACCGGTGGACGACGCCGAATTCGTCCAGCAATTGACGCAGTTCTCGATGCTGGACGCCTTGAACGGCCTCCGCGGCGACTTTTCCACATATCTCGACGGGCAGGATCTGCTCAGTTCGCAGCACCTGTTGGGAAAAGAAGTCGCGGCGAACACCGACACCGGGTCCGTCGCAGGCATTGTGCAGGGGATCGAAACCTCCGAGAACGGGATTCTGCTCAACGTCGACGGCCGACTGATCGAACTGGCGGACGTCAATCGCATCGGTCTGGCGTCATAGTGCGCGCGGACTGCATCAAGTCTCATTTTTGATCTCTTCCCAAGGGGCGCGGGATGGCGAATTCGTTGATGACGGGTGTTTCCGGACTCATGGCCCACAAGGCCATGCTCGATGTCGTCGGCAACAACCTCGCGAATATGAACACCGCGGGCTACAAGGCCCGCAACGTCGTGTTTGCCGATCTCGTTTACGAAACCCTGCGGGGCGCGACCTCAGGCGTGGCGGGCCAGCGCGGCGGCACCAACCCGATGCAGATCGGCAATGGCGTGAAGTTCGCCGGCGTCTCCACGAACTTCAACCAGGGGGAATTGCGTCTCACGGGGGGTGCGCTCGACATGGCGATGGACGGCGACGGCTTCTTCACGCTGTCGGACGGCAACAATACGTTCTTCACTAGAACAGGTTCGTTCGCGCTCGACGCCAATGGCATCCTGGTCGATCCCAGTACGGGCAATCGTGTCACCCGTTTCGGCACGTTGGGCGAACCGGCACCGGGCGTCATTGGTTTCCAAGTCGCTGGTGACGACTCGATTCGTGTCCCGATCGGATCGTTGATTCCCGGACAAGCGACGGATCAAGTCAACGTGGCGGGAAACCTCTCGCCGTCGTTGCAGCCCCCGACCGCCGAGGAATTACGATCAACCGATCCCTGGGAAGTCGGCGGCAGTCCCGCCGCGCTCACCGACCTGCTCAACGCACTGGACGGCGTGACCACGCCATACGCGGCCGGTGATGACATCGAGATCACAGGCACCGATGTCGACGGTACGCCGATCAGCGTCACACTCGCGGTCGACGGCACGACCACTTTGGGCGATGTCGTCGCGGCCATCGATGCAGCTTTCGCGGGAGCAACGGCGTCACTCGATTCCGCCGGCCACGTCGTGCTCGAATCCGACACGACCGGCGACTCGCTGGCCACGCTCGATCTCGACAATGCGACAGGCAACGCAGGCGACTTCGACTTAGCGGGCGTCAACATGCTGGTCTCCGTCACAGGTTCCGATGGTGATGTCACGCAGCATGTGGTCGATGTCTACGATTTGCAGGGAAATGCGCACCGCCTCGTGCTCGGCTTCAACAAAGAAGTCGACGGCACCTGGACGATGAACGCCACGACCGCCACGGGCACGGTCATCGATGGACTCGTCAGCGGCATCCAGATGAACGAAGATGGCTCATTCGCTGGAGTCAACGGGACGGGCGCGGGCGACGCCGCGTTGACGTTTCAGTTCCCTGGAATCACTTCAACGCAAACAGTGACGCTCGACTTCGGCCAGGCGGGAGGCTTCAGCGGGTTGACGCAGATCGGCGGGGCCTCTTCGTTGACCTCGAACCAGGATGGATTCGCCCCGGGCAACGTGTCGGACATTCAGGTCAACTCCGACGGCGTCATCCATGCCATCGCCACGAACGGCATGAGCTTCGAGGTGGCACAGTTGGCGATCGCATACTTCCGCAACCCGGCGGGTCTGCTCTCGCAGGGTGACAATCAATACGTCTCGTCGCTCAACAGCGGCCCGGTCGACATCGGGGCAGGACTGACCGGCGGGCGCGGCAGCGTCGTGAACGGGCAGTTGGAATCCTCGAACGTCGAGATCGCCGAGGAGTTCACCCGACTGATCATCGCACAACGCGGCTTCCAGGCGAACTCGCGAACCATCACCGTCACCGATGAAGTGCTCGAGGAACTCAACAACCTGATCCGGTGATCCGGTAGTTGAATCATAGTGCGTTGTCGGCTGACCACCTGTGATTGTGGTATCGGCGGTAACAGTCGAAGCGGTCGGGAATGCCCTGACAATGTGACAACGGCGGCAAGGATCCCGGCAAACGTGCGATATCTGAATCGCCAGGAAGGCGAATTGAGGGACAGGATCCGCCCACTGTTCCAGGTACGCGAACTCGTGCCGCCATTTCGAGGACCGCATGCTCTCCGTCGACGGCCTGATCTCTGGAATCGACACCGAAGCGGTGATCGCAGGGCTGCTGGATATCCAACGACGCCGGGTCGAACTGGTCGAAGCGAAGCAGACCAAGGTCCAGATGAAGCAGGCGGCCATCAAGGCCTTCGAGGCGTCACTCGCGGGCTTTCGTTCCACCGCCAGTCGCCTCGGTCGCTTTCAGGGCAACGTCTTTCAGCAGCGCGTGGTGGAAGTGAGCGACGAGGACCGCATCGCCGCCACCGCCAAGGGCAACGCTCCGCAGGGCATTTACAATCTCACCGTGGATACCTTGGCGCGGGCGCATCAGGTGGCCAGCCAGTCGTTCGCATCGGCCAGCGCCGAAATCACACAAGGCACCCTGACGCTGCAGATCGGATCGCAGGCCGACTCGACCATCACCATCGACTCGACCAACAACACCGTCCAGGGACTGGTGGATGCGATCAACGACGCCAACACCGGCGTCTCCGCGGCCCTCATCAATGACGGTCAATCGGGCGGCGTTCGCATGCTGCTCTCGTCGAGCCAGTCGGGAGTCAATGGGGCGATCACGCTCACCAACAACCTGGGGGCATCCTCCGGAACGGCGACGCAGCCGACGTTCGATTTCGGCAGTCCGGTGCAGGCAGCACAGGATGCCACCGTCCGCCTGGGTTCCGGTGCAGGGGCCATCACGATCACGTCTGCCAAGAATACGCTAACCGATGTGATTCCCGGCTTGACACTCAACCTCAAGCAGGCCGACCCGTTGACGGAATTGACCGTCGGCGTCTCGGCCGATACGACGACGGCCGTCGAAGCGGTGCAGGACTTCGTGGACGGGTACAACGGTCTGCTCGACACGATCTCCGCCTTGACCAAGTTCGATCCCGAGACGAACCAGGCCGGCATCCTGATCGGCGACCGCGCGGTGATCGACATCGCAAACTCGCTGCGCGAAACCGTACTAGGCTCGGTGTCGGGACTGCCGACGAACGCCAACCGCCTGTCTCGTCTGGGCATCACCGTCGAAGACACGGGCAAACTGACGCTCAACACCACGCGACTGCAGGACGTGCTGAACGGGCAGGATCCTTCGATCGCCCTCGAAGACGCCCGGCGGATCTTCGGCCTCGATGCCGTTTCCACGAATCCTTCGGTGCGGTTCATTCTCGGTTCGACCCGCACGCAGGCTTCAACGACGCCCTACGGCGTCAACATCACGCGGGCCGCCGAACAGGCGTTTCTGACCGCGGGCACGGCACCGGCGGGATCGACGACGATCGACGGGACGAACGATACCTTCGGGTTGACGGTGGATGGCGCAGCGATCGACGTGACTCTCACACACGGGGCCTACACCCCGGCACAACTGGCCTCTCTGTTGCAGGACGCCGTCAACGCGCATCCCGACATGATCGGCCGCGCCCTGACGGCGGATCTGAACGGCGGGGCGTTGCGGATCACTTCACAGAGCTACGGCGTCAATTCTACATTGAACATCGACGGCGGCACGGCGCTCACCGCTTTGGGATTCACCGGATCCGAGTTGGATGTCGGAGTCGACGTCGCGGGCGAGTTCATCGTCAACGGCGTCTCCGAGGCGGCAACTGGTAAGGGCCGACTGCTCGTCGGCAAAGTCGACAACAAGTTCACCGCCGACCTGCAGTTGCAGGTCAACCTCGTGTCGGGCCAGCTCGGCGTGGGCAATGAGGCGGAACTGACTGTGACCAAAGGCGTCGGCAGCAAGCTCGACGCCGTCTTGAATCAGATGCTCTCGTCCGACACGGGGCGTCTGGCTTCGATCAACGAACGCTACAACCAGGAGCTGGAGTCGCTGACGGAAACGATCGAACGCCAAAACGCACTGTTCGAATCGCAGCAGGAACGGCTCGTGTCACAGTTCGTGGCGCTCGAAACCGCCTTGGCCGAACTGCAATCGACGAGTTCGATGCTGGGGTCGCAGTTGGCCTCCCTGGCCACGTTGAATTCACGTTGACGTTTTGCGGCCCGCCAATGACGGCGGCGACATCCAAGATGGACCTTGATTGAACTCCCATGAACGCTCATCAACTGTACCGACAATCGGCTGCCGCTTCGCTCACCCGCATCGACATGCTGCTCAAGCTCTATGCGGCGGCGGTCGAAACCGCTGACCAGGGGTCGAAACAAATTGCGACTACCCAAAAGGTGGCACCAGAGACCCGCACCCGCATGTTGCGCATCGTGGGATTACTGGTGGACGGCCTCGACCTTTCGCAAGGCGAAGTCCCCGCCCAGGTGCAACGCCTGCTGCTCTTCACGCTGCAGTGCACTGAGCGGGACGATCACAACGAATGGATCTCGATGTCCCGCGTGCTTGCTTCGCTTCTTGAGGGCTTCGGTTCCATCCGCGCCGAAGCCGTCGCAGCCGAACGCACCGGCGAAGTTCCTCCTCTCGCCGGGCAGTCCCGGCGTGAAACGCTCAGTATGCACGGCTGACGGTCCGCGACTGCCGTCTACTCGAACTGCGGTCCATAGCGTTCGACCATCGCCTTCTGCGTCTCGCTGCGTTCCGCGTTGATCATCTGCCAGATCTGTTCGCGATCGGGGGAAGTGGCCTGCACCGCCTCGGCCTGTTTCTCGCGTACCTCCTGTAGATTGGTCTGCACCTGAACGTTGTACTGGCGACCGTAGTTGTACGGGCCGTAAGCTGTCTGCGGCACGCCCCACCACATTTCGGCTCCGGTGTAGACGGGGTACGCCTGCCAATTGTACACGATCGTCTGCTCGAGCGCCCCGACATCGACGGCCGTGCCGCGGAGTGATGTCCCCAAGGTACGCAAGGCCGAACTAATCCAGCCGGCATACTTCACGAGATCGGGATCGACCCCTCGCGTCGAGAGGTGATCGATGCGGTTCGCGAAGTTGTCGTGCCATTGGGCGGTGCGCTCGTAGTTGTTCGCCCGCTGATACGCCCTGAGCAGGTCATCAATGTTGCGATTGACGTTGTCCCAATACCGCCGCGAAGCCCGAATGTCGATGCCGCTGTCGGTCGTGGAGGGAGGAGTGTCGGCCGGTGGATCGATGTCAGCCGGTGGATCGGTCTCGGCCACGGCCGAATCTTCCGCACTCGACGGCCTGGGCGTGGTGATGAGGCTGAGGATGCGGCGCAGGCTTTCGTCCGACAACGGCGACTCCAGTGATACCGATCGTGGGTAAATGTATGGCTCCGCGGTTTCGAGTTCATCCAGGGCGGATCCCAGATCGTTGAGCAGTTCCAGAAAGACCGGCTTCACATACTGCGCCTCGTCGCCGAGATCGACGTCGAAATCGAACTTGAGAGACATGTGAATCGCGTTCTCGACATTGATCGACAAGGTCACTCCGTGCAGATTCGCGAACGCGTTCGCCAGCGCATCCTTCTCGGCGTCGTGGCCTTCGAGAGCGGCGCAACCGTTCAGTCGATGAGCAATCATCGCTGGGTCGAGCATGTGGTGCGTGTCGAGAGCGAGCACGACGTGCGCATCGGGAGCGGTCGCCGCGGCAACGAGGTAATCACTGATGGCAACCGCGGCGGCCGCCTCTTCGGTGTCATCGATCCATCTTGCTGCGTCCTGTCGTGATGCCGGCGATAGGCCTCCCAGCACGCCCATACTGTCGTTCGATGCTTGCGCCAGTTGGACGAAGTAACCTTGATACCGCTGCGAATAAACAACCGGATGCGTGCCGATTGCCTGCACCTGTGACTCCTCGCGCGCGGCGAGGTCATTCATCGAATAGTTGGCGGGCACGGGGACGAGAACCGCGGTCCATTGACTGCCGGCGCCGGGCTGCACATAGCTCCCCCTCACGAGGAGTTGCACCCACGGCGGCACCGTCGACGCGCCGGCGAGAAAATTCGTGTCATGCTGTTCGGCCCAGTTCTCGGCACGTCCGCGAGGACTCTCCTTGAGTTCGCGCGCCCGGACGACGGCGATCGAGTTCGCATCCTCCGGGATGAAGGGAAGCAGACTCTCAACGTCCTGGGCGGACGCGTTCATCGATGTCAACGCAACGATCACGCTGCATGCGAGGACGCACAGTTGCCGGTACATCAGTCTCTCCAGAGGTGGAATCAATATGCGAGTTGAACCCGTTCAAAGCGATGCGAATGGACTGTCTCTCAGGCAGAATAATACCGCTTTCCCGAACGACTTGCACCTTGCTTGTCATCCATCAAAAAGTGCTGTGCGGATACGCTCAGGCACGATTCGTTACGTACTTGTACGCCCTGAACGCATTCCGCGAGCAGAAATTCTCCGTCGCGTCGGCACCCTGTTCGAAGGCGTATTCCAGCACGAGTCGCTGCAGCGTGGCGTAGTCGGCCCCCATGTCGGAGACCGGCCAGTTGCTGCCGTAAATGACCTTCTCGTGGCCGAAGGCGTTCCACACCACGTCGATATAGGGCCGATAGAACTCGAGATCATCGGGGGCAGTCATGCCTTCGCGCGACGCACCCTCGACAAGAGCCGAGATCTTGCTGAAGACGTTCGCGCACTCTCCGGCCGCCGCGATGCCCGCTTGCCAATCGGCAGGTGGCGGATCACTCGTCACCGCCACGTTGCCGATGTGGTTGAGGATGAACCGCAGATCGGGCAGCTTCGGCGCGGCGACAGCAATCACGCCTGGTGTCTCAGGACCGCCATTCACATCGAGTGAAAGATCATGTTCAGCCAGCAACTGCAACGGAGCGAGGTTGTCTGCATCGAGCAGCGACTGCAACATCTGCACCTGAATGCGAATGCCGCGAAACAGTGGATGGGCGGCGAATCTCGCCACGTTGTCGGCATAGTCGGGGGCATCGGGCTTGAGGTTACCAACGATACCAAGGATGAACGGATCGCGATCGGCCAGTTCGAGCAGCCAGGCGTTGTCTTCGACCCACTCGCTGGCTTCAACGACGACGGTCCCCGCGATCGGTCGGAACTTTGCCACGGCTCGCAGATCGTCAGGCAGCACGGTGCGGTAGAGAAATGAATCTTCCGGCGGCCAGGGGACGCCTTCCGGACGCGACGGATCGTAGAAGTGTGTGTGACAATCGATGATCTGCAGGGCTTCGACGACATCATCGGCCCGTGAAGGCGATTGCAGTCCCAACAGGCCCGTGGCAGCCGTTCCGGCGAGAAATGTTCTGCGGTCAATCATGGCGGGTTCCACCGAGTCAGGTGTGGTGCATCGATAAGAGTCAACCTGAGACGTTAGAATCAGTCGTCGGTGCTCGTCAATTCTCAAACTTCTCAGCCGGGGTCGAACGATGCGCGCGCTTGCTCGAATTGCTGTCTGTGTGACGATGCTGTTTCTCGTCGGCTCAATCTGCGATGCGGATGATGCAGCGGCCGATGCCATCCGCCCCTTCACCATTCATGTCGAAGATTCAGTCCTCGACGACCTGCAACTGCGTCTCGAACGCACCCGTTGGCCCCATCAAATCGACGGTTCGGACTGGACCTACGGCGTCGACCGTGCCTACATGCAGGAGCTCGTCAACTACTGGCGGACCGAGTACGACTGGCGCAAACACGAGGCGCAACTCAATGCGTTTCCGCAGTTCGTGACCACGATTGACAGCATCGATCTGCACTTCATTCATGTCCGCTCGCCGCACGAAGATGCCACGCCGCTGGTGCTGGTGCATGGCTGGCCGGGATCGGTGTACGAGTTCTACAAGATCATCCCGATGCTCACGCAACCTGAAGAACATGGTGGGAACGCGGAGGACGCCTTTCATGTGGTCTGTCCCTCGCTGCCGGGGTTCGGGTTTTCATCTCCGCCGAACGAGCCGGGGTGGAGTTCGCAGCGGATGGCTGAGGTCACCGCGAAACTGATGGCTCGGCTGGGCTACGAGCAGTACGGGGCACAAGGGGGTGACTGGGGGAGCGGCATCGTCCGCTGGCTGTCGACGGGAGACGGCGGGCATTGCATCGGCGCCCACAGCAACTTTCCCGGCGGAGGCCAGCCGAGCGAGGATCCGATGAGGGATGTGACACAGGAGGAACTCGATCGCATGCAGGCAAGGAATGTCGAGTTGCAAGACCACAAGGCGTATGGGGCGATTCAAGGCACGCGGCCACTCACTCTGGCGTATGGACTGAACGATTCACCGGCTGGCCTGTGCGCATGGATCGTCGACAAGTTCTGGGCCTGGAGCGATCACGGTGGCGACCTGGGGAACTCTTTCACAAAAGACGAACTGTTAACGAATGTGATGATCTACTGGGTCACCGAGTCGATGCCCTCGGCCACGCGGATCTACTTCGAGAGCCAGCACAACCTGCCGCGTCCGACATTGATGACCCTCTTCGAGGGGAGCGGGCCGGCCGCACCGTTAGGGTTTGCACAGTTTCCCAAAGAGATCAACCTGCCTCCGAGAGCCTGGGTCGAGCGCAACGCGGGGAACCAATTTCTGCACTACTCGGCCTTCGACCATGGCGGCCACTTCGCGGCGCTGGAGACACCTGAGTTGCTGGTAGGAGACGTGCGTTCGTTCTTCGCCAGGGTGAGGGAGCGGGCCGATTAGAGAAAGGGGGTTGCTGCCACGCGCCCGCCGCTGGGACTTCGGCTCCTGACCTGAATCCAATTCAAGTCAGCAAGATTTTCATTTGACAGCACTCATTTTTCGTGTAGCCTCAAGGGATTCTATATCAATCCTTTGCGTTCTGTTCGTTCCTTTCATGTTCGGCTCGCGTCAGATTCGCCGCGTTGCGCACACGTGCATTCTTGCCGTGCCGGCGGTGATTCTGCTTACAATCACGGCGAATGTTGCCCACGCGACATGCGGTGATTACCTGATGCTGCCGGGGGAAGAACATTCGCAAACCGGTGAATTGGCTCATCATCCCATCGATGATGATGCTCACCAGGGGCCGGCCCCTTGCCATGGACCGGGCTGTCGTGGCGTGCCAAGTGCCCCTCTGCCGACGGCTCCTGAACGATCACTCAACTATGACCTGGAGCGCTGGTGCGCTTCGCTGGCGGAGGATGCACACTCCGCCGATAGCCACTCTCACCTGCTGGGTGATGAGACTCTGCTGATCCCGCGCGGCTTCGCTTCGCGGATCGATCGTCCTCCGCGCGGCTGACTCTAGTCGGCGGAGCGCAGCGCTGTGCGGAGACGACAGGCCTTCGTGCAGCGCCTGCTGCCGGTGATGCATGACATCCCGGGAAAATCACCTTTCGTAAGGTCGATACTGTCCCAAGATGTCAGGCAAGCATGCCGTGGGTTTTCATCCTGGATGATGAAGGCACACCTATTCCGGATGCAGGCTCGGCCCCAGGCGTGACTGAATGTCGCGTGCTTTTGGCGGCTGCTTCGCGCGCTCCTGATGTTGTCACCAGGTCCGAAGTTTCGGCTGCGCGTTTTTCAGACGGATTGGGCCACTGACGCTGGTTGTCGGCGACCCCACGACCATTGCAATTGTCCATTGTTTTTTGCTGCTGGCTGACTTGTTTCAGTTTCCCAACTATTCCTTTGTTTGGAGTAAGTCATGACTCGAAGTCGAAGAGGATTCACGCTGATTGAACTGCTGGTGGTGATCGCGATCATCGCCATTCTGATCGCCCTGTTGCTGCCTGCCGTGCAGCAGGCCCGCGAAGCGGCCCGCCGCACCCAGTGCAAAAACCATTTGCACGAGATCGGGCTGGCTCTGCACAACTATGCCGATGTGCACGAAATGTTTCCCCTGACACAAGCGCGCACGACGAATTTGACCGGCCCGAACTTCGGAAACAGCATGTCGGTACATGCCCGTATCCTGCCGTATATCGATCAGGCTCCGCTCTACAACCAGATTGACTGGAACGTCGACTACAATCATGCCAACAATCTGCTTCCATTCCGCCAGATCATCGAGCCCTATTTGTGCCCCAGCGACCAGGATCTGATGCCGCATTCGATGGGGGGCCGCACCAATTACCAGTTCAGCATGGGCAGTGGCATTCTTCACGAAGGCGTTCCTTCCCCGGTCGTCGGGAATATCAACAACTTGATGCCGTCCGCGGACGGAGTATTCTACAAGAACGGGAGCATCGGTTTTCGTGACATGATTGACGGCTCGAGCACGACTGCCCTGGCGTCGGAGCGCATCAAGGGCGACGGCAGTAACGGCATCATCACGGAGGAATCCGACACGTTCCAGCCGGGCATTTATCCCAACACCCCGGATGAAGCGATGAACATCTGCCGCCAGATGGACATCACCGATCTGACGAAGCAGGGGCGTTCGCACAGCGGCGCGCCCTGGTTGCAGTCGTATCACACCACAACCATTTACTATCACGTCGCTCCGCCGAACGATCGTTCGTGCATGTTCCCTCCCGGGCGCATCATGACGACGGCAAGCAGCGAGCATGAAGGTGGTGTGCATCTGCTGCTGGGCGACGGCGCCGTCAGGTTCGTCAGCGAGAATATCAATCTCGCAACTTGGCGCGGTCTCGGAACGCGAAACGGCAAGGAAGTCGTGGGCCCGTTCTAGATCGGCAATATCGGAAATCAGGCCGCGCCCGCGGGGCGCGGCCTGATCGAGACGGGCACATCGTTTCTTGGGAGAAGTTGAACATGAATCTTCGATCGGCCTTGCGCCACGGCCTACTTCAGCTGTGCAGTGCGTTTACATTATTTGCCGCCGGCTGTGCGCCCAGCGGAGGCGCGGACTTGTCGCTCGATGAGACGACGGCCCGTGAAGCTCTGGTGACGTTTCTTGACACCTGGAAGGCAGGTGGGACGTCTGCCAGCCTGCAGGAGAAGAGTCCACAAATCTTCGGCAGGGACTTCGAATGGGACGGCGGGGCGACCCTCGTCTCGTATGAACTCGCCGAAGACCTCTCCAACGACGGCGCCAATCTGGACACGATGGTTAATCTGACCATCCGCGCCGAAGACGGCGTTGAGTCAGTGGTGCAGGCCAGGTACACGGTCGGTACGGAACCAGAGATCACTGTAATACGTTCTGACGACGACGTGTTGACGAGCGATTGACGCGGAGCCTCTGTCGTGATTCACGCACCGCTCAAACTGTCGACACACTTTCCATTCGATATCATCGATTCACCAATTCTTGGAGTTTGATATGCGACCCCTTGCAGTATTGCTGCTGTTTGCCGCGCCGATGCTGGCCCAGGCGGATGATGTGCTGGCTGAACCACGCCAGATCCCGCTCACCCGAGACGAGATGAAAGAGTTCCTCGAAGACATGAAGGACCGCACGCCGCGGATCCCGTTGCTCGAACTTACCGACGAGGACCGGGCCATTCTTGGCGACCGCGCTGACAGCTACGAGACCCGGCTGCGTTATCACTACACCCCCGCCGGCGAAACAATGCGCGCCGAGGGCCCCAGGACCGGCACGAACCAGGGAACGCCGGGCGGGCAGGGCAGGCCTGGTGGGGGCGGCAGCGGCTTCAGTTTCAGCGCAGGCAGCGGCCGTGAACCAGATCCCAACATGTCGCTTGACTACGGCTTCAAGGTCGAACTGTTCTGGATCGTTTCCAGGACAAACAACTGCCAGTACTGCCTCGGTCACCAGGAATCGAAATTGATCAACGCCGGACTGGTCGAAGATCAGATCGCCGCGCTCGACAGCGACTGGCTGCAGTTTACTCCGGCGGAGCAGGTGGCGTTCGCGTTCGCCCGCAAGATCACCTTCGAACCGCATAATTTCGGCGACGCCGATATCGTAGCGCTGCGGCCGTACTTCACCGATCTGCAAATCCTGGAGATGGTGTTCTCGACCGCCGGCAACAATGCGATCAACCGCTGGAAGGAAGGCACCGGAGTGCCACAGTCGCGCGACGGCGGCATTCGCATCGGCCGCGGCGACACGCCACCGGCAGCCGAAGAGGAAGAGCACAGCTATCTCACGCCGACATCTCCGCAGTATCAGGCCCAGATCACGCAAGTCGCGCCGGTGGTGTTTACGCCTGCTGCGGGCGATCTGACCACGGACACGATTTTCGATCGGCCGCCCCTCGAATCTCGCGAAGAGGTCGAAGAGGCATTGGCGGCCTGCCGCGAACGACAGCCGCGACTGCCGCTCCTCGATCAAGACGCGGCCCGCCAAGTGCTGGGCGAAGAAGCTCCCGAAGGCGAGCTGCCGCAATGGATCCTGTTGCTCACGAACTTCCCGCGTGACGGCAAGAACCGCATCCTCGGCCAGCTCCAGGCCGAGCAGGAAGACGCCGAGCTTTCGGAACTGATGAGGGCTCAGGCCAGTTGGATCATTGCCCGGCAGGATCGCGCCTGGTACGCGACCGGCGAAGCCATGAACCGCCTGCGGGAACTGGGACAGACCGACGAGCAGATCTTCGCGCTCGACGGCGACTGGTCCGAGTTCACACCAGCGGAGCGATCGCTGTTCACTCTGGCGAAGAATCTGTCGGCGTGCCCCATCGTGTTGACGGACGCACAGGTCACCGAGGCCGTGGAATTGACCAGCCCGCATGAAGTCGTGCAGCTCATCACTTACACGACCTCGCGGGCTTCGTTCGACCGCATCACCGAGGCGGCCGGACTGCAATTGGAAGACTGAGGAAATGGCGCGAGGCTGTTCCCCGCGGCGAGTGCGTCGCTCGCCGTCGGGGAGCGACTATCGCCGCATTTCCAAAGTGCGCTCGACACTCCTGCAGTACACCAGGATTTCGCGCGGTCGGGGCGTTGCCGATCTTCACTTTGTCAGGCGATGTTGCGAGGATGCAGGTCATCATCTCATCGCGTTTCGGGCTGCGCGCACCTGATCGGAATCGATCGCATCTCCTGCAATGAAGGAATTCACAATGCTTCGAATGAATCACCACGTGATCGCCCATTCCTCCGCTCCCGTCATCATACTGCTCGCTCTGCTGGCCGGTGGAACCGTTCGCGGCGACGACGTTCCCGACACGGAGGCTGCTGACGAATCCGCAGACGGTGAAGCCGTTACTCCCGAGGTCGAACCGCTCACTTACGAAGCCCAGGTCGCGGCCGACCAGATGCTGGCCGAGTTGCCCCCGGATTCCGAAGCCCGCGCCATGCTCGATGATATTCTCGACGGCAGCGCGCTCGGTGACGGTGACGGCTGGTTTCGCCTGGCGATCGCTCAGTCACGTTTCGGTTGGGACTACGCCTCGTCGACCTACGACGCCGACACGGACGGATCGATCTCGGCTGAGGAGTTTGCCGGTTCCGAAGGGGACTTTGCCCGGCTCGATCGCGACGGCGACGGCGGCGTGAAGGAGCCGGACTTCGATTGGAGTGCAGGCTCATTGACGCCCAGTCCCGGCATGATGGTGTATTACAGGTCGGATGCCGATGCGAACGGCAAGGTGACGCTCGAGGAGTTTCAGCAGTACTTCAGCCAGCTCGATACCGATGAGCATGGTTTTCTTTCGCTCGATGACTTGCGCGAGGCACTGCAGATGCCCACATCATCGGGCAGCGATGAACCACGTCCCGATGACCCCAGCCGCAGCACGCTGGTGCTCGGACTGCAACGGCAGGAACTCGGTTCGCTCACGCCGGGGCCGGGTCTCAACGAAGATGCTCCCGACTTCACGCTGCGATCGCTCGACGGCGAAGAAGTCACCCTGTCGGAAGAGGTCGGCGAACAGCCGGTGGTGCTGGTGTTCGGCAACTTCACCTGCGGGCCGTTCCGCAGTCAGGCCGGCAACATCGAAAAGCTGTGTGAACGTTACCGCGACCGGGCCAAGTTCTTTCTGGTTTATGTGCGCGAAGCGCATCCCACCGACGGCTGGTGGATGATGAGCAACCAGCGGTTCGGCATCGAAGTCGCGCAGCCTCAGACCGACGACGAACGCTTCTCGATCGCCCAGACGTGCCGGGAACATCTCGACATCGACATGCCTTTTCTGGTCGACGGCACGAACGACATCGTCGGCGCGGGCTACAGCGGCATGCCCAACCGGCTCTATCTGATCGACAGCGACGGCCGCATCGCCTTCAAGAACGGCCGGGGACCGTTCGGTTTTCATCCCCGGCAACTGGAACAGGCCCTCATTCTGATGCTGGCGGAGGAGGAATGATGTTCGTTCCGCGCGAAGAGAGGAGAGGAATGATGTTGATGCCGAATCCCGATCCCAACTTCGAGTTGTCGTCGTCGCGGTCTTTTCTTCGAGCCGCGCGTCAAGTGTGCCAGGAATGGGAGAAGCTGCGGATTCTGTACAACGCGGCGCTCGTGTGCTGGGTGGTGTACCTCGTCAATGTGTCGCAGCCTTCGCTGTTTCAATCGTTCGGATTCTGGGTGACGTGCGCCATGGGGGCCGTCGAAATAACAGACGTTGGCC
>JANNSB010000285.1:0-6833 GCA_031402175.1 Planctomycetaceae bacterium
AGAAATGAGGGAGGAGGTATACACGATCGATTACATCCACGAAGTCCGCTTCAGCGGTGACGGCACGCTGGCGGCAGTCGCTGGACACCTGATTCGCCAACAGCCTGATACGACGGAGCCGGAATACGATGCCGTCATCACTTTGCACGATTCACTCACGGGACGCCGAGTCGATACCGTCACGATACCGGATGCACCGCGGCCTGAGTTCGATCTCAGCCGGGACGGCAGCCTGCTCGTCGTCGGACGCCCCGACGGCGTCGCGGTGATCTGGGATCGGCGGCAGCAAAAGATCGTCGCGGAATGCACGGGTCATACGGGACCAATTCTGGGCGTCGCGTTTCATCCGGGGGATGAACTCTTTGCGACCGTCGGGCGGGATGGGACTGCGCGAGTCTGGATGACCGACGGCAGCGAGGCGTTCTCGTTCACACATTCGACGACTCTCAACTGCGTCGAGTTCAGTCCCGACGGCAGCATTCTCGCCGCGGGAGACATCAATCAGACGGTTCAATTGTGGGACATCGACCGACAGGAGGCGTTGCGGACTTTGAGCGGCCACTATGGTCAGCTATGTAGTCTGGCCTTCAGTGGCGATGGACGTTTCCTCGCGGCCACAAGCTGTGGCAGCGGCGAGACAGCCAGCGGCTGGATTGGCGACCTCAAGGTCTGGAACGTCTCGACCGGCGAAATGACGCTCGACATTCCCTCACATTCGGCGTCGGATGTGGGCATCGCCTTCCATCCGCACCGGCCCCATATTGCCTCTACCGGTGCCGACAACACCATGCAACTCTTCGATGCCGAAACGGGGGCGTTACTGATGTCGTGGCCGACCAATGGTTACGGCTGTTACACGATGGCGTTCAGTCCCGATGGCAGCCGGCTTCTGGTCCCACTGGGACCGACCGCGAAGCTGATTGATCCCACGCCCGAGGTGCGGCCATTCGGAGGCTCGGTGGTTGTTCCGGCGGAGCAAGCCTCGCCCTTCGCGCCGGCCGCGCCTCCAGAAGCAGTGCCTGTTACCGTCATCCCATAACCCGCGGCGTGGCCGAAATCGTGTGAAATGTGTGATTCCACGTCACGCCCGCGTGCGGGCACCGATGATCGGCAGGATCAAGTCGTGCAGGTCACGGTGGCATCGGGACCGCACGCCGGGAAGACGGCCACCTGGCGCGCGCCGGGGACGTACCTCATCGGACGAGGAGCGCAAGCCGACCTATCGCTTCCTCACGATCTGGTGGCGAGCGTCGAGCACTGCCGACTCGAAATGAATGCCAACGGCTGCATGGTGCAGGATCTCAATAGCGGACATGGGACGCTCGTCAACGGCAGTCCGGCGTCGAGAACGCTGTTGCGATCGGCCGACGCGATTCAGGTCGGCATGTCGCGATTGGTGATTGCATTTTCATCGAATGCGGAAGAGACCGTCCTCCTTCGTCGCGGCAGTTGGCAGGAGAATGAATCGACGTTCATCGGCTCGGGCGAGGCGAACAACGCATCAGCCGGAGTGCTCGACATACCGGGCTACGCAATCAAGCGCAAGATCGGCGAAGGGGGCATGGGGGTCGTCTACGAGGCGATCTGTCAAAAGACCCACGAACGGGTGGCGATCAAGACGATCATCGCTCCGCCCGGCGCGGCTCACCGTTCGATCCTGTTGTTTCGCCGTGAGATGGAACTGCTCTCTCAGCTCGAACATCCGCGCATCGTCCGCTTCATCGAGTCCGGCGACTTCGCGGGGCAGATCTACATCGTGATGGAGTACATCGAGGCCGCCGACCTCGACGCATTGGTCAAGCCACTCTCGCGCGACAAGCAGATCAAGATCTATTGCGGGCTGATCTGCCAGGTGCTCGAAGCCCTGGAGTACGCGCACCAGAAGAAACTCGTTCATCGTGACGTGAAGCCCCGCAACATTCTCATTCGCCAGGAACGCCGTCGCATCCAGGCCAAGCTAGCCGACTTTGGACTCGCCAAAAACTTCGAACTGGCGGGGCTGAGCCAGCTAACCGCAGACAACGAACTTCGCGGCACCCCGGCCTTCATGCCGTGGGAGCAGCTTCGCGATAGTCGGTACTCCAAGCCGACGGTCGACATCTATTCGACGGCGGCGACGCTCGTGTACTACCTCACGGGCCGTTCGCCGGGGCACAGCACCGCGGAGTCAAGTCCACTCGACGACGTGTACGATCTGCCTCCCGGTCTGGCTGACGTGCTTCACAAAGCTCTCTCCGCGCAGCCGAAGCAGCGGTACGCGACTGCAGCCGAAATGCGCGAGTCGCTGCTGCCCTTCTCGAAGATGTAAAGTGATCGCTTGCGTGCTGCAGACGCGCACGGCCCTTCGCGGATCTGAAATGGTCCACGGTCTGCTTCTGTGCTCTCGCGAAACGCCATGCTGCTCCGCGATCTTGATAAAGAATTGATATCTCACCGCCTGCCTTTGACCCACTCTTGATGCGGTCTGTGCTTCAATAGTTCGTGTGGCGACCTCTTGAGAAGGAAACAACCATGGACATCGTGTGGCTATCGGCGGGTACGGCGTTCTTCGCCTGCTCCCTGGGACTGATGTATTTCTTTGGCCGATTGAGAGCGGAGGACTGACCGTGGACTGGACTACGACCCTGGCACTCCTGACGGCGGCCGGACTGGTGATCTACCTGACGGCCGCGCTGCTTGGACCGGAGATGTTCGAATGACCGCATTGCGACCGTCATGCTGCTCGCACTCACGATCGTGACGGGCGTCGTTTACCCGTTGATCGTGACGGCCATTGGTCAAGCGGTGTTCCCGCATCAGGCCAACGGTAGTCTCATCGTCGTCGATGGCGAACCGATCGGCTCGGAATTGATCGGGCAACAGTTCACAAGTCCGGAATACTTCTGGGGGCGGCTCTCTGCCACTACCTGCAATGCTGCCGCGTCGAGCGGGTCCAACTACGGGCCACTGGCGTCGGGATTATCTGACGCCGTTAGCGACGCGCATTGAAATCGAGGGAACGACGCCCTCCGCAGGGCACACGTCCCTACAATCGATGTCTTCTCTAACGATGCCCTCGCTGACGCTTCGAAGTTACTGCAAGGCTCCGACGTGTTCCACGCTCGCGATGTCGTCGATAGAGATCGGACCTGCGTGCCGCGAACCTGTCTCCGAAGTCGAGAACAGCACCAGCATTCCGCGGTGACTTTCACGGGCGTCGGGAAAGCCGGTCAATTGACGGCTGTCCTTCAATGTGATGCGCACCTCGTAGGATTCGTCCAGTCCCTTGAGTTCATCGACATACAGAGCCGGAAACCGGCTCCAGGCCCAGAGCCAGAGCGTGAACTCCTGATCGACTCGCCCGGCAATGTCGTGCCATTCGTCGTGGGCCTTCAGCAGTTCAATTCGCGAAGCCTGCCGGCACCAGGGCTTGAGGACGCCGTCAATCCACGTCTTGCGTGCCTCAACCAGCTCGAAAAACGATTGCGGCATTGTCGCTTTTGCCTGCGGAGGACGACAGTTCACTCGGCAGGTTCGCTGCTCGGATACGAACCGAGCACGTCCATGCGGACCGCTTTCTCCTGCAACATTTCGAGGGTCTTCTTGATCCGGGGCTCGTCGGAATGCCCTTCGAAGTCGAGGAAGAACAGATAACCCGCCTCCGGCCCCCGCAGGGGAAACGACTCGATCCAGGTGAGATTGACCCGGTTCGCCTTGAAGGCCTGCAAGGCGTCCGACAACGACCCCGGCGTATGGGGAATCTGCAGCAGCAGGGCCGTGCGGTCCTTGCTGGTGGGCTTGGTCGGGTGCTCGCCGATGATGGCGAAACGGGTCACGTTGTGGGTGTTGTCCTCGATCCGTTCGGCAATGATATTGAGGTCATACTGCACCGCCGCCTGACGTGAGGCGATCGCGGCCGCCCCGGGTTTGTCGCGCGCCAGTTGAGCGGCGGTGGATGTGCTGGTGACGTCGATCAGCCGGGCGTGCGTCATGTTGCGGGCCAGCCAGTCGCGGCACTGCGACATGGCCTGCGGCTTCGAATAGACCTCGGCGATCTCGCTCCTGGGCGATCGCGATAACAGATTGTGATGCACAGCCAACTGCACTTCGCCGCAGATGCGCAGCGGCAGGCGAGTGAACATGTCGAGAGTGTCGACGATGCGTCCATCGGTGCTGTTCTCGATGGGGACGATGCCATAGTCGGCATGGCCCCGGTTCACCTCCTCGAAGACCGAGGCGATGGTGTTCACCGGCACCAGGTCGGCGCTCTTGCCGAAGCGTTCGATCGCAGCGAGGTGGGTGAAGCTGAAGGCGGGACCGAGGTAGGCGACTCGCAGCACCTTGATCCGAGCGCGGGCGGCGCTGTTGATCTCACGAAAGACCGTGCGCAACGCCTGCTGGGGAACCTTCGAGTCGCCGAACATTTCCGCCAGCCTGGCCCATTGGGCTTCGTCGGATTGGGGCTGATAGACGGCCTCGGAAGGTCGAATTCCCTTGAGTTGCTCGGAAGCCAAGTCGAGTCGGTCACGCAATAGCCGGACCAGTTCACGATCCACCGCTTCAATTCGCGACTCCAAAGTGACGGGTCGCGGCGGGTCCGGCGGGTGAACGTCGTGAACGACCTTGGAAGCTGGCTTGACGGGTTTCGTGGCCTTTGAAGGCACTACCGGTTTCTTGACGACCTTCTTATGGGGGACCGGTTTGGCAACCCGTTTGGGAGGACTTGGCCGGGCCTTTCGCTGTGGGGGATTCGCTGCCTTCTTAACCTTCTTGGCGGAGGGCTTCTTCTTGGCCATAACCGGCGGTTCCTAATCCAAGCGCAATTGCGACAATACTTTGCGTTCACCCTCCGCAGACGACCCGGTGAGGTGCTCCATAACCTCATAACAGCAAAACAGTTGAGACCTTGTACCGGCGTCGATTCCAAGTGTCAAGCAGCACAGACGGTTGCAAGTCGATGCAACTCGTCGCTGCCAAGTTGGCACTAGCATTGCCTGAATTACTGATCCAGAATGAGTGTCAAATTGGCAGCATCTGATTGTAGATAGGAAAACTCACTACGTCATAACAGTAGAATAATTCGATAGTTGTGCCAATCATCCGTGTGAGAATCTGGACTTGGCGCGTGCTTTGCATTGTACTTTGGAACGTCTAGTTGTACGCCGCGGATGATTGCAGTTCAGGAGCATTGGAATGGCTGTTAGTGAAAAGATCGTAGGCATCGACCTGGGGACTACGAACTCGGTGGTTTCCGTAATGGAGGGGGGTGAAGTGAAGGTCATCCCCAACCAGGAAGGAAACCGCATCACCCCGAGCGTGGTGGCCTATACCGCATCGGGCGAAGTGCTGGTCGGTGAGCCTGCGAAACGGCAGGCCGTCACCAATCCGACGAACACGGTTTACTCGGTGAAGCGCTTCATGGGCCGCCGACACAGCGAAGTCGAGGCCGAAGAAAAGATCGTCCCCTACGCCGTCGTGGGTGGGGCGAATGAGTACGTTCAAATCGAAGTTAGCGGCAAGCGTTACACGCCGCCGGAGATCTCCGCGAAGATCCTGCTCAAGCTCAAGGACGCAGCCGAGGCCTATTTGGGCCACAAGGTCAACAAAGCCGTCGTGACTGTTCCGGCGTACTTCAACGATGCCCAGCGCCAGGCGACAAAAGATGCCGGCCAGATCGCCGGCCTCGAAGTCTCGCGCATCATCAACGAGCCGACCGCGGCCGCACTCGCGTACGGACTCGAAAAGAAGAAGGACGAGAAAATTGCCGTCTTCGACCTGGGTGGCGGCACGTTCGACGTGTCGATCCTCGAAGTCGAGGAAGGCTCCGTCGAGGTGCTCTCGACGAACGGCGACACGCACCTGGGTGGCGACGACTTCGACGAGGAATTGATCAATTTCCTGGCCAACGAATTCAAGCAGAAGGAAGGCATCGATCTCCGCAAGGATCCGATGGCTCTGCAGCGGCTGAGGGAAGCAGCCGAGAACGCCAAGAAGGAACTCTCGGCCTCGCAGAGCGCGGTCATCAATTTGCCGTTCATCACGTTCGATGCATCGGGCGCCAAGCACTTGCAGATGACGATCACCCGCTCGAAGTTCGAGCAGCTGATTGATCCTCTTGTCGAACGCTGCCGAATACCGGTGGAACAGGCCCTGAAGGATGCCAAGCTCAGTCCCAAGGATATCGACGAAGTCGTGCTGGTGGGCGGCTCGACCCGCGTGCCGTTCGTGCACGAATTCGTCAAGAAAATGTTCGGCGGCAAAGAGCCGCACAAGGGCGTGAATGCCGACGAAGTCGTGTCGATCGGAGCCGCGATTCAAGGGGGCATTATCGCCGGCGATGTCAAGGATGTCGTGCTGCTGGATGTAACGCCGCTCTCACTCGGCATCGAAACCGAGGGTGGTGTGATGACGGCCCTCGTCGAGCGCAACACCACAATCCCCGTCACAAAGACCGAGACGTTTTCGACCGCCGCTGACGGCCAGACGGCCGTTACGGTCAAGGTGTTTCAGGGTGAGCGAGCGATGGCGAATGACAATCGTCTGCTCGATCAGTTCAACCTGGAGGGAATACCGCCGGCGCCGCGAGGCGTGCCGCAGATCGAAGTCACGTTCGATCTCGATGTCAACGGCATCCTGAGCGTCTCAGCCAAGGACAAGGCGACCGGCAAGGAGCATAAGGTCGCGATCAAGCAGTCCAGCGGCTTGTCGGACGACGACATTCAGAAAATGCGCAAGGACGCCGAGTCGCACGCCGACGAAGACAAGCGCAAGCGCGAGCTGGCCGAGGCCCGTAATCGCGCCGAACACGACGTTTACCAGATCGAGAAGCTCATCAAGGAGCACGAGGGCAAACT
>JANNSB010000286.1:0-7918 GCA_031402175.1 Planctomycetaceae bacterium
CACTGATCGGCGGCGAAACCGCCATTCTGCCGGACCTGTATCAGCCCGGAGACTTCGATCTGGCCGGGTTCTGCGTCGGCGTCGTCGAACGCGCGCGCATCATTGATGGCAAGCAGGTTCAACAGGGTGACGTGCTGATCGGTCTGCCGTCGTCGGGCGTGCATTCCAACGGCTACAGCCTGGTGCGGAAGATCGTTTTCGAGCATGCCGGCCTGCATGTCGAAGACACCGCGTTCGCTCCCACATCAACAGTGGGAGACGTGCTGCTGACCCCCACGCGAATCTATGTGTCGGCGATTCGTCAGTTGCTCGACTCGCCCATTGGGGGTGAAGTCGCGGGGCTGGCCCATATCACAGGCGGCGGTTTGCAGGAGAACATCGACCGCATACTGCCGGAAGGACTGCAGGCCGTCATCGATCGCACTCGCTGGACGCCGCCTCCCGTGTTCGCGTGGCTGCAGCGACTGGGGAACGTCGACGTCGAGGAGATGTTCCGCGTGTTCAACATGGGGATCGGTTTCGTCGTTGCCGTGCGGCCTGATGCGACCGATCGGGCGTTGGCACAACTTAAGGCATCGGGCGAAGCGCCGGTCGTCATCGGCGGCATCGAAATCCAAGACGTGCCGGTGTCATGAACGACGTGCAGACCCGACCGCTGTTGTCTGTCGATCTCGAGCATTGGTGCGACGAGCACAACGTGCCCGGCTACCGGGCCGGTCAGATTCGCCGCTGGGTGTATGAGCGCCGGGCAAACTCGTTCGCCGAGATGAACGATCTGCCGCAGGCTCTGCGAACGCAGTTGGAAGCCGAGTTCACGCTGTTTACATCGACGATCGTGCGGCATCAGGTCTCGACCGATCGCACCGAAAAACTGCTGCTCAAGCTGGAGGACGGCGAAACGGTGGAATGCGTACTGATGCGCGAAACCGGCCGGCGCACGGTCTGCATTAGCACGCAGGTCGGCTGCGGCATGGGCTGCATCTTCTGCGCCAGCGGATTGATGGGGGTCAAACGCAACCTCACCACCGCCGAAATCCTCGAACAAGTGCTGCGGCTCGACCGCGTGATGAAAGACAACGAACGCATCGCCAACATCGTCGTAATGGGGATGGGAGAGCCGCTGGCCAATCTGCAGGCTCTCATGCCCGCGCTTCGCACATTGACGATGCTGGTGACTGAACCCGGCGGCGGCATGGGCCTCAGCCCCAGGCGAATCACCGTCTCGACCGTCGGCCTGCCCGACCGCATGCGCGAACTGGCCGACTCCGACTTCGGCTGCAACCTGGCCGTCTCGCTGCATGCACCCAATGATGAACTGCGAAGCCGTATCGTGCCCGTCAACAAGGGGACCGGCATTGCCGCAATCCTGGGCGCGGCCGATGACTACTTCCAGAAAACGGGTCGTCGCGTCTCCTACGAGTACGTGCTGCTGGCTGGCATCAACGACGAGCCCGAACACGCCCGCGAACTGGCGAAATTGCTGCGCGGGCATCAGGCGCATGTGAACGTGATCCCCATGAACGCCGTCTCGCCGCTCGATCTCTCCGGATCATCGCAGGAACGCACCAACAGCTTCGTGCACGAACTGCAAGCCTGCGGCATCAACGTCACCGTCCGCAAACGCAAGGGAGCCGACATCGATGCGGCGTGTGGACAGTTGAGGCTGAGTGAGTCAGAGCATGTAATGTTGGACGCCGCGCCGACTTAATCATCCCGGATGCTCTGAGCATCCGGGATGATGGCCCGCTTGTACGCCACGATTTACTCTCGATACCCTGCGTGACGCGTTGAGAGGAAGACGGCAGTTCCCACTTCAATCGAGTGAGATTACGATGTGCAGACCGAGAGCCAACTTCTGCCTTGTTGCGACGATCTTGGCCGCCCTCCCGGTGCTCGCACAACCGCTGGCCGCCGACGACAACTGGGTCGACATCACTTCGCCGCTGTTGGAGCGCATCGAGAATGACGGCATGGAAACCGCCTGGCCTGGTGGGTGCTCCGGCGTGGTCGTGAATCGCCTCAGCGGCGATGTCACCATCAAAGTCGTCGGACTCGGCCTGTGGCGCAGCAGCGATCTCGGCGCGAACTGGACCCGGCTTGATGAAGACGACATCTCCGGCCGGGACGAGACGGGCTGGGCGACCAATGCCGATGCCAACGACCCCACCCGCATCGCCAGCTTTTCTCTCGACGGCACGGCGGGCTGGACGACCGACGGCACACACTGGGCCAGCTTCGCCGACCTGGGTCGCAACTGGGATTATGGATCGGTCGACTGGGGGACTGATGAGCCGCTTACCATCATCGCCGCCAAACACGAAACCCATCCGCCGGGCGAAGTCTACGTCACCACCGACGGCGGCCAATCGTGGCAGCAGCTCTCCATTCACCTGCAGCAGGATCGAGGCCAGGTGTCGATGGTCGGCGCGCTCGGCCCAGCCACGCTCATATACGGCAATGGAGAGGGGATCTTCCGCAGCACCGACACCGGAGCGAGTTGGACCAAAGTGTCGGACCAGAATCCGCAGACCCGCGTCCCCGTTTTGTTCGAGAACGTGCACTACCTGGGCACGGCCTCCGGGCTCCTCGTGAGCAGAGACCAGGGAGCGTCATGGCAGCAACAGGGGACGTCGGTCGATGTGTGGCTGGGACCGTTCTTCGGCACGGATGAGCAGTCGATGGTCGTCGTCGGTGAGGATGGCGTCTTCCGCACGGCCGATGGCGGCGCGACCTGGGAACATGTGGCCGACCTCAAGCCCGACTCGGAAGGCTTTCAGTTCACTCCCAACTGGTTCGGCTGCTACGCCTGGGATCCGGTGAACGGGCTGCTCTACGCGTCCTCCATGGGCAACCCGGTTTATCAGTTGAAGCTTGCGGAGTGAGAAGTATCTCCCCCAGAGCGGCGGGGTTGAACCCCGCCGCTCCGCTCGCACCGACCAACCCCGAACGCTCGACTCGCATCGACGAATCGAGCATCATCAAGCCGACGCTCACGTATCCTCCGTGAACAAACTTCGCCCGCGGCAACCTCTCGTTGGAAAGCTCGCAACATGTTCTCACACATCGGCTCGATGCGTCTCATTCTCGTGTTCGGTTGTATCATCGGCGCCGGACAGCAATCGGCAGCGGCGGCCGAGCCATTTCCCGATCTCCCGGGAGCCGAGCCGGTCCCCTTTAAGCACGTCGGAGACGTCGAGTTGCGGCTGCAGTTCTTTCGCCCTGCCGACTGGAGCGCGCAAGACGAGCGGCCGACCATCGTTTTCTTTTTCGGCGGAGGCTGGAAAAGCGGCAATCCGAGCCACTTCGCGGCGCAGGCCGAGTATCTGGCCACGCAGGGCATGGTGACCTGTTGCGCGGAGTATCGTGTGACCAGCATGCATGGCTCGACGGCCGCAAACAGCGTGGCCGATGCCAAGTCGGCCATACGGTTTCTGCGATCGCACGCCGGCGAGCTCGGCATCGACCCCGACCGCATCGTCGCCGGAGGCGGATCGGCCGGCGGACATCTCGCAGCCGCCGTCGCGACACTGCCCGGCCTGGACGAAGAGGGGGAAGACTTGTCGACGAGCTGCATTCCCAACGCTCTGGTGCTGTTCGATGCGGCCGTCGACATTACGGCCGAGGGACTCGGCCGCGATCACGACGGCGAAGCGCATCAGGAGATGCTCACCCGCATCGGGGCGACCGAGGAGGAGCTGTCCCCGACCAGTCACGTCACGGCGGGGTTGCCGCCGACAATCATGTTTCACGGCATCGCCGACAGCGTCGTGCCGTACGCGCAGGTGGAAGTGTTTCAGCAGCGGATGGAAGCAGCCGGCAATCGCTGCGAACTGGTCGGATACGCCGACAAAGAGCATAACTTCTATAGCTCGAGCGGCAGTGATCGTGATTCCTATCGCGACACGCTGCGCCGCACGCATCTCTTCCTGAAGGATCTCGGCTACCTCACCAACGACCCGGCGATTCCGGAGGAGTAGGCGGACGTTGGCCAGTTCATCGTATCAAAGTAGTCAGTCCTTCCCCCCGTTCACGGGGGGACCGAGGGGGGGCTGATACACAGAAGACTTGACCAGTTTGAGAATCCGCGACGGAGTGGCCCCGAAGATTCTTCGTGGCGTCGGGGTGGCGCGGGTAGCCCTGAAAGATCCTTTCAGGGCGGCGGTAGCCGTGGGCGGTTGCCGTCAATGACCTCCCACCGACTTCGTCGTCCCCGATAGCACAGCTATCGGGGCCACCCCACGTTTTCAGGCCACCAGGTTGCGGCGCAAGATATGTCCAGTCAATTCTCGTGGCCGAATCCGGCGCATCTGGCTTGCCTGTCAGCGGTTGACGGACCGGTCAGAGCGTGTATTCTCAACGCGATCAATCTGGATAATTCAGAGTTCGGCGGCACAAACGTTACCGATGAGTAGCCTAATCGAGGATAACTTCCATGATTCATGAAGTCGCAGGCGACATTCTGCTGACCAAAGCACAGGCGATCGCCCATGGTGTCGCTCCCAATGACCACTTCGACCATGGTCTGGCCCTCGCGCTGCGAGAGCGTTGGCCGTCGATGGCGAAGGACTTCCGCCACTATGCTCACGCGACGCACCCCAAGCCTGGCGAGATCTGGGCGTGGGCCGGCGTTGGCGGGGCGCGGATCTACAACCTGCTTACGCAAGAGGGTGAGCACGGACATGGAAGCAGGCCTGGGCGGGCAACGCTGGCCAACGTGAACCACTGCCTGAAGCGACTTCGGCACGAGTTGGAGAAGGCTGAGGTGAGAGCTCTCGCCATGCCGAAACTGGCGACTGGCGTCGGGGGCTTGGACTGGCCTGCCGTTCATGCTCTCGTCGTCCAGCACCTCGGAGATTTGCCCATCCCGATCTATATTTACACCACCTACGAAAAGGGCCAACCAGCGAGCGAACCTGACGTCTAAGGTCCGACGGCCGAAGGAGTGCCCTCATGAAATCCATCGACGTCCTCCTGCTGTCTCGAGGGGATATTCTTGCTCTCGATTTGACGCCTCGTGAGGTGGTCCAAGTTGTCGAAAAAGCATTGACCGAACACACGGTCGGCACCTACGAAATGCACCCCAAGATCGGCGTGCATCCTACAGGAACGGACCCCGCCAACTTTATTCACGCCATGCCAGCCTACCTGAAACAACTGGGAGCATGCGGATTGAAGTGGGTCGCTGGGTTTGCCAAGAACTACCAACGCGACCTGTCCAATGTTACGGGGGTGCAGGTCTACAACGACACCGAAACGGGCATTCCTCTTGCGATCATGGATTGCGGGTATCTGACCGGCCTGCGAACAGCCGCCGTCAGTGCAATCGCCGCGCGAGAAGGTGCCCGAGCGGGAGCGGAGACGCTGGCCCTCGCCGGGTGCGGCTTTGAAGGTACGATGCACCTGCGATTCATCACCCACGAGATCCCGACCATCCGCCGGGTCCGCCTGCGCGATATCCGCGAACAGGCGATGACGACGCTTAGGGAGTCCGCCGCCAATTACTTCCCAGGCGAAATCGAGATTTGCCCGGACATCCGCTCGTGCCTGGAAGGCGCGGATGTGATCTTGACCTGCACCAATGGCGAGGACCAGTTGGTCCGGCCGGAGTGGTTCAAGCCTGGTGCGGTCGCCGTCGGAATTGAAGGCGGATGCGCCTTCACCGCCGAGGCTCTGCACAGCGCGGACAAGTTTGTCGTGGATGACATCCCGTTGGCCGAGTATTTCGACAAAATCGGCCGTGATCGCGTGACCGAGGACGGATGTCCCGACCCCGAATTCCCCGGTGGGATGCCAAACGTTTATGGCACCATCGGAGAACTGGTTGCCGGCAAGAAGCGGGGACGCGAGAGCGCCTACGAACGTATCGTAGCCATTCCCATCGGCATGGCCATTTGTGATATCGCTTTGGCTCACCTCGCTTATCACGCCGCGCTGCGAAAGGGTCTGGGCCAAACATTCCGCCTGGCTTGAGCGCATTGTCCGCTTGGGGGCCGATTTAGCCGGACGCCTGGTGCCACTGGCAATCTGACTGAAAAAGTGTGCCACTGGTCGGCTTGTCCGCCAGTGAGAACGGCGAGTGGGCGCTCCTTCGCAGAGAGTATATTGGCGTTCGCACTCCGGTAGTATCGCTGCACTCAACCACCGGCTAACTGCTGACAGCCCTCCGGGCTGCGCGCGCTCATCTCTCATCGCTAGACTTCACTCCGCGTGCAGCGTAGCGGCGGCTGTCCCCAGCCGCCGAGACCGAAGGAGATGATTCGCCCCCTGATGTGACTCGACGAACGGATGACGCCGACTCGCGTCGCCCCGTGTCTGGGGACAGACACGGCTACGCAGCCACTCCGCGTGCAGCGCGACCATTGATCACCAGTCGTCGAACCGATGAATTTCCTATCCCGCGAAGCCACTGTTGCGAAGCCCGGGTTCAACCGCTGGCTGGTGCCGCCGGCGGCGATTGCGGTGCACATGTGCATTGGCGAGGTGTACGGGTTCAGCGTCTTCAATGAGCCGCTGACGAAGGCCGGCGCGGGGTGGACGATTCCGCAGGTGGGGTGGATCTACTCGATCGCCCTCTTCATGCTCGGCATTTCGGCGGCGGGGTTCGGCAAGTGGGTCGATCGCAGCGGGCCGCGCAAGACGATGGTGGTCAGTTGCGCCTGCTTCTGCGGCGGCCTCGTCATCTCCGCCGTCGGCGTGAAGCTGAAGTTGCTCTGGCTGTTGTACCTCGGTTACGGCGTCACCGGCGGCATCGGCCTCGGGCTGGGCTACATCTCGCCGGTTTCCACGCTGATCAAATGGTTCCCCGACCGGCCCGGTATGGCCACGGGCATGGCGATTATGGGATTCGGCGGCGGGGCGCTCATCGGCGCTCCGCTGGGCGTCAAGCTGATGGACCATTTCAAGTCCGACACTTCCATCGGGGTCGCCGAGGCGTTCATCACGATGGCGATTCTGTATGCAATCTCCATGCTGTTCGGCGCATTCATCGTCCGTGTGCCGGCCGAGGGGTGGAAACCGGAGGGCTATACGCCCCGTCAGCAGCGACCGATGATGACGAGCGCCAACGTCGCGGCCGACGTCGCGTGGAAGACGCCGCAGTTCTGGTGCCTGTGGGTCGTGCTTTGCATGAACGTGAGCGCCGGCATCGGCATTCTCGGGCAGGCGTCGAAGATGTGCAGCGACATGTTCGGCGTGAGCGCGGCCGTCGGCGGCGGCTTTGCGGGCCTATTGAGCATCTTCAATATGGGGGGCCGCTTCGTCTGGTCCAGCGTCTCCGACTACATCGGACGCAAGACGGTCTACTGCATTTACTTCGTCCTCGGCGCGCTGCTGTATTGTGCCGTGCCGTGGACGCAGAATACCCAGAACAGAACGCTGTTCGTCGCGGTGACGGCAGTCATCATCACCATGTATGGCGGCGGATTCGCCACCATCCCGGCGTATCTGCGCGACATGTTCGGCACCTATCAGGTCGGCGCCATTCACGGACGCCTCATCACCGCCTGGTCGGTCGCCGCGCTGCTCGGCCCCAGCCTCGTCAACTACATCTCCGACGCCAAGATCAAGGCTGGCGTGCCGAAGGCCGAGGCGTACAACTCGACCATGTACCTGATGGCCGGCCTGCTGCTGATCGGCCTCGTCGCGAATCTCCTGGTGCGACCGGTGGATCCGAAACATCACGTCACCAGTTTCAACCCCCCATAGTAACCCGCAGCGCTAGAGCAACGATTGAATGGCTGTAGCATTGCACGAGTTACGGAAATGGACCGCGGATGACACGGATTGGACGGATTCCCGCGGATCTGAGACGACCACGCAGATTCGAGGCTCCGTTTCAGATCCGCGAAGACCAGCGTCATCCGCTCAATCTGCGGTCTACCTTCTGCGGCGCTGATAAACGCTGCAGCCATTCATGCCG
>JANNSB010000287.1:0-3469 GCA_031402175.1 Planctomycetaceae bacterium
CTGATCAATTGTCGAGCCAGTTTGTCTGGCCCAGGTTGAGCAATAGTGTGCGGCCTTCACTTCTTTCTTCCTTTTGCGAATTCGCAGTGTTCTTGTGTCATTCGCCAACATGGTGATCGTCGTTCCAGAGCCGGATGACGGGCCGAGCCAACTCATGTTCGTAACCCACCGCGCAGAGACTGGCTGTGGTCAACATGAAATGGCGGCAGAGAGTCAATGCCTCGCTTCTGAGCCAACGAGCAGCCAACACGCGAATGAAATGTCCGCTGGAAAACACTAGCGCATTGTCCAGCACTGCGCGCAATCGGTTCACAACCCGATCCGATCGCGCGGTGACTTCCGAAACGGATTCGCCGCCGGGGCATCCATCACGGAACAGTTGCCAGTCCGGGCGTTCCGTGCGGATATCCGCGCTGGTTCGGCCCTCGTATTGGCCGTAGTCCCACTCGACGAGATCATGGTCCACTTCGGCTACCGTGCCGAAGCCAGCCAGTTCACAAGTTCGGCGGGCTCGCTGAAGCGGGCTGGTGAACACTTTGGCAAAGGTCAGACCCTGGAGCCGCTCACCCAAGCGTCGGGCGTTGCGTTCCCCACGCTCGGTCAGCGGCAAGTCTGTCAGGCCCGTATGCTGCCCCGTGATGCTCCAAGCGGTTTCACCGTGGCGGGCGAGGTAAACGATGGGCAGCGAGTCACACATATTTTCCCCGATGGACGCTGCACGTCTGTTCAAGCAACCCCGTCGCGTCGTCAGCTTGCTTTCGCGCTCTCTTGGCCTGCGATCACAGCAGAATCATGCTGTCCGATGGGAACGTCGACGGCTGCTGGCATTCTGGCGACTGTGGTGGTGAATCGCCACCCCCACATGGACGCGCCCGAACGCCGAGAGTTATGCTTTCCATCGAGAAGGCCGATAGAGTTGATGTCTGTTCTTACAGGAGCGGGATCCCGAATGTTATCGCTGGAACGTCTGACACAGCCTCGATTGCGACTCGGGCGGCGAGAGGCGTTGCGTGCCGGGTTGCTGTCCGTGGGCGGAATGACACTGGCGGACTTACTGCAGTGCGAGGCGCAGGCCGACACGGGGACCACCGATCGTGCAGTGCTCTTGCTGTTCGTACACGGCGGCCCGAGTCATCTGGAAACTTACGACCTGAAACCGTTGGCCTCTTCCGAGATCCGCGGCCCTTTCCATCCCATTGCCACCAACACTCCCGGTATCGAGGTCTGCGAGCATTTACCCAAGCACGCCTCGGTTGCGCATCGCTTCTCTCTCATACGCTCCTGCAGCCACGACGAGGCCGATCATTTTGCCGGACATCGGCGATTCCTGAGCGGTTTCGGCAAGCTGAAACCCGGTACGGGTTACGAATCGTACTACCCACAAGTGGGTGCCGCCGTGAACCGGCTCTTGACCGCCAATGAAGTCGGAATGCCAACTGCCCTGGCCGTCGGCGGAGTCGTGGTAAACGGGCCCGACTATGCCGCCGGCGTGTCCGAGGGGTATTGGAGCGGCATCTACCGCGTGCCCATCGTCAACGGCGGACTGCAGGATGCCAACCTGTCTGTCGCGAGTGAACGATTCGCCGACCGGATGGTCTTGCTGCAAGCCTTCGATCGCCTGCGGAGGGACGTTGATCGCAGCGGAGCGATGGAAGTTCTGGACAGCTTCAACCAGCAGGCAGTCGACCTCATCCTCAGCGGACGAGCCCAGCAGGCATTCGACCTGTCGCAGGAGTCCGAAACCACGCGCGCTGCCTATGGTGATGGTTACGGGCAGGAAGTCCTGACGGCGCGGCGTCTCATTGAAGCCGGTGTGCGGTTCGTCACCGTGCGCGCACCTGGGAGCGGACCCGGCACGACAGCCTACGACTGGGACGACCACGCCGTGAACTGGGATCTGCCGACCGCCATGCTGGCCAGGTTGCCCAAGTATGACCAAGTCGTCAGCACGCTCATCAACGACCTCTATGACCGTGGTCTTGATCAGCGGGTGTTGTTGATTGTGACTGGTGAATTTGGGCGCACCCCGCGGTTGGAATTCCGCGATGGACGCACCGGACGCGACCATTGGCCCAGTGCGATGTCGATTCTGGTATCGGGTGGTGGAATCCGCACGGGACAGGTAATCGGAGCCACGGACGCGACCGGCGCACAACCCAGCACGCGTCGCATCGACCCGCAAGACTTCCTGGCGACGATCTATCTCTTCCTGGGGATCGACCCGCACATGCTGATCCCCGACCCGGCAGGGCGACCGATCGCATTGACGACCGGTGAGCCGATTCGCGAGCTCTGGTAGCCAAACCGAAGGATCGGAAGGGACATTCAGCCTGGCTGGCGGAGCCAGTGCAGATTCAGCCATTCGACTTCGGCAGTCAGCGCATCGCTGCGGTTCACAAACGGACCCAGATTCGGCCCGTTCACCGGCGAGAGATCGGCCCACCATTGGCCCTCGGCATCGGGTTCGACATGCGAACCGCGTGTGATGGAGAGCTGGCCGAGTGATTGCAGCGGGATTGATTCATCATACAGGCAGCGGCATTCACCCTGGGGCGTAACGATCAGGTGCATCATCGCAGTCCTCGGAGTCGGAAGGGGAAATAATCTCGATGCCGACTGTCCGTTCGACGCCGTCCCTTTTGGCCTGTTCGATCGAACTCTGCACCAACCGTCTCACTGCGGCCAGCATCGCGTCGAAGTGGGGATATCGGACGGCATCAGGAAGTTCAGTGCCGTATCGCAGGTTGAGGACGAGCCCATTTACTGCGGAAAGAAGGTCGCAGCGGCGAAATGTCGACTGTCTTCGCAGTTCATCCTGCAGGATCTGTCAGGATTGTCTCAATATCAGCGGCGGGCATGGCCCTCTGAGTCGCAAGACGCACCGATTGAATGCCGACGCTGAAGGCGAATAACTTCGGCGGCGGGGATGTCGCCGTGTTGGGCTGCGTTGAAGTCAGCCGCCGGATCTCGAAAGGACTATGACTGTCGGTGAATCGCAAACTGCCGTTCTCTTGCGAGATGCCACGCCGCGTTGATCAAGGCCATCAGGTGGTGGTCGAACTCCAGTCCGAATGAGTGGAGAGCGTCAATCATCGCTTGGTTGGCGTCGCAGAAATCGTGCGTCGCGCAGGACATCCCGTACTCCGGGGTCGCGTTCCGGCGATTGATCTCAGTGATGGTCGCCGGATCAAGCCATCTGTGCAGGACGCTGCAGAACTCGGCAGCCACCACCTCCGGTGCGGGCAGGCATTCCATGGAAGACATGAGCGGTCTCTCCGGTCAGGATTTTGATGTGCCACGGCCGCCCGCTGATGAATCGCAGGGATCACATTTCAGATGCCGCCGTCAGCAAGGTGTTCCACCTGTCTCCGATTCGTTGCATTCTGAATGTCCTCGAGCCGCAGCCAGCCGCCGCTGATCGGCTGAACGACATCAGGAGGCGCGTGGACCCGTCGGGCTTCGTTCACGT
>JANNSB010000288.1:0-2815 GCA_031402175.1 Planctomycetaceae bacterium
CGCGTCTCGGAGAGACGCGGGTACAAAAACATCCCGTCTGCACATTGCAAACGGGATGTGAATTCGAACCTCAATACGCCATCAGAAGCAATCAGTTGCCGAAGAAGCTGAAGCCGGTCCGGGTGTTGGCCTTCAGTTCGGCTTCCATCCGGTCGGCCCGCTGCAGGAGCGTGGCATCGCCGGTGGTCAGGGCGCGATCACGCAGTTCGTCGATCGAGGCCAGACGGCTCGCATAATCGCGGTCAGCATCGGTCACCGGGGCCGGCTCGACAGAAGTGCCGAAGACTCCGCCAACCAAACCGGTCTGGTTGACGTGGACTGTGGCGGCGGCGGCGGTTTCGACTCCGAGCACGACGGCTGGCTGCGCGGCATTCTCCCGCACAAGTCCGAGCGAGGCATCGAAGGCAGCAGTATTCACGGTCGCCATTTCGATCATCGGCGCTCCACCGAAAGTCAGAATCGACATGTCGTTCTCCGCGACTCCCGACATGAACATCAGGACTTCATCTCCCTCGTAGACGCCGTCGTCTTCGAGGGTCCGGGTACGCATCCAAATGCAGTCGGCGTCGGTGCACTGATCATCGACGAACTCGCAGACATGATCTGTATGCTCTTCGCCCGATACTTCGCCGTCGACGGGCTCGGAAGAGAATGTCAGGATCATCAGGTCTTCCGGGATCGGATCGACCAGTTCCACGCAGACTTCAGCATCAGCCGTGAAGTCAAGGGTCTTGTCGAAGTCGACGCCCACGTCATCTCCGACGACTGCATCGGTATCGATCTGCAGGTCGAGATCAACTGCGGCATCGATATCGACGGGTTCATCCGCGGCCAGCGGCGCCGTCCAGAGGCCGACGAGCAATAAGGCACTGCCAATTCTCAGCATACATCGCTCCAGTTTGGTAAGGGGCCAGGAGACTCCACCCGCGTCAGGTTTATGCATCCCCGCTGTCACGAAAGGCGAGAGGAGTTGTTTGGGAATTTACCAGAGCAGCACTTTCTGCCGTCGCTGCGTGGAGACCGTGTATCGCCTCCGACTGGTAGATTCCGCCGCTCGCCTTTGACGGTCGCGCAGGATGTCTTGTCTGTAACTGTTGTATCGGCATACATGACGCCCCGGATTCAGCGTGGGCAAATGCGATCGGGGTTAGACACAGTTCTGCAAGGCCGAAGGGGCGTAGTGCCTGTGGTTTACCGCATTCCGATTGTGAGATCGCTCGCGGCGTTGTGCGCCGTGCTGGCCTTGTTCGGCGCGGCGAAGAGCGTCATCGCATCCGGCCCTGTCGATGTGACAGAATATCCCGCCCCCGCCGCAACCCAGCCGTCGGCCATCGAACTCCAACTGGCCGAACGGGTCCGCCAGAATCCAGCAGATGCCGGCGCCTGGCGACTGCTGGGCAAGGCGCGCCTGCAGCGCGGCGACTCTCAAGGCGCGCTCGAGGCGCTGAAGACGGCGATCGATCTCGATGACCGCAGTGCAGCGGCCTGGCTCGACTATGGTCGCGTCTTGAAGGGTTTCCATCAATCGGCCCTCGCGGTTGATGCCTTCCACCGCGTGAAGGATCTTGCCCCCGACACGCACTACGCCCGTGATGCACAAGCGCTCTTGTCGTCGATGGCGGCAGCCAGCGAAGTGCAGACGGCCAGTTATGACATTCGCAGCTTCGACGGCTCCAATACGTTGCCGGAAGTTGTCGGTCCCGATCCGTCGTTCTGGTCGACGGTTGAGGAGGACTTTCGCATCCGCCTCGAAATGGGCGCGCAGTACAACAGCAACGTCAGCATGGCCCCGTCCAGCCGCGAACTGCAGAATGGTACGTCGTCGTCGGCACAGGGGAATGCGTCACTGCTCGTGCAGTGGTATGCCATCGATACCGGCACACTGCGGTTCGGCCCCTCATTCGACTCGGACTTCACTCTCAACGAACACCACGTCGACAACCTCAATCTGCAAAGCTATCGGCCTGGGGCGTTCATCAACTGGACGACGATGGCCGGCGGATACGAACTCAAGCCTCGCATCGCCTACACATTTACTCACGATGAGTTCGGCGGCAGCACGTTCGGCAACAAGCACACGCTCGCGACCTCGCTGGGAACCGTCTGGATGCCGGGACAGACTTCGACACTGTACTACTCGCTCGACCACAACAACGTCGTCAACGACGGCATCAACCCCGACATCACGTCGCAGGACGGCTGGTCGAACACGATCGGCGTGCTGCACGACGTCATTCGCAAGGATTCGCAATTCCGGCTGTTGCGCGCCGGGGCCGACTACGAGTATGCCGACACCACGGGGAGCAATTATCGCTTTCAAGGCGTCAGTCTCTACACGCAGGGAAACATTCTCGTCGCCCCGAAACTGATGCTCACGCTCAAGGGAGGCTGGGCCTATCGCGACTACTTCGACTTCACGCTCGATCCCTCCCGCGACACGAACATTCTCCGCGGTTCAGCCGAGCTGCGCAAGTACTTCAGCTACGGCCTCTCCGCCGCCCTCTTCGCCGGCTACGACCGCTTCCTCTCGGAGAACGATCAATACGACACCGACCGCTTCCAAAGCGGCGCAGTGCTGACGTGGGAGTATTGATGTATTGAAGTGGCTGATGGCGAATAGCAGATGGCTGCAATCGGCGGCGAACCTCATTCGACGGCCTGGGAAGGCCGTGCTACAGGCCTCCACTCTCAAGTGCGCCGACGCCAAGAAGAAAAGTGCCCCCACAAGGACTTGAACCTTGAACCTATTGATTAAGAGTCAATTGCTCTGCCAATTGAGCTATAGGGGCCTGGCCGGACGCCGGGCGGGGCGGTC
>JANNSB010000289.1:0-4265 GCA_031402175.1 Planctomycetaceae bacterium
GTCACGCAGATCGAACAGCACGAACAGGCATGGGCGGTGTTTCCCCTCATCCGGCTGCGGCCCGAACAGGTCATCGGCTCGATGTTGCAGGCGAGCAGCGTGCAGACGATCGACCAGAACTCCCATCTCTTCGTGCGGGCACTGCGGTTCTTACGCGAGAACGGGTACATCAACGAGTTCGGCGACCCGGGAGATGCCGAACTCGAAGAGCACGCGCAAACGATCCCTCAGGCTCTGCTGCAGATGAATGGGCAACTGGCGAATGAACTGACTGACACAAATGCATTCACCGCCGTCGGGCGCATCGCCAACATGTCGTCGACGCCTGATAAGGTGCTGGAGAACTGTTTCCTCGCGTGCCTGACCCGCCGTCCCACCGAGGCCGAGCAGGCACACTTCGTCCCGCAGTTGAATCAGCCAGATGAATCCGCCGCGGACGACGTGATGCAGGATCTGTATTGGGCTCTCTTCAACTCGCCGGAGTTCTCATGGAACCACTGATCCATCAGCACCGCGAAACCTCGCCGCTCGCGATCGTGAGCCGTCGCCGCTTCCTGCAGTTGTCGGCCGGACTCGGCGTGTCGTTCCTGCTGCCGAAGCTGGCGGCGCAGGCTTCTCAAACCCGGGGTGCCGAGCGCGCAAAGTCGCTGATCGTCCTCTGGATGCAGGGCGGCCCCAGTCAGCTAGAGACCTGGGATCCCCATCCCGAAAGCATTCACTCCGGCCCAACACGGGCCATTGCGACGAGCCTGGATGGACTGTCGATCTCGCATTTGCTGCCGCGCATGGCGGATCAGATGCAACATCTGTCGGTCATTCGGTCGTTGGTCTCAAAAGAAGGGGACCATGCCCGCGGCACTTACTACTTGCAGACCGGCTATCGGCCCGATCCCAAACTCAAGCATCCTTCGATCGGGGCCGTGCTGTCGTATTTGTTGCCGAACGAGCAGCTCGAAATCCCGCATCATGTCGCGCTGGCGCAGGGCGACAGCTTCACGTCACCGGCCGGCGGATATGTCGGCACTCAGTTCGATGCGTTTCGCGTGTTCGATCCGGGTCGCAATCTCGACAACATGCGGGCGGGCGTGGATGAATCGCGCCAGGGACGCCGTCTGGAGAATCTCGACATCCTCACCGATGCGTTCCGTCGCGGAAGGCTGCAGCAGGTCGATGCCACGCTGCACGAACATGTGATCGACGAAGCCCTGACGATGATGCGCTCGCCTCAACTGCGAGCCTTCGAGATCGACGGCGAAACAGCAGAGACCCGCGAACGCTATGGGGACAGTCGTTTCGGTCGCGGTTGCCTCGTCGCCCGTCGACTGGTCGAGGAAGGAGTCAGAGCCGTGCAGGTGACGCTCGAAGGCTTCGACACGCACGCTAACAACTTCGAAGGGCATCAGGCACGGGCGGCCGAACTTGATCCCGCCTTCTCGGCCCTGATGCAGGATCTGATCGACCGCGACCTGTACGACTCAACCGCCGTCCTGTGCATCGGCGAGTTCGGACGCACGCCGCAGATCAACCCGCTCGAAGGCCGCGACCACTGGCCGAATGGCTTCTCATGCGTTCTCGGCGGCGGCGGCCTGCGCTCGGGCTTCGTCATCGGCGTCACCGACCCCGATCGGCAGACGGCGGACACTGAACTCGAACCCCACGACAAGGTCGAGGTCTTCGATCTCTACGCGACGCTACTACAGGCCCTCGGCGTCAACCCTGCCGACGAGTTCTACACCCCCATCGGCCGCCCGATGAAATGGGCGTCGGGGACGCCGATCGGAAGGTTGCTGGTGTAGGCGCGACAATTGGCCGGTTCAAGCAATCTCGACGACTTCGCTAAATGAGTTTGGCTCGGGAACGTTCGCGCCCTGTTCGATCAATCCGTCAACGTGAAACTCGATGGCCTCACGTATCAAGCGGAGAACTTCTTCGTGAGTCTCGGCCGCCGCGATGCAACCAGGCAGGTCGGGTACATAAGCTCCCCAACTGCTCTTCCCGCGCTCGATGATCACCGTGTATCGCATGTTCTGGGGCCCTCTTACTTGAGCTCACGAACTTTCACGGATCACACCGCTTCCCCATGTTCACCGAGACTCTCCAGGTACGCGGCGATTGCTTCTCGAATGTTTTCGATCGCTGCGGATCGCGTTTGACCTTGCGAGATGCAGCCGGGCAACGCAGGCACTTCAGCGACGTAGACGCCGTCTTCGTCTGGTTCTATCAGCACGCGATATCTCACTGCCGATCTCCTCTCCTTGAATCAATCGCCAGGCCCGTCATGTACTAACAATTCGACAGTTGACGCTCAAGAGCAGCACGTCAACGCGCATGTCCGGTTTGGACAAACAATGCTGTAGGGAACGGACTCCGTGCCGTTCCGGCTTGCGGGGCCGCGTGTGGACTGAAGGTCGAGCGCTCTCGTGAGCCACGGGGAACGGCACTACAGGAGGAACTACCGCGTTGCCACACAAGAGAAGGGGATCTGGTGCCGTTGTGTCTGTCATTTTCCTACCATGAACGCGGTTGAGCAATTCAGTTATCACGTTTCCGTACACGACCGGGAGCAAGCATGTCCTACATCACCGACTTCGGCGCGGCAGGAGACGGCGTCGCCGACGACACCGTGGCCTTCGAGCATGCGATCGCCGACGGCGATGGCTGCATTCGGCTGTTCCAGGGCGTTTATCGGATCACTCGAACGATCGAAGTGCCCCTCGATCGACAGGGGCCGCTGTCGTTCATCGGGGATGGTCGAACCTGCGAAATCCTGATGACGGGCCCCGGCCCCGCGCTGCGGTTCGTCGGCACCCATGGCGGCACGGCGGATCCGGCCGACCAGCAGGAAATCGTTCGCCGGATGGAGCGCGGCCCGCTCATCTCGCAGATCGCCATCACTGGCGAGCATCCCGAGGCAGATGGCATCGAACTCGTCGGCACCATGCAGGCCAACATCTCGCAGGTGCTGCTGCATCGCCTGAGGCACGGCATCCGGCTCTTCCAGCGAAATCGCAACGTCCTCATCGAGAACTGCCAGATCTACTTCAACACCGGCGTTGGAGTCTTTCTCGATCAGGTCAATCTGCATCAGATCAACATCATCGGCAACCACATCAGCTACAACCGGCTCGGTGGCATACGGATCGAAGCGTCCGAAGTCCGCAACCTGCAGATCACGGGCAACGACATCGAATACAACAACCATAAGGCGCACAATACCGAGCCGCTGCCGACGGCCGAGATCTACATCGACACGACCGCGCCCGGATCGTCAGTGAACGAGGTCGCCATCTGCTCGAACACAATCCAGGCGACGGCGTCGTTGGGCGGAGCGAACATTCGCATTGTCGATGCAGGCGACGACCGGCCTCCTGGCCAGTGGACGATCACCGGCAACGTCATTGGCAGCCAGGAGAACAATGTGCATCTCACCGGCTGCTACGGCCTCGTCGTCAGCGGCAACTCGATCTACTCAGCCACCAACCGCAACGTGCTGCTGGAGAACTGCCGGCAGATCGTGCTGACGGGCAACCATTCGCATCGGCACGACGAAGGCTTTTTCACTGGCTGGCGTATCGTCGATTCCAGCGACTGCACGCTGACGGGAAACATCATTCACGACGAAATCGGCGGCGGCCAGTCGACCGGGGCGTCGCTGTTGGAGATCGTCCGCGGCAAGCGGATCAACGTCACCGGCTGTCAGTTCCTGGACGGCGTGCCCTTCGGCGTTGATGTCGAGGATTCAAAGGGCGTGAGCATCGTCCTCAACACGATCGCGACCAGCCGCGCTCCCACTGAGGGCGTCGCTCCCGGCGGCGCACTGCGCTTTCGCGGCGAAGGCCAGGGCAACCAGTTTCGCGGCAACGCTATTCGCGGCAACAACGACATCGCCGGCGAATCAGGCGTGCTGGATGAATCGAACGTGGCGCTGGAGTTCGATGAGTGAGTGGACGGTTGAGCGTCGGCAGGGTGGCGGGTGCGCACTTTGAAATGTCCCGCCAGGGACATCTGACAATAGCCCACCGATTCATCGGTGGGTTCAGCGACGCGCATTCCACAGAGTCCCGGAGGGACGACAGAACCGACGATCGACAGGCAGAATCCGGAATGAATCCGATAGAAGCCCGCAACGTTTTCTTTCGTCCCTGACGGGACTCGTTCCCGAGTACTCCCCCCTCCCACCGATAAATCGGTGGGCTATTGTCATGTCGTCCCTAGCGGGACGGATCGGGGTGCAACCGCTCAATGGTGGTGGAGCAACGGAGACA
>JANNSB010000290.1:0-8978 GCA_031402175.1 Planctomycetaceae bacterium
CGTCGGCCAGAGCCGCGAGCGCGCCTGACTCGATCTGCCCGTCGGTCCACATGAACATGAATTGCGAGAAGACCGCCAGAAAGGCCAGCAGCGAACCGATGAGAGCCACCCAGCAGGCGCCCAGACGGCGGTCGCGGCCGATCACCCGCTGCAGCAACATGGCGACAATCACCACGCACAGCAGCATCTCTGGAAGAAACACTTCCAGCGATCTGGGCATGTCGACATCGAGCAGGTTTTCGAGAATCTTCGAGGGATTCATTTTCGGACGGTAGGGTCCAGGGTCGGAGGACTAAGGTCCAGGGTCAGGTTTGACATTACGGTCGGAGCAGCAGCCCCACTTGCGCAGCGCCGCCCTGCAGCGCTTCGTATCCGTTCTGCAACGACTGGGTGAGCTGGACGGTCGTCGTCTCCATCAGATTCAGCATCGCATACGGGTAGACGCCGAGGACGAACGCGAACACGCACAGAATGACGGCCACCAGCGTCTCCCGACCGTTCATTGGAATGAGCGCCTCGGGATGCGGGCCTTTGTATTCGGGACCGAAGAGGACTCGCTGGATCGTCCACAGGATGTAGCCTGCCGTCAGAATCACGCCGGCCGCCGAGATGATGGCCATGGTCGGGCTGAAGCTCCACGCGCTCAGCACCGTGCCCACTTCGCCGCTGAAGCCGCTCAACCGCGGCAGGCCCAGTCCTGCACAGCAGATGATCGCCGCCAGGCCGCTGTACAGCGGCATGATCTGCGTCAACCCGCCGAACTTATTCACGTCGCGATGATGCACGCGGTCGTACAAGACGCCCACCATGAAGAACATGCCGGCTGATGACACGCCGTGAGCCAGCATCTGGAACATGGCGGCGTTGATGCCCATCTGCCAGTACTCGGAATTGAGGCCGCCCCCGGTGTGTTCATCGACCTTCCAGATGCCGATGCCCAGCAGGACGTAACCCATGTGGCTCACCGAGCTGTAGGCCACCAGACGCTTAAAGTCGGTCTGCGCCATCGCGGCAAACGCGCCATAGATAATGCTGAACACTCCGATCCCCACCATCGCCCACGCGGCGAACTGCGCTCCATAAGGACAGAGCGGCATCGCGATCCGCAAGATGCCGTAACCGCCCATCTTGAGCAGTACCCCGGCCAGAATCATCGAGATCGGCGTCGGAGCCTCGACGTGAGCATCGGGCAACCATGTATGGAACGGAAACGCCGGCAGCTTGATGGCGAATCCGATGAACAGCAGGATGAATGCTGAAATCTGCAACTCCTGGCTGAAGCCACCGGCTTCCGCGAACTGACTGAGCTTGATCAGGTCGAACTCGCGGCCGCTGTTGAAGTAGAACATCAGCATCGCGATCAGCATCAGTACCGAGCCGACCAGCGTATACAGAAAGAACTTGATCGCCGCATATTCCTTTCGCGGGCCGCCCCACACGCCGATGAGGAAGTACATCGGCAGCAGCATCACTTCCCAGAAGACGTAGAACAGGAAGAAGTCGAGCGAGATGAAGACGCCCATCATGCCGGTTTCGAGCAGCAGGAAGAGCATCAGGTAACCGCGGACGTGTTCCTTGATGCTCCAGGAGGCCATCATCGCCAGCATGCAGACGAGTCCCGTGAGCAGAATCAGCGGCATGCTGATGCCGTCGACGCCGAGGCGATAATAGATGTTCCAGTTGGGAATCCAGGGGAGTTCGACGTTCATCTGCATGGCCGTCGCCGCGGAACTGAAGTTCTGGAGAACTCCCAGCGTGCAGGCGAACGTGGCGATCGTGAAGCCCAGCGCCGTCATCCGCATGGCTTCGTGCGCCTTCCTGTCGAGGACCAGCAAGGCGAAGGCCCCGATGGTCGGCAGGAAGATCGTCGCGCTCAGCAAGGCTGCGTGATCGTTCATATCAAACTCAACACCTGAAAAATGCTACTTGGGAATGAGCGCCAGAAACAGGCCGAACAGGCCCACCAGCCCGAGGGCGATAAACATCACATACTGCCGCAGGTTGCCGGTCTGCACGTTCTTGAGAACCGCCCCGGTGCCATGCGTCACGCGGGCCAGCCAGTTCACGAAACCGTCGACGAACGCTTCATCGAACTGACGGTCCAGGCCCGCAATTCGCACCGAGACTTTTGCCATGCCGTCGGCGAAGCAGTCGAGCACATGCTTATCGAACCACTGGCAACCGCGGGCCACCATGTGCACAGGCTGTACCCATAACACTTCGTACAGCCGGTCGAACTGCCACTTCTCGACGAGGAAGCCGTAAACTCCCGGCACCTGCTCGCGAATCGCATTGGGATCGACCACCTTGCGGCCATAGAAGAAGTACGACAGCACCACGCCGCTCGCCGCGGCCAAGAGTGCCAGCATGCCGGCGGTGTTGTGATAGCCGTGAATCGTCTCGTGACCCGGATGGGTCACGTCCATCACCGCCGTCGAGTCGACGCCGGCCGCGAGATGCGCGGGCTCGCTGGTGAGCATGAGTGACGCGAGCGGTCCTGCTTCGCCGCCGAACGCCACGAACATAGCCGGGACCGAGAGCACGAGCAGCGGGGCGACCATCACCCACGGCGACTCGTGTGCGTGTTCGTGCACATGCTGGTCGCGCGGCTGGCCCGCAAACGTCATGAACCACAACCGGAACATGTAGAACGCCGTCAGTCCGGCTGTAATCAGCGGCACCACGAAGAGCAGAATGTGGCCGCTGTTCGTCGACACGAACGCCAGCGACGTGGCGAGGATGGCGTCCTTCGAGTGATAGCCCGAGAACGCGATGAAGGTACCGGGAATCGCCAGACCGGAAATCGCGATGCAGCCGATCAGCATCGTCGCGGCCGTGAAGGGCATCTTCGTCCGCAGGCCCCCCATCTTCGTCATCTCCTGCTCGTGATGGCAGCCGTGAATCACGCTCCCCGAACAGAGGAACAAGAGCGACTTGAAGAACGCATGCGTGATGAGGTGGAACAATCCGGCGATCCAGCCCCCGACGCCAAGGGCGAGCATCATGTAACCAAGTTGACTGATCGTCGAATACGCGAGCACGCGTTTGATATCGGTCGCCACGAGAGCGATCGTGGCCCCGATGAACAGCGTAATGCAGCCGATGTAGGCGATCGTCAGCAGCACTTCGGGAACGAACATCGGATAGAACCGTCCCGCGAGATACACGCCGGCCGCCACCATCGTCGCCGAGTGGACGAGGGCCGAGACCGGCGTCGGGCCTTCCATCGCGTCCGGCAGCCAGGTCTGTAGCGGGAACTGCGCGCTCTTGCCGATGCAGCCCGCGAAGACGCCGAGACCGGCCACGATCAGCAGCATGTACGGGATCGTCTTTGAATTCTCGCCGCGCACCAGCGAGGTGCCGTCGACGTTGTGCAGCGTCACATCGCGGGGATCGGCTGCATCATCGACGGCGATCGAGCCGTCGGGAGCACGCAGCATCTGGAACAGTCCCGGGCTACCGCCTGATGGCGAAGGATTCGCGAACTGGAAGGTGCCGAAATAGGTCCAGAGCACCATCAAGCCGATCAGGAACCCGAAGTCCCCGACGCGGTTCATGATGAACGCCTTGTTCGCCGCCGTGCTGGCCGACTTCCGCTCGGTGTAGAACCCGATGAGCAAATAGCTGCAGATGCCCACCAGTTCCCAGAAGATGAACACCATGAAGATGTTGCCGGCAATCACCAGCCCCAGCATCGAAAACGAGAACAGCGAGAAGTAGGCGAAAAACTGGTAGAACCGCCCGGGACGATGGAAATGCCTGCCGCCGGAAAGATGGACCTGATGATCTTCGTAGTCCTCGGTCAGTTCTTCCGACATGTAGCCGAGCGCGAAGACGTGAATGCAGGTGGCGATGAACGTCACCATCACGAACATCACCAGCGTCAGGCCGTCAATGTAGTAGTCGATATCGATGTACAGGCTGCCGAACGTCATCAGCCGGTAGAACGACCCGTAGAACGCGGCGGCATAGGGGTCGTTCGCGTGATGCTCGTGCCCTTCGCCGTGTTCGATCGTGTGCAGATCATCCACCGGCGTGGTCGCGATGGCGGCAGCCTCATCCGCCTCGGTGTCGTGAGCATGTGCGGTCTCGGCAGCATCGTCGGCCGCATGTTCGTGGTCGGCAGCAGCCGGGTCTGCGTGTCCTGCATCTTCCGCATCGGCATGTGACGCCAACGCCACTGAATGCTCATCCCCCCCCGGATGCCCCCAGTGCGTCGCATTGCCCCAGGTGAACAGGGCGATCGTGCTCAGAATGCAGCCAGTACCGATGCAGCCGACGGCGATGTAGCCCGCGGCCCGGGTCTTGCGGCCGTTCGAGGCCGGGTCGATCCGCTTGCCCCAGTAGCCGCCGAGGATTTCGATCATGAAACCCACGAGCGGAAGCAGCCAGGCGGCTCCCAGGAGCCACTTGAGCGTGTTACCGGTCGAGAGGTATTGGTCGAGAGTCATTGATGGCTGATGGCCGATGGCGAATGGCGAATGGCCAGAGAGGCGTCTCGATACGGGTGAATTGTCATTAGGAAAGTCGTTTCAGGCTATCAGCCATCGGCTATTAGCCATCAGCCGTGAAGTTCATCCCCGCGATCGATGTCGATCGTGAGATGGTTGTTGTAAAAGTTGAGTGCGATCGCCAGGGCGACTGCCGCCTCGGCTGCCGCCAGCACGATCACGAATAACGCCGCCACCTGTCCATCAATCCCCAGATTGCCGTATCGCGAGAACGCGACAAAGTTGAGGTTCGCGCCGTTCAGCACCAGTTCGACGCCCATCAACACGCCGATGGCGTTTCTCTTCGTCGCCATGCAGACGATGCCGCAGGTGAAGAGCACCGCGGCGACCGCGAGATAGGCTGAGAGTTTGACGTCCACGACTTGTTCCTTCGCGTCCTATTCGACGGGGTTCTGCCGGACGCGACGTTTCGCCCGCGCGAGATACGCCGCCCCGACCAATACGACCAAGAGATGCACCGACACGATTTCAAAAGGCAGCAGGTATCCCGTGCTGCCTTTATCAGTTCTGTTTGTGTTGAGATCGCGATCGAAACGAGTGCCAAGCAATGCCGACCCGACGCTCTGAGCCGTCGCACCTTCTTCGACCGTGCGGTATGTGCCCGCGTTATCGCGCTCGCCGTCAAAGTACGACTGTCCCGCGATCACGTCCTGGTTGGCCTGCCAATCGACTCGCAACACGCCGTAGGCCAGTGTGCCCAGCAGCAGGATGCCGACGGTCGCGGCCATCAGGTAGTCGCCGGGACTCGACTTGATCGTCAGGTACGGTCCGCTGGCTGTCAGCATCACGCCGAAGATCAGCAGCACCACGGTGCCGCCGACATAGATGAGGAGTTGCGCCGCCCCAAGGAACTCGGCCCCCAGCAGAAAGAACAGTCCCGCCAGCGACCCGAGCGAGATGACGAGCCAGAACGCCATCCGCACCACGTTTTGACTGAGCACGACCGCCAGCGCGCCGCCGCAGGCAGCCAGTGCATAGATCAAAAACAGGACGGGTTCCATGATCTGAATTCGTCGCCTTTCGCTCCGCGAAAGTCGCGGAGGCTCAATCAACACGCATTCCAACCCAAATCCATTTGAGACCGGAGATCGGTCTCCATTTCACCGCTGCTTTCGCGGAGCGAAAGGCGACTTTGTTGTCCACCGACTCACTCTCTCAACGAAACACTGCTTGACTCTTCCGTCGACTCCGATTCCGTCGAAGGCAATCGCTCTGCCGGCGGTTCGCCAACGATCGTCGTTTGACCTGTCGCCTGCAGTAACATCAGCGGCCACAACACCGCTCCCAGAAACAACGCACAACTGATCGGCACCAGATACTTCAAACAGGTGGTCATCACCTGATCGATTCTTAGTCGCGGCAGCGTCCAGCGGATCCAGATCTGCACGAAGACCAGGAAGCCCGACTTCGACGCCAGAACTCCGAAACCCAGCACGCGAGCGCCAAATCCCGAGATGTTCTCGGCAATCCAGGCGTCGAGACCGCCGATGCCCGTCCACCAGCCGCCGAGGAATAGAATCGCCCCCAGCGCGCTCACGAAATACATGCTGGCGTACTCGGCCAGAAAGAAGAACGACCACCGCATGCCGCTGTATTCGGTGTGAAAGCCGGCCACCAGTTCGCTCTCGGCTTCCGCCAGGTCGAACGGAGCGCGCTTGTTACTCGCCAGCGTCACCGTGAAGAACACGAAGAACGCCAGGAACGTGAACGGGTCACGCAGGACGAACCAGTTCCAGAAGCCGCCCGACTGCATGGCGACGATCTCGCCGAGATTCATCGTGCCTGCGGCGACCACCGGAATAACCGCCGTAATTCCCAGCGGCACTTCGTAGCTCACCATCTGAGCCGCCTCGCGCATGCCGCCGAACAGCGCCCACTTCGATCCGCTCGAATACCCCGCGAGAATGATTCCGAACACTTCGAGCGACAGCACCGCCAACGCGATGAACAGGCCCACACTGAGACTCACCGCCACCCATCCCTCGCTGAAGGGGAGAAACATGAACGCGGCGAACGAAGCCACGACGACCATGTAGGGGGCGAGCCGAAACATCATCACGTCGGCCGCCTGTGGCGCGAGGTCTTCCTTCTGAATTAGCTTCACGCCGTCGGCCAAGGACTGCAGCCAGCCGAACCGACCGCCGACGCGAGTCGGACCAAGCCGATCCTGAATGCGTGCCGACACTTTGCGTTCGGCCCAGATGAAGACGAACGCCGGTAGTCCGAAGAAGATGCCGACCAGCACCACATGCAACACCGGCCACCAGAAGGCCTGCGTATCGACGAACCACTGCCCGATCGACGCGATCGGCCCCGCATTGTCGGCGGCCAACAGGCTCATGCCTGATGTGATGTCCGGCGTCGTCATGAGGTGAGTGGGTAGTTGGTAGTGGATCGAAGGGGCGCAGATGCCCGACGGCGAAGTGCCGTCGGAGTGTCATTTGTCACTTGTCGTGGGTCATTCGGAGGGATCCCGACTCTCGATCCAAATGACGAATGACAAAGGACAAATGACTCCTGCACTTCCAACTAGCCACTATGGAGGCGAGCCGAACTATGGCAGATGAGATTCCCCCTTTCAAGCAAGGCGAATCGCGGCCAAACAGGCGTTCCCAACGCCGGGAAGAGGGGAGCGAGTGGGTAGTTGGTGGTGGGTATTGGGTAGGGCAGAACGGGATCGCGAGTACAGCGCCATCGCAGCCTGTCACACGGTTGAATGCAGTTGCTTCGTCATTGCCTCCGCCGCTTGTTCCCCGGAGTGGATCGCATCTGGGATGCCGACCCCCTCCGTGTAGTTGCCGGCCAGTGCCAACCCGGGGAGGACTGCGGCCGCCGCGCGGATTCGTTCCACACGGGCCGCATGCCCGACGTGAAACTGCGGCATCGCATTAGGATAGCGGGCCAACTTCACGAACAGCGGTTCGCCCTCGACCCCCAGCACGTCGCGAAGATCATCGAGCACGAGTTGTGTGAGCTGCTGTTCGTCGTACGAGAGGTATTTGGGTTGCAGTTCGCCGCCGACAAACGTGCGCAGAATCGCCAAACCTTCTGGGGCACGATCGAGGAACTTTCGATGCAGGAACGACACCGCGAGGATTCGCCTGCATTCCAGGTGCGGAATCACCAGCCCGAAGGCGTCCAGCGGATGCCGAATGTCGGCCGAGCGATGGACCGACACCAGAATCGCACTTGATGCGTAGGGAATCGCATCGAGTGCGTCGGCAAGTTCACTTTGATCGCCCCCCGTTCGCAACAGCGCCGCCGATTGATGCGCCGGCAGGGCGAGGATTACGCCGTCGAAGTTCTCTTCACGATCCGCGAACTGCAGGGTGGCTCCCTGTTCGCCGCGAACATCTGACTGGACGTGTCGCACTTGCGTCCTGAGTTCAATCCGACCAACCGCACCGATCGCATCTCGCAACCGATCGACGAGTTCACTCATCCCCCCCTTCAACGAAACGAACAACCCATAGCGCGCTCCGCTTGCCTGTGTGTCGGTCTCGCCGCCGCCTCCACTCCCCCTGCGCAGGCCGCGAATCACGCTGCCGTACTTCTGTTCCATCTCGACGAATCTCGGCAGCGTTGCCTTCAGGCTGAGCTTCGACGGGTCCGACGTGTAGATCCCTCCCACCATCGGCTGCACGATGCGGTCCAGGGCCTCTCGTCCGAACCGCCGCACGACGAATTGCTCCAGACTCTCTTCGACGCCATCGGTGCGCCGCGACACAAATCGTTCACTCAACATGCGGAGTTTCCCCCGCCACGACAGCAGCGGCGACTTGAGGAACGGCCACATCTTCGCCGGTGCCAGCAGATTGAACCCTTCGGGCGTCTCCACAGGTTGGCCGCGATGCAGGATGAGCGACTTACGATAACGGTCGTCCGTCGGGATCAGCCGATCTTCGAGACCGAGTCGCCTGCAGAGATCGATCCCCCAGGGTTTGTTGGTGATGAACGAATCGGGCCCTTCTTCGACGATGCAGTCCTCGAACCGCGTCGTGCGGATGATGCCTCCCAGTCGATCCGAGGCCTCGAACAGCGTCACTTCGATCGGCTGCGGCGAGTTGCGCGCGAGTACGATCAGCCGATGAGCAGCCGCCAGGCCGGCGATGCCTCCCCCGACCACGGCGATGCGGCGGGGATGTGGGTCGACGGGCATATGAACAGGGCGGACGAGACAAGTTGATTGCCGGTGGCGGGTGAACGCCATAACTTTACGGGCGTCGTCGGGCATCACTCAAGGATGGTGGAGGATCTCCAACTGTTTGTGTGTGAATGGGAGGAACAGATACCTCCCTCTCCCCCACAGTGTGTTTACGAGTATTCAAGGCTGTCTCGATGTGGGGGAGAGCGGCTGTGTTCATTGTCAATGGTTTTCTAAGCGAGTTTGGGGTTCCAGGGGGTATTGTTTTTGACCATGGTGTTGAGGATGACGAGGAGTTTTCGCATGCAGGCGGTGAGGATGAC
>JANNSB010000291.1:0-6800 GCA_031402175.1 Planctomycetaceae bacterium
CGAGGAGGCGGAAGTCATTCGCTTCAAAGCCGAGACTGCCTGGCAGCCAGTCGAGGTCGCACCAAAGTACATCCTTGAAAAACCGCCGGTGTTTAATGCGGTAGCGGTGGCCTAATGGCAAAGAAAAAGGGAACTCGAACAAAGGCGGTCAAGCGACCGGACGCCCCACCCGCGCCAACAATCATCTATCACATAAAGCTTCGACAGGTGCAACTTGCATCGGTCGACACAAGGTCAGATGTCTTGGCTGACAAGAATCCAGACACCATTCAACTGAACTTCACCAGCACGATTAGGCAGTCGGATGAAATACCAGACATGCTTCTGGTTGCCATGACGACAAAGGTCATGGCTGTTTTCAAGGCTGATGAGACTTCGCGTGTGTCGCTGGAATGCGTCTACAATCTATTCTACCGCTCAACGGAACCGCTTCCAAATTCAAAAAAGAAGTTGCCGAAGCACGAAGCCAACGCCATTGGCACGCTGGCGGCTTTCTCCGCATGGCCTTATGTGCGGGAGTTGGTTTCATCTATGAGCAGCCGCATGGGCATTCCGGCCTTGGTTCTCCCATCATTGCGCGGCAATCCCATTGATGGTTCGATTGAAATCGTGGATTAGGACTCCGCGACATCGATTCAGCGCCAGGTGCCACTGGTGAATCCGCCTGTTTTGGGTGGCACTGGACGGCTTGGCCGCCAGTGCGATCGCGGAGTGAGCGTTCGGTTGTGTCGCGTGTATACCGAGTAATGAGAGTCGTCCGACGCTGGCACTGTTGGGCAAGCCAACAATGCCACCTGCGCGTGGGATTCGTCGTGCGGACTGCTGTTATTTTTTCTTCATCGCATTCCAGGCATCCTTAGCCGCCTTGCGAACAATCGCGGCCAGCGGAGGCCGTCCACACTCTAAAGCCAGTTTCTCGAACTCGACATCGGTGTCCGCTTCGCCGTGATTTTGCATCTGCTCGAGAACGAACTCTTTGAGTTGATCGTTCACATGAATCGTGTGTCCGCGATCTTCGCGAATGATTTTGCGGAAGCCGTCGATCGTGGGCTGGGGGAGTTTCGGGCCGTGGATGAAGTACCACAGATGCGCCCAGAAGGTGCGCTGGCGGTAAACCTGATACTCGGCGAGCCCACGACTGTCGAGATACCAACGCCAACGCACTGGCGGGATCGCCTTGCGATCGACGAGGCTTTCCATCAACGCGCCGGCGGCCTGCCGCATCGGGTCGACGACTTCAGCACGCCAGATCGATTCATCATCCCATGCGATCGAGTCGTAGAGCGTCTGCTCTTGCGGCGTCAGTTTGATTCTTGCGATTGCGTCCATGCACGAGAGACTACCACGCAACCCCCTACGGATACCACGGCGGCGAGGCAGTATTTTGGGTGCCATGCCTGCGTCGCGAAGCAGGGCTGGCATGCCGGGCGTGGGGATAAACCTCGATGGGGGGCTGCATTCGACCTTGCAGGGCCTTGCGCAAATGCTTCCCAGACATGGTGCGCGACGAGGCGTGGGTTGTTAGACTGGTGGCTTCGCTGAACCACGATCAATTCGAGGGCGATACATCATGCGACTGGGAATAGTTACGTACTTGTGGGGAGCCGAGTGGGATCTGCCGACGCTCATCGCCAACTGCGCACAAACAGGCTTCGAGGGGGTCGAACTGCGATCGACGCACAAGCACGGCGTGGAGATCGCGTTGACCGCGGAGGAACGTGTGGCGATCCGTCAGCAGTTCGAGAATTCACCCGTCACGTTCGTCGGCCCCGGGTCGGCCTGCGAGTATCACAGCCCCGATGCCGATGCCGTCCGCAGAAACATCGAGGACACCAAGGCATTTGTCGTGCTGTCGCACGATCTCGGCGGCACCGGCGTCAAAGTGCGGCCGAATGGATTCGTGGAAAGTGAAGAGCATGCCCGCACGATCAACCGCATCGGCAGCGCGCTGCGTGAGTGCGGAGAGTTCGCCGTCGGGTATGGTCAGGAGATACGTGTCGAAGTCCACGGACCAGGGACTTCGGACCTGTCGGTGATGCGGCAGATCATCGACGCAGCCGACCATCCGCTGGTCGTCGTCTGCTGGAACTCGAATCCCGATGAGGTTGTCGATGGTTCGATCGCGGCTGCCTTCGAACAGGTGGCCGACAAGCTGGGGGAGACGATCCACATTCACGACCTGTACGATGCGTATCCCTATCGCGAACTGTTTTCACTGCTGCAGGGGCGGGACTATGCAGGCTGGTTGCTCTCCGAAAGTCCGGCGACGGAAGATCCGATCCGGGTCATGCGGTACTACAGGGCGTTGTTCGATGCATGGACGTCTAACGATTGACGGGAATCCAGCATGATCGCACCATCGAACTCTGCTCCAGTGTCGAAGCACATCACAGGTATCTTGTTGTCGCTTTTGGTGCTCATGGTATGCGCGAACATTCACGCCGACCAGTTCACGATCGTCAACGATAAGGGCGAAGAGGAAGTACTCGAGGCCCGGCTGCACGGTTCCGACCGTTTCTCGCATGCGCTGGAGCTGGCCACGGGAGAATTGCGATTCGTGCCCATTGCCGCTGTGCGGGATCGAACTCCCGGCGACGACCCGACGCCGGTGCCGCCTCAGGAACTGGCCGACCAACTGAGCGCGCGGTTCGGTGCAGAACTCACCCGCACTCATGTGGAAGAACCGTTTGTCATTGCAGTCGTTCTCGCCGCACCATTGGAACGGGCGAATGAACGCCAGTTGACCGCGTTCCTGCGCAAAGCAGGTCGTTTCATGTCGACGATCGAGACCGTCTTCACGCGATTCGGCAGAGATGCGAAGCTACCTCTGGAGGATTCGCGATTTCCATTGGTCGTGCTTATTTTCGAGTCGGATCTGGATTTCATGGAGTATGCCGAGACCGTTACCGGCGGACGCGGACTGTCGTCGGAGAACATCGCGGGTTTCTACAACGGCCTCACCAACTGGCTCACGCTGCGGATGAGCGAATGTCACACGTTCGAGGTTCCGTTGCACGAGGCGATTCACCAGCAGGTCTACAACCGGGTGTTTCCGCGCCTCGCACCGATCCCGACGTGGTTCAACGAGGGGATCGCGACGGGCTTCGAAAGTGACGGCGATCGCATCGACACCAACCCCGCGCGGATCAGTCGGCGCTACGCGCAACAGGCGCAGGCGGCACCGAGCCAAGTCGAGTGGAGCGATCTCATTGAAGGCGACGAAGCCTTCGGCGGCGATGTGCTTGCCGGCGATGCCTACACCCAGGCGTGGTGTCTGCACTGGTTGCTCGTGACGGAGCATGCCGACGCCTATAGCGAGTACGTGCAGACACTCGCCAGTCACCAGCCCCTGGAGGAGATTAACGACAGCGAACGTCTGACGGCGTTCGAAGAAGCGTTCGGAGTCACGGTCGAGGCGCTGCAGGATGATTTTGACCGCCTGCTCGAATCCGGCATTCGCAGGCAGCGGATTACGTTCCCCGAATCGACTCCGGGCCTGTCTCACAGTACGCAGGCCCTGGGGGAAGTCACGCTGCAGGCTGTCGTCGACGGTGGCAGCGGCCGGCTGTTCTCACAAGGCCAGATTCAGAACATCTGCCCCTTCCGCACGCTGAGTTTTCGTGTGCGACTCGAAATGACGGGCACCGACGGCATGGAATGGGTCACCGAAGACGTGCCCCCTTTGCAGACGATCGAATTACCCGAACAGTCGATCATTCCGACCATGCAGTCGTTTCGCGTCACCGTCGAGTCGTCGGTCTCCGGGATGCCGTGATTCCGTCGGATGCCGCACCACCGATTCGGGTTCCCCACTCGCTTCGCCCGCGAGACGATGTCGAGTAAAGTACGTTTCTGACGGAAACTCAGTCCGCGTGGAAAAGTGCGCGATTCAGTCCTGGGCGAGAGAGAATGCATTCTCGTGAGATTCGAATTCAGGCAGTGCTCGCCGGCATGACGCTGTGCGCATGCCTGATGGTTGCCGAGACCGCAAGTGCGCAACCACCGCTGGTGCCGGCTACCCCGCAAGGCGATGCCGCGCAGCCCCAAGGCGGTCCACAGGTTCAACCCGCGCCAGGCCCCGCGGTCGGCGCCTATCCTCCCGACCCGAATGGTTTCGTGCGCGGAAATCGCATGACGGGACAGAAGGGGAACTACTTCAGCTTCTGGAAGCTGCTGCCCATCATCCTGCTGTTTCTGTATTGGACGAATACGTCGAACTGGGTGAATCAGGACTCCACGAGTCTCAAGGTGCGCTCCGAGTTCTGGAACTCGTTAACTCTGCTGTTCGGCGTGCTGGGATTCGTGCTCATCCTGACGGTTCCGATGTACCTGGTCGGACTGCTGTGCCTGCTGTGTTGTCATGGCGTGCCGTTGGGATTGTATATTCAGGAACGCAACAGCCGCGTGCCCGATTCGGCCAAAGTGCTCACGAGGGAGCACATTCGCAAATGGACGATTCGCCAGTTGGCGAGAATCGGCATTCACATCGGCGGCGAAGCACAGCTCGACAGCACGGGTGGTCCGCCGATCCGCTTCGTTGGCAAGACCCGCACGGGGCAGAGGGATGAAGGCCGTTCCCGCCAAGTGGAGACTTCCAAGGGCTACATGGCCGCGAAGGAACTGGTGTACGACGCGATTCTCCGTCGAGCAACCGACATTCACCTGGAGCCGAAGGAAGACGAACTGTCGGTCCGGCTGCGTATTGACGGAGTGATGTATCCGACGGAACCGTTCGACAAGGCGGTCGGTGATTCCGTCGTGAACATCATCAAGGTGCTCTGCGCGATGGACATCACGGAGCGCCGCCGACCACAAGACGGCAGCTTCGGGGCGCTGCTCGAGACTCGCGAGATCGACTTCCGCGTGGCCTCGCAGGGCACCCGGCACGGCGAAAAAGTGAGTTTGCGTATTCTGGACCAGGCGAACTCGGTGAGCACACTGGAACAGCTCGGCATGCGCAAACAGATGCAGCAGCAGATCGAGAACATCATCAAGCAACCGCACGGCATGTTCGTCAGTTGCGGGCCGACGGGAGCCGGTAAGTCGACGACGCTGTACGCCTCGCTCAGTTCACTGGATCACAGCGAACTCAACATCATCACGATCGAGGATCCCGTCGAATACAAGATGAACGACGTCACTCAGATCGAGATCAACACGAAGGCGGGGCAGACGTTCGCCCAGTCGCTGCGCAGCGTGCTCCGGCAGGATCCCGATGTCGTGATGATCGGCGAAATCCGCGACGAAGAGACGGCGAAAATCGCCTGCCAGGCGGCCACCACCGGTCACATGGTGTTCTCGACAGTGCACGCCAACGACACGATTACGGCCCTGTACCGCCTGTTGGACCTGGGGGTCGAACCGTTCATGGTGGCCGGGTCGATTTCGGCGATTCTCGGCCAAAGGCTGGCCCGCCGGCTCTGCGCCCACTGCAAGGAGGCCTACCGCCCGAACCCCGATTTCCTGAAAAAAGCCGGTCTTCCCACGGAAAAGATTGAGAATTTCTATCGCCCACCGCAGAATCGAAAGGAAGTCTGCACCCATTGCGCGGGACTCGGCTTCCGCGGACGGATCGGCGTTTACGAATTACTCATTATCAACGACCGCATCCGCGATATGATTCGAGACAAGGCCGCCATGTCGGCGATTAAAGATGAAGCCCGCAAGGGGGGCATGCTGTACATGCACGAAGAAGGCTTGCGGCTGGTTGTGCGGGGCGTCACTTCGGTCGAGGAAATGCTCCGAGTGGTCAAGGCAGGTTAGTCCGCCTCCATCAGCGGCGGCAAGGTCGTGTTGATGCGGTCTCCATTGCGAACAATTGCCCGCTCGATTCGGTGCCTGTTGGCACTTGGGGTCGCGGCATTGACGCTGGCCGATCATGTCGCGTACGCCGATGTCATCCGTCTGCAGACCGGTGGCGAACTTCGCGGCGTCGTTGCGACCGCGGCGTCAAGCCGGCAAGAGACCATCGAGATCGTCACGCTCTGCGGCGCTCTAATCGAGGTCGAGCGCGAACAGGTGGAGTTCGTCAAGACTCGCTCGGAAGACATGGAAGAGTACGTCACTCGCTCGCGCGAGATTCCACATACGGTCGAGGCCCATCGCGAACTGGCCGAATGGTGTCTCCTGAATCGGCTGAACACCCAGCGCGAAGAGCAACTCTGGCTGCTGCTCGACATCGATCCCGATCATGAGGAAACGCGGAACGCTCTGCGGCACGAGTTCTATCGTGGCGAATGGATGACGCAGGAAGCGGCGATGGCCCTGCGGGGCTACTATCGTCACGACGGGCGCTGGGTCACTCAGCAGGAACTCGATCTCATCCAAAAGACAGCCGGTCAGCGGGCGGCCGAACAGGAGTGGCATCCGCAAATCAGGCTATGGGTCAACTGGCTGACCAACGTCGAAGCGAAGCAGAGAGAAGCTCTGCGGAACCTGCGGCAGATCAGCGATCCGGCCGCGGTCCCCGCTCTCGTGTCCAACATGGCCGACCACGAGAACCCGACGGTCCGCGGGATGTTCGTGGCAACGCTCCGGCAGATTGGCGGGAGTTCCGTCGTCAAACCATTGATTACTCAACTGCTGTTCGACATCGAACCAGCCATTCGCCGCGCGGCGCTCGAATCGCTGACGCCCGATCAATACGAACTCGCGCTCGATCACTTGGTGCCCGAACTCCGCAATCGTGACAACGCGGTCGTGCGTCGAGTGGCGACGGCACTGAAGGTGGTCGGCGACGAACGCACCGTCCCGTTCCTGATCGACTCGCTGATCACGTCACATACCTTTCAGGTGATGAT
>JANNSB010000292.1:0-21039 GCA_031402175.1 Planctomycetaceae bacterium
CATGCCGCGGACGAGCAGGAAGAGCAGGAAATAGTCGTCGTCGATGTTCGACGGGTCGACGCGCGTGAGCCGATCGGCGGCATCTGCAAACTTGCCCGCGAGAGCCGCGTCGGCCGACAACCACAGTTCGTGCAGGTGAGCCGAGTGATCTGGAGAGTTGGCGAGGGCGTGTTGATTGACGTCGGCTCCGTCGCGATGCTGGCCCGCAGCGCGGAAGATCTCGGAAGTGTTCACCAGCATCCAGGTCTGCGCGTCGGAATGCTTTTTCCAGTCAGCGGCCCAAGGGACGGCGTTCGTCCAGTCGCGGGCGTGCGCCCAGGCGAAGTTCACCGATCCCCAGCTCTGGTCGTCGGCCCGCAGCCAGGACTCGTTGCTGCGCACGAACGTGCGGAATTTGTCGAGGTGGCCGCTGTCGATGAGACCCTTCATCCACATGTAGAGGGCGCGCTGACCAGCGGCGGGATTGTTCTCCAAGAGACCCTGGAGTTGAGTCTCGGCTCCCCAGATTCCTAATTGTTGTTTTGCCTTGGCCCACAAGTGCCCGACTTCGGTGACGCAGTCGGGCTGCTCGACCGTTTGCGAGATGACCTCGTCCAGCTCCTTGATCCAGCCCGCTTCGGACATCGCGTTGTAGGCGTGATTCAGGGGCCATTCGTCGTTTTTCGGGAGAGCGTTGGTGAGAGTTTTTCGCAGGGCGTTCTTCGCGGTGGCCAGGATTCGCTGATGGCAGGCGATTTGCACCTGCCGGGCGAAGACATTCGGCCCTGGGGTATGGAGTTCGAGCGTGGCGACGGTTGTCGCGGCAGCATCCCATTCGCCGTCTTCGACCTGCATGTCGTAGAGCTGCATGCCGGCGTAGTCGTAACCGGGCTCGATCTCGTAAGCCCGCTGAAAGACCTCCTTCGCTGTGCCGCGTTTGTCGTTGACCATCAAGGCGTCGCCGTAGTAACCGAGCGAAACTTCGCCGAAGGGTTCCAGGCGCCTCATCTCCTCGGAGTACTTGAGGTAGCCGGCGGCGTCTCGGCGTTCGCGCGACCAGTCGGCCAGGTTCTGCCAGCAGCCGTAGATCGTGGGATCCTGTTTGACGGCCGCGAGCATTTCGGCGATGGCGGCCTCCTGGTCTCCCGTTTCCCAGCGAATCCAGGCGGCGCGGGCCTGCAATTCGGCGGGAGGCTGGTCCTGCCACAATGCGGGCCTGCAGGCCTTGAGAGCCTCTTCGACATCTCCGCGCTCGAACAGCAGTCGCGATTTCTGACTGTAGGCGTCGATGGCACGCGGGTTGAGTTCGATCGCCTTGTCGAGGGCTGCGAAGCGTTCGTCGACATGTTCGTCATCCAGGATGCGGGCCAGCATCAACCACGAGCGGGCTTCGCCGGGTCGCATTTCCACGAGCTGACGGACGGCGTGAATCGACCGCTCCGACTGACCGATGTCTTCGCACCACTCATCCAGCGTGCCCCACGCCCAACTGTAACCGGGAGCCAGGTCAACGGCCTTTTCGAGCTGCTGGATCGCCTGTTCCTTGTCACCCAGTTTCCAGAGGACGCCGGCCAGTCCGCCGCGGTTATCGGCGTCGAGGGGATCGCGAGTGACGGCCCCTTCGAGAATCGACTTGGCCTTCTCGAAGTCTCCTTTGCGGAGGTAGACATCAGAGAGTTGCCGCAGCGCTTCGCCCCAGGCGGGGGCGATGCGATAGGCCGCTTCGAGCGATTGCTGCTCTCCGGCAATGTCTCCCTGATACCGGGCGACGGTCGCGCGATCGAGCCACAATCGCGGCAAGAGGGGAAACTTCTCGGTGGCCTCTCGCGCCCGCAGGGCGGCATCGTCGAGCTGATTCATCGCCAGTAACTCGTTGATGATGGCCGACCACGCGTGCCAGAGATCGGGGCGTTCCTCGAGTGCCTCGCGCAGAGACGCGAGAACTTCCTGAGGCTCGATCTCATTGTGCGCCAGATTCCGCCACGCCAGCAGCCCGTCGCCGTAGATGACCTGACTGACAAGCTGCTCGCGGATGAACTTGAGTTCCTCGCGCCGCTCGGCGGGCGTATCGCAACAACGCAAGAGCGACGACAGCGTGTACTCGTTGTCGACCGACAGCTTCACGGCTTCGCGGAATTCACGACGCGCCTCGGGCATCCGTCCCTCGGCGGCGGAGAGTTCCCCCCGCAGATGGTGAATCGCATTGTGCCTGGGGTCGAGCCGTTCGGCTTCGTCGGCACATTCCTCGGCCTCTTGGAATCGTCGTTGTTTGAGCAGGAAGAAGCCCAGTTCGCGAATCGCCCAGGCGTCGGCCGGGTTCAGTTCGATCAGTTTGCGAATGATCGGTTCGACGGCTTCGGGAGGTTCGTTGCGCAGCCACTCGATGCAGAGCATCAGCAGCGGCTGGTGATGCGGAAAATCGTCGATCGTCTTGCGGAGATGCCGGACGGCGGCCTCTTCGCCTTCCAGTTCGGAGAGGAGCTGCGCCACCGATTGATGGGCGTCGGTCGCCATCGGCTGCGCAGCGAGCACTTTCTGATACATGTCGAGAGCGGTGACGCGGTCTCCTTCGAGAATGGCGATGCGTGCCGCGGTGCGCAGCCAATGGGTTTCCGGACAATTTCCCTTGGCCTGTTCGAGCAACTGATGCGCGCGCTCCGAATAGTCGGTCGATGTGCCGGCGAGCACGCCGGCCACGTAGAGCGCGAGTTCGCCGTCATCGGGCCGCAATTCCAGCGCACGGTCGAGGACTTCCAGGGATTCGCCGGTCCGCTGCAGCGTCTTGAGAGCCCATTCGAGCGTTCGTGCCGGCAGCGACGACTTCGCTCCGAATCGCTCGAACCGGCCCCGCAGCCACTTCAAGACTTCATTCGTCTGACGACAATGTTGTGCCGCGGAGAAGTAGGTTTCGGCAAAGAGTTCCTCGCGTTCGTCGAGACAAGCCGCGAAGCGATACAGCTCCAATGCCTCTTGAAATTCCAGCCGACTCCACAGAACGCCTGCCAGCGCATGGTAGTTTCGATAATCTCCCGGATGCCTCCGGATCGCCGTTTTCAACATGTCCATGGCATGTTCATGCTCCCTGGCGTCGGCGGACAATTCCTGGCCGTACATGGACTGGAATGCCGGGTGGCAGTCGGGCTTTTCGACCAATGCCTTCAGCACACCGAGACGCTCCTCGCGGGTCGCGACGTGACGCATCAACGACAGCCGCGACAGTTGCAGCGACGCGTTGTCCGGAGCGCGAACGAGCAGTTTCTCGACGGCGGCGAGATGCTCGGTCGAATTGGCATCATAGAGCGCCAGCCGGAACTGGGCGTGAATCGTCAACAGATGCTCGGGCGCCCGTCGAGTCAGCTCTTCGAGGATGCGCGCCGCGATGTCTCGCTGATGCGCGATGAGCGCGCCGTCGAGTTCGTGCAGTTCATCCCAAAACTCGGCGTCTGGCAGCGAATGACCATCGAGCTTCGCGGCCTGATCCTTCGGGACCAGCGCCATCCCGCGCGGCCCGAAGACACCGTATTCCTCGAGTAACGACTGCCAGAATACCTCGCGCCGATTCCACAAATACGGATCACGCATGACCACGAAGCCGCGCGGAGCGTCGTAGCCGATCACGGCCTGCAGGTGCCCGGTCGGAATGTCGACCGTGGTCAGCGTGAACGGGATTCCCGCGTCGATCAAGCGGGTCGTCGCCGCCTCTGTCACCGTAAAGTCCTGCGTCGCCCAACCGTTCTCGTCGGCCCATTTACGCTCGGCATGCGCCGTGGTTCCGCTGTAACAGATCTCGCCCGCCACCTGGATGTGTTCGGCCTCGCGGTTCCAGAAGCGACTGATCGTCGTCAAGGTGGCCGCGCCGCAGGTGATGTGATGCTGCCTTACAAATCCGACCGGCAAAATGACTCGCTGGCGTTGTTGACGAGCAGGCTCCTCGAGGCGATCCGCCACTTTGTGCATGATCGGGTCGACACTCTTGCGGGCCCACATGATGGCGGCCGCGTCATCGCCAGCATGATAGGCCAGCAGCGATCGCAGACTATGAAACGACTTGGCGACATGGCCTTCCAGCAGTGGCGAGTACTCTTCGAACTTCTTGAGACATTCCCCGAGACTCCTGAATTCATCTCGCTCGTAATGGATGCTCGCGAGATGCATATAGATGACCGGGCTCTCGATATGCGTTGCGGCGTCCTGCAGAAAATGGAACGCCTCTTCGTCGCGGCCCATAATCGTCAGCAGGTGTGCCCGCGACTGCACGGCCGGTCGGAAGTACGGAATGATGCGCAGTGCCTCGTCGGCGGCTTCCAGCGCCTCGTCGTACCGGTCTTCGATTTCGAGGATGCCCGACTTGACGACATGCACCCAGGGTCGATCGCCGCCGACATCGAGTGCCTTGCGGATCCACTCTTCCGCGCGCTCGAAGTCGCGCAGGATGCTCAAGGTCTGTGCGGCGAGCGAGCACCAGGAGGAACGCACATCAGCCGGCGCTTGCGTCATGTCGCCGATCGACTGAATGAACTTCCAGGTATGCCACGGTCCCTGACGCTCGAACAGCGTCCAGCCGTAGTAATACCGGACTTCGGGATGCTCGGGTGTTTCGCGCCAGGCTTTCAGCCGATGCCAGAGCGACAGGCGCGGCGCGCCCAGATTGACGGCCAGGCGCGAGGCGAGCAGGCGTCCATCGGGGCCTTCCCATTCACGAATGGGACCGAACTGCTGCTGACCGTTCTCCAACGCCTGCAGGTACAGGCCGCGAAGATAGAGATCGGTATAGGGCTGGATGGCTGCGTGAGAAATCTGCATGGGCCACGCGGAGTCACACGGTGAGAATCATGGCAGGGGATCGGAGCCGACGCGGTGTGAGTCCTTGGCGCGACGAGACAATTCGAGGGCGACGCTTGTCGCACAAGCGGAGGAAATCATGCAGGAACCAGGGGGAGCAACCAACACGTCACAGGCTGACGTGAACGTGGGAGATTGTCCAGCGATCGTCGCCTTTCGCTCCGCGAAAGCAGCGGTGGATAGGCGCATCAGTTCTCGATCGCTCGACGAGTATACTGTCCGGCTGTGCCGCAATCTGACGACCGAACGCTGATCTCAATGCCAGCGCTACTTTCGCGGAGCGAAAGGCGACGATCGTGTGCGTTTGAGTCCATTCGCGAAGCCTGCGAGAATGCGTCAACTTCTTGAACGCGCTTCGATGAACTGACTGGCCACAGCGAGGACGGCGATGTTGAGACTGCAGGGTTTGCTGGGAATCGTCGTCCTGCTGGGCATCGCCTGGATGCTCTCCAACAACCGCCGTAAGATCGACTGGAGACTGGTCGCCTGGGGTCTTTCGCTGCAGTTTGTCTTCGCCATCATCATTCTGCGGACTCCCGTCGGACAGCCTGCGTTTCGCGCCGTCAATGACTCCGTCGGGTCGCTCATCGGATATGCCAACGAGGGGTCTGCGTTTCTCTTCAAGCCTCTGATTCCAACTTACGAGATCACTTATGACGTCGTGTCGGACACTCAGGATCCGCCAGCCGACGTGCCTGCGGCGGATGACGAAGTCACTACTGATGCGGCCGACAGTGAACCGGCTGACGCAACTGCGGCTGCCAACGCGACCGATTCCACGCCGACAGAGCCACGCCGCATCACGCTGCGCAATATCGACGGCCGATCGATCGCACCGATGGTCCTTTCGATCGTGTTACTCATCCTGCCGACGGTGATCTTCTTTTCGGCCCTGTCGGGACTGATGTATCACCTGGGCATCATGCAGGCCGTCGCGCGTTCGATCGCCTGGGTGATGCAGAAGACGATGAAGACCAGCGGCGCCGAAACGCTGTCGGTCGCGGGGGACATCTTTGTCGGCCAGACCGAGTCGTCCCTGCTGATCCGACCGTTTCTGAAGGGGATGACGCGTTCCGAACTGACGACAGTGATGGTTGGAGGCTTCGCGACGATCGCTGGCGGCGTGTACGCGCTGTATGTCACCTTTCTCACGCCGACGATTCCGGGCATCGCGGGACACCTCATCGCGGCTTCGGTCATGAGCGCACCGGCCGCGTTGATCATGGCGAAGCTGATCTATCCGGAAACGGAAGTTCCGGAGACATCGGGCATCACGCGCATCGAGACGCCGCGAACCGCCGCCAATTCGATGGAAGCCTTCTGCGACGGCGCGGTCGATGGCATGAAGCTGACGATCAACATTATTGCGATGCTGCTCGTGTTCGTGGCCGCGGTGGCAATGGTCAATGCGATTCTGGGCTTCATCGGCGCGCAAATCAAGATGCCGGATCTGTCGCTGCAGTGGCTCATGGGCTGGGCGTTGGCTCCATTGGCGTGGTGCCTGGGAGTCACCTGGAGCGAAGCCACGACGCTCGGCGCGCTGTTGGGCGAGAAGATCGTGATGACGGAACTGATCGCGTATCAGCACCTCAGCCAGATCGAGCCGGGAGTGCTCAGCGAACGGGCGCGGATCATCGCCGGCTATTCCCTGTGCGGGTTCGCGAACTTCGCGTCCATCGGCGTTCAGATCGGTGGCATCGGCAGTCTCGCCCCCGAACGCAAGCAGGATGTCTCCGCGCTCGCCATGAAAGCCATGATCGGCGGCGCGCTCGCCACCTGCATGACGGCCGCGATTGCAGGGATACTTCTATAGTCGCCTTTCGCTCCGCGAAAGATGCGTAGCGGCGTCTGTCCCCAGACGCCGGGACCAAAGGAGGCAACCTGCTCCCTGATGTTGACTCCACGACCGGATGACATCCGCGCGCGTCGCCCCGTGTCTGGGGACAGACACGGCTACAAAAACTCCAGCGCTGCTTTCGCGGAGCGAAAGGCGACTATAGCTCTACCACAGTTTGTGTTCGCGCGCTCTCGACGGCGGCCAGTGAGACGCGGGTCGTGCTTAGCAGCGACTCGAGCGAGATCGGCAACGAGCCGCCAGACTTCACGGCGTCGATGAACTCAACCAGTTCCTGCCGATGGCCCTTGTCTTGAGAGAACGATCGTTTCTTGGCGGTACGCTTGGTGCCTTGATGCAGCTCCAGCAAACGATAGTCATCCAGCAATGCCGATTTGCCGCCGCCGAAGACTTCGAGCCGTTCCTTCGGAGTGTATCTGGCTCCCTCGGTGATGTAACTCAACTGGCAGACCGAACCATTGGCGTAAGTGACGGTGACCTGCAGATGGTCGGGGTCGTCGCTTCCCAGTTGCGCGGCGTACACGCTGACGGGATGGCTGCCGGTGAGGTACTGAAACACATCGAAGAAGTGACACCCCTCGCCGACAATGCGCCCTCCCTCGCGCGGATCGGCCAGCCAGTGATCTTTGGGAGCCGGCCCGGCGTTGCAGCGATAGTGCATCGACAACGGCCCGGCGTTCGCGAAGTGAGATTGAACGAGCCGCAGCATCGGCGAGAACCGGCGATTGAAACCCACCAACACCCGCGCACTTCCGTCGGCGAATGCTTCTTCCAGCATCGTCAGTTGATCGGCGTCCACCGCGAGAGGCTTCTCGACGAAAACGGTCTTGCCGGCTTCAATCGCTTTCAACACCTGATCCGCGTGCTGCGAATGGCGGCTGCAGACGAAAACCGCCTGCGTCGTATCGTCTGCCAATACCTCGTCGATCGTCGGCGCGCAGTAGTTGAAGCCGAAGCGCTCGGCGGCAGATCGAGCCGTGTGGCCGGATGACGTCGTCACGCCACGCAAGTCGACGCTGCCAATTCCCTTGAGATGCTTGAGCAACACTCCCCGGGCGAAGTTGCCGGCCCCGATGAACGACACGCCGACCTTGCCGGCAACTGGCGCTGCTGACGCACTCTCGCTGCGAATGATGATGCGGCCCTGGGCTGCCTCGTTCAGCGACGGGGCATTGGGATATTCCAGCACCACGCCCAAATAGGGTTCCGAGCCGGTCAGAATCAGTTCATACGCTTGTTCAGCCCCGGTGATGGGGAACCGATGCGTCGTGAGCAACTCGGGCTTCACCTTGCCTGCCGCGACGAGATCGAGAAACGCTTCGAGGTTTCGCTGCTGCGTCCAGCGGACGTGACCGATCGGGTAGTCGTGCCCCTGTTGCTCGTAAGCCGGATCGTATCGGCCCGGTCCATACGAACGCGAAACGATGAAAGTGAGCTCTTTGTGATAATAGTCGTTGCGCGGCAGATCCATGCCGGTGACGCCGACCATCACGACCTTGGCGCGGTCGCGGGCGACGCGGGCGGCGACTTCGACCGGCGAATTGCTCTTGGTGGCGGCTGTGATGAGGATCGCATCGGCCCCGCGCCCGCGAGTGAGGTCCATCACAGCGTCTTCATCGTTGACGCTGTCGCCTGTGAAGGCCGCAAGTGCACCATGCTGCAGGGCCTGTTGCGTCCGCGCCTGCGAGGGATCCCAGCCGATGACCTGACAGCCCGCGGCGAGAAGCTGCATCACCGTCAACTGTCCGACGAGGCCGAGTCCAACGACAACGACGGTTTCGCCGACCCGCACGTCGGCATTGCGAATCCCCTGCAATGCGATGGCGCCAACCGTGGAGTACGCCGCCTGCTCGAACGTGACGCCGCCCGGAATCCTTGATGCCAGCAGCTTCGGGACCGAGTTGATCTCGGCATGGCACGCGCTTCCCGAACCCGCGCAGGACACGAAGTCGCCGACGGAATGTTCGGTGACCTGATTGCCGACCGCGAGCACTTCGCCGGCCACGCTGTAGCCCATGGGGACTTCGCGATCGAGCTGATCGCGGACGGCGTTGATCGTCGACCAAAAACCATCCCGCCGCAGCTAGTCGAGCACGCGCTGCACGAGGTCGGGCCGTTCGCGGGCCATGCCGACGAGGCTCTTCTGCGACAGTTCCAGCGCGGCCTTTTCGGTCCCTGCCGATATCAGCGAGGCCTGACTGCGCACGAGGATTCCCGTCGATGACAGCGCCGGCGCGGGCACGTCGGCGACGCGCACCTTGCCGGTCTTGCGATGCTGGAGGACTTGTTTCACGGTGGAAGTGGCGTGGTAATACTCATCAGCCGTCGGCAGCGTTATGAACCAGTGGACGCGTCAGTGAATCCCGATTCGATCTGGATGCTCCACTCAGGGCGGAGGCCAGTTGACTTGAATAACTCATCGAGTTGATGTGCCCGACCGACTCGCGGGCCTGTCGAGACAATTCCAGCCACAGTTCGGAATCGGACGCGAGTTGCATCAGCCGGCGGGCGATCGACTCCGCGTCGCGGACAGGCACGACGAATCCTTGCACGCCGTCGATCAACGTGGAACCCGAATTCGCCGTGGTGATGACGGGTAGCCCGGCGGCCAGCGCTTCGTAGCACACATTTGCCGATCCTTCCGCCAATGACGGATGCAACAACACATCCGCCCACTCGTAGTGCGTGGGCATTTCGGACCGGGGAACGGCTCCCAGAAGTTCGACATGTTCTTGCAGCCGGGAAGTCGCATCGGGCGTGAATCGTATCGGCCCGACGGCACGAAACTCGAACTGCTCCTTCGGCAAATGCCGGGCCGCTTCGACTACGTAGGGGATCCCCTTCCGCAGCTCGAGTGTTCCGGCAATCAATACATGCAACGGACGATTCGACGGCGATTCGCGGTGATACTCGTGGCTGTCGAGATGATTGCCCCAGCGAACGATCTTCAGCTTCTCTGAGCTGACGCCTTCATCGGTCAGCGAGTCTGCCACGAACTCCGAGCCACAAATGATGACATCGGCGAGTTCCCATTCCGCCTGCTCGCGATCGATCATCCGCGCGACCGATTCGGTTCTCTTGGCAGGCTGCAAATCCCAGTTCGGCCAGCGCTGTCGCTCATCTTCCAGCAATGCGGCCATCGACTTCAGCGGAGCAATCGTCTGATCGAGGAACCTCAGTCGGCCTTGAGACCGAGCCGCTTCGAAGACTTCGACCGCTGCTCCGTTGAATCCATACACGGCATCCGCCGACCCGAAGCCATGACGAACCACCGCGTTGCCGAAGGACGTGTTGCGTCGACAATAACGAGCGTAGGCATCGGCCTGTTGCTTGCGTGAAGTAAGTGCTGACCAGGAGTTGCCGAGCGTCGAGCGCCACAGGCACTCCACTTTCTCAGCCGGTATCTCGTGAACTTCTCGAGTGAACAGTTGCGACAAACGGCCCCTCGCCAGTCGCGAGGGCGTCACACGCCGCAATCCGCGCAGCAGCGGATCGCTCATGCAAAAATCGGTATACAACCGCTCCAACAGCCCTGCCTGGTGCAGAGCAACCGGGACGGCGTAGTGTCGGCGGGCGCCGAGCTGGCAGACGATGGTGTTTGGGAACGGGCGTTCCATGAGCTATCGGACGGTGTAAAGCTGCGTCCGATAGTGTGCAGACCCATGTGGCGGCGGGCAACCGGTGAGTGCCCCAGGGGTGAAGAAAGTCCCCTTTCGCTCCGCGAAAGTCGCGTCGTAGCGGCGTCTGTCCCCAGACGCCGGGACCGAAGGGGGCGACGCGCCTCCTGTTGTGGCTCGACGATCGGATGACGTCCACCCGAGTCGCCCCGTGTCTGGAGACAGACACGGCTACAAAAAGCTGACAGCCGCTCCGCGAAAGGGGACTATTGGCCGTTGCGCGCCTCGGGGAACTGCGACCAGTCGAGATTGCCGCCGGCGGCGGATTGCAGGCGATCATCCGGGGTGACGGCTCGATCGAACTGCGGGGCGGATGCCGGCCGGGGCATCGCGGATCCCTGTATGTTCGTCGAGCCGTCACCAACGGACGGAATCGAATGCCCGCCCGGCAGCGGCCCCGTGGGGTGAGCCGTCACAACCGGTTCGGGGGCATCGAGGCCCATGCCCAAAGATTGCTGCTGTTGTCTGACGCGGCGCGTCGTCGGCGGCAGCGGCGAATAGCCTGCCGCGCCAGCCGTTGCGGTCAGGGTGGCGGATTGCGTGTCGCTTTGTGCGGTGAATGACGCAGCGGGTTCATCGGCATCGGGGCTTTGACCGGCCACAAAGATCTGATCTTCATTTGTATCGGCCGATGCCAGGCCCGCGGCGTCGACATCCATGTTCGGACTTCCCGCGAGCACCCAGTCGAGCCATTGCCCTTCGACGTCCTGCACGCTCTCAAATCCGTAGTGATCACTGAACGCCTTCTCCCAACCCTTTTCCAGCGCGGTGGCGATGAAGGAGAGATAGATCGCGCGGCCGTCCTCATCACCCTTCTGCTGCACGAGGAACTCGGCCAGCGAATAGCCCTCGGCATAGAGCAGCAACGTCTGCTGCATGTCTTCGGGATATTCCATCATCGCCAGCAGTTCACGCAGCGGTATGCGCTCGGACGAGTTGACGACTTCATTGAGCATCATCACCTGACGGCGGCGTTCGCACTCGTGCTCGACCAGCGTGGCGGCTCCTTCATCGGCCCAGCGAGGAAGTGGTTGACGGAAGTGGCACGCCAGAATGGTATGCGTGATTTCGTGAGGCAGGACGGAATCGAGGATGCGCTCCATCGATCCCTGGATGTTCATGTTCCAGCCGAAGACTTCGTCATTCGAGAACTTGAAGTTGGTCGCGCCGCCGGCGCCGATCTGGCCGACGCGAACATTGATGGGGCACTTGTTGCTCCAGTTGCCGGGGAGCGGTTCGCCAAGCCAGAGAATGGCGAGTTCGTGGCGATAGTCTTCGGCCGCCTGACCGATCTGCTCGGCCATCTCCTGAGTGGGAGCGTGCACGATGAAGTTCGCGGATTCGTGCACCCCTTCGCCGTGCGAGACAGCCGGCGCGAGGGCGAACGACAGGGCGGCGGCGACAAAGAGACAGCGACGCAGCAGGCGGGCATCCATGCTCGACCTCGACTGGGGATTAAGATGGAACAAGGCACGATCCTTGTGCCGGGAGTTCCATCAGACGAATTGTGGTGGGGGAAACGCGAGACGAATTGAGGTGGGGAGCGTGCGGCCCGACTGGTGGGGAAACCAGGGGAAGTGCGGGCCACAAAGGGGTCGATCACTCCGTCGTTCTCAAAAGCAACTTGAGGACCAATCGATGTCAACTTCGCCGATTAAGTCCCACCCGAACGGCTAACCGGCTTGCAACACACAGGTTGCAGCGATCATGATTTCCGCGATACGCCGATTCGGTGAGAACCACTCAGCGGCTGACTTTGCCGATTATTAGTTCCGATTGTTGCACTTCTTACAAAGAGCCGGCCCCTCCCGCACGATGCGCCAATACTGGCGGCCGCCGAGTGCGGTATGATGGCCACGTCGTTGTCACAACTGCCTACTGCCAACTCCCTAATTCCTTCCTTCACATGCTCCACCTCGGCCGACTTCGCACCGCTCATGACCCGCGACTCTCGCGGCGGGCGTTGCTGCAGTCCGGGTCGTTGGGGGTGGCCGGAATCACGCTGGCGGACTTGCTGCGAGTCGAAGCGAGGGCCGCTGAGTCTGACGCGACAACACCACCGGCGAAGTCGATCATCCTGCTCTGGCTCTGGGGCGGGCCGAGCCATCTCGACACGTTCGATTTGAAGCCGAACGCGCCGACCGAATATCGTGGGCCATACGCGCCCATCGCGACCAACGTGCCGGGGATCGAGATCTGCGAACTGTTGCCGCGACTCGCGCGTCGGGCTGATAAGTATGCCATCTTGCGGTCGCTGAATTGCGATACGAACGATCATGGTCTTGCGGGGACCGTGGGACTGACAGGCGCGATCGACGGCGGCCTGAGTCTCGGCGGCCAGGCGTCGCCGGGGCAGATCAATCCCACGCATGGGTCGATCGTGTCACGTCACCTTGGGTTCAGTCCCGACCTGCCGAGGTTCTGCACCATCGGCGAGCGCCTGCAGCAGGGTCACAAACCGATTCAGGGTGAGACGGCGGCTGTGCTGGGTCCGATGCACGATCCGTTTCGCTTGAACTACAGCTTGTCTGACGGAGTGCAGTTGCCGAGTTTGACTCTGTCGGACGGCATCAGCCCCAGTGGACTCGAATCACGTTCGCGGCTGTGGCAGCAACTTGATGGCGCAGTCGCGGAACTCGATCGCACCCACACGATGCTGCGGATGGACGAATTCTATCAACAGGCGTTCGCACTCCTCACATCGCAGAAGTCGCGAGAAGTGTTCGATATCGAACGCGAACCGGAACCGATACGCCGGGCCTATGGACAGTTTCGCTTTGGTCAATGCTGCCTGCTGGCCCGCAGACTCGTGCAGTCGGGAGCGCGGTTCGTGCAGGTGAACTGGAGCACGCATGTCGAGCCGGTCGAAGACACCGGCGACGGGGGCTGGGACATGCACGATCGTTACTTCCAGCAATACCAGGATCGGCATGCCTGGATGATCGATCAGGCGCTGAGCGCATTGCTCGACGATCTCGCAGCGAACGGCCTGCTCGATGAAACGATCGTCATCGCGATCGGCGAATTCGGTCGCACGCCGAAGATCAACGAAAAGTCGGGCCGCGATCACTGGAACGACTGCTATAGCGGCCTCATCGCCGGCGGCGGAATGCGGGTCGGTCAGGTCGTCGGCTCCAGCGATCCGCTCGGCGAATATCCGGCCTCGCGTCCGATGACGCCCGCCGACCTGTTCGCCACCGCACTCAACCAAATGGGCATCGGCACGCCGGAACTGACGGAGATGAACCTGCTGCCAAGAGGCGAGTTCATCGAGGAACTGGCGTAGTCGCCATTCGCTCGGACTCGTGTGGGACTTTCACCCGATGGATACTCGACACGACCTTCCAATGTTTGTTCTGGACGTGCTGCGCCACGATGTGATTGAGCAACTCCCTTCGATCATCAAAATGCTCAACAACGATGGATGTATCGGGTGGAGATTCTGTTGGACGCATGATTTCACCACTGAGGAAGTGATCCCTGTACTGAGGGGATTGATCGCGGGCGGGTTCGTCGAATTGGTTTGTGAAGAGGAATTCGGGAATCAGGTCATTCCAGTTGCGATCGAGAACGTCAATCTGGACGAAGCATCAGACCGCCTCTGGTTTGGACTGACGCAGAAAGGGCTGGAACAGTGGAGCACATGGAATCCTCCAGTAGACGAATAGTTAGCCATCGACCGATGGTGACTACATCCTCCTACGAATTCGTCACACGCTGGACGATCCCCGCGCCGCTGGAACGTGTCTGGAACGAACTTGTGTCGCCCGAGCAATGGCCCGTGTGGTGGCGCGGAGTCGAGCGTGTTGATTTGATTCGACCGGGAGTCGATGCGCTCGGCACGGGGGCGATTCGCCGCTATGTGTGGCGCAGCCGGCTTCCGTATCGGTTGCAGTTCACGATGCAGACCACCCGCATCGAGCCGATGTCGCTCATCGAAGGCCATGCGTCCGGTGAACTGGAAGGCAATGGAACCTGGCACCTCTCACATGCCGACGGCTCAACCCATGTGCGCTACGACTGGAGAGTGGTGGCGAACAAATGGTGGATGCGTTGGCTGGCCTCGGTGGCGAAGCCGGCGTTCCGGTGGAACCACGATGTCGTCATGCACTGGGGGGAGGAAGGGCTGATCCGGCGGGTTGCCGATCGGAATTCGTCGAAGTAGCCGATAGACTGAAAGCGTAGCGGCGTCTGTCCCCAGACGCCGGGTTCGACGGAGGCGACTCACCCCCCTGTTGTGACTCGACGACCGGATGCAAATGCAAAGCATAAATATGCGTGCCGTCTCCACATGCCTGGTCGCGATGGCGATCACACTCACCCTTCACGCCGCCGACCCGGTCGCGCTCACATCTGATGGGCTGCTCAAGCAGCGCCCGTGCTGGTCGCCCGATGGCCGCGAGGTCGCCTTCACTCGGCATGAAGAGAGCAACATCTTCGTCTATGTGCTCGATCTGCGATCGGGAGCCGAGCGAAAACTGACCGATCGCACCGATCCCGAATTCGATGCCGTCTATTCGCCTGATGGCGACGCCGTGCTGCTGGCGATCGACAGCGTGTCGCCTAATCAGGGGAACATCGACATTGCCTGCTGGCATGTGGCCGATGCGAGGTTGGAGGACATCACCGACGGCGGAGGCGGTTTGTCGCATCAGGAGTGGCCCTGCTGGTCGCCGGAGGGGGACCGCATCGCCTTCACTTCGACGCACGAGAAAAACCAGGAGCTGTATGTGGCCGACCACGAAGGGGGCAACGAGGTCCGCCTGACCAACGATCCCGCGATCGATGCCCATCCCTGCTGGTCTCCCGACGGCGAGACGATCGCCTTTGCCACCAATCGCTGGGGAGATTATGAGATCGCGATCATCAATCCCGACGGCACCGGCCTGCGGCAGTTCACTTACAGTGCCGGCATGGATGACTACCCCGCGTTCTCGCCTGGTGGCCGCTTGCTGGCATGGACGACGAGCCGGCTCGGCAGCTTCGACATCGCGATCGCCGATGTCGAAACCGGCTCGTTGCGCACGATCGTGGGAACCGAATGGGGCGGAGGCGATTCGATCGAGAACTTCGTGACCTGGGTGAATGACGAGACCATCGGCTTCGTCTCGAACAAAGACGGCGGCTTTGAAATCTACACGCTGCGTCTCGATGAAAGCGAGATCTCCCGGAGTGAATTCTCTCTCCCTCTCCCCACAACAGGCATTGCTCTTACTTCGACTTCCCAGTGGGGAGAGGGCCGGGGTGAGGGGCAACGCACTGACACCACACGATTCGCCTCGATCAATGCTTGTGGTGATGATGCTCAAGAGGCCGATTCCGACAATGACCCGCCGGTGTCTGACGCCGACCTGCGCGACATGATTCTTCGCTGGGAGGAAACCGTCAGCGAAACGACATCAGCGATTCAGCAGAGTCCGAACGAAGTCTCCTCGTACTCACGCCGGGGGGATGCGCAGTTCTTCCTGGGCCGCTTCGACGAGGCGCTCGCCGACTACAACCGCATGATCGAGATCAACCCGCAACTGGAGCGACCGCATTGGCGCAGAGGCATCGCGGCCTGGTTCGGTGGTGAATATGAACTCGGAGCCGAGCAGTTCGGCAAGTATCACACTTTCGACGCCATTGATCGTGAGAACGGTTTGTGGAAGTTTCTGTGCGACGTGCGTCACAGCGACCTGGAGACGGCTCGTGCCCAGATGCTCGTTTATGAAGAAGACGACCGGGCCTCGCTCCCCGATGTGTACCGCATGTATGCCGGCGAACTGACGCCCGATGAACTGCTCGAAGCGATCAGAAGCGGCGGCTTCGACGAAGCCGACCTCGATCGCAGACTGTTCTACGCCGAACTCTATGTCGGCTTCTACTATTGGGTACAGGACGAAGTCGATCCGGCCCGCGAGCATCTCGAGGCCTGTCTGCGCACGGAGTTCGGCCGCGACGCGGGGTATGGTCCGAACTACATGTGGCATGTGGCGCGGCTTGGGTACGAGCGGCTGAGTGAGCAGGCCGAAGAAGACGTGGAACCATGAGCGAGCCTCGACGCAGCACATGGCAGTTCGCGGGCCAGGCGTTTACGTTCGGCCCGCTGCCGAAGCTGATGGGGATCGTCAACGTCACCCCTGACAGCTTTTCCGACGGCGGCAAGTTCGTGGATCGCGATCGGGCCGTCGAACATGCGTTGCAACTCGTCGAGCAGGGGGCCGACATCCTTGACATCGGTGGAGAGTCGACTCGTCCCGGCGCGACACCCGTGGCCGCCGACGAGGAACTGCGGCGCGTGATCCCCGTGATCGAACGGCTGTCCACTCAGACGCAAGTGCCGATCTCGATCGACACGACGAAAGCTGCCGTGGCCGAGGCTGCGCTCACGGCGGGGGCGACGATCATCAACGATGTTTCCGGCCTCGAGTATGATACCGGCATGGTTAGTGTAGCCGCCGCGAGCGACTGCGGCGTGATCATCATGCACATGCGGGGAACGCCGCAGACGATGCAGAACGATCCGGTATACGGCGACATCGTGGCCGAGGTGCGGGACTACCTGGCTGGACGGCTCGCCGAGCTGAAGCGGGCAGGCATCGCGCCCGAGAGAATCGTGCTCGATCCCGGCATCGGGTTCGGCAAGACGGCTGCTCACAACATTGAACTGCTGTCGAACATCGCCGCGCTGCAGCAGCTTGGACGGCCCGTCCTCATCGGTCACTCGCGGAAACGGTTTCTCAAGAAGCTGATCGGGCGCGACGTCGACGAACGACTCAGCGGCACCATCGGCGTTGCGATCGCGCTGGCCGAACAGGGAGTCGACATCCTCAGAGTGCACGAACCGCAGCCTGTACGTGACGCGCTGCTCGCGTGGGCAACCATTCGCAGTCACGGCGGCCACAATCAATAGAGCCCAATTCGGGAACTACACCAGCGCATCGACCGCTTTCATCAGTGCATCGAGTTCGCCGAACAGGTCGGCGTCCGTGATATCAGTTCGGGTGCTGCACAGCACGGCCCAGCCGTGATTGGCCGCGGTCTTGTAGAGAACTGTCGAAGTACCCGGCAGGCTGCCGGTGTGCTTCCAGTCGCCACTCGGGAGAATCTCCCAGCCGCAGCCATAGTTCGCGTTCGCCGTGGAGGTCGTCGTCATGGTGGTGATCGACGCGGCGTTGATGATGTCGGCGGGCATCGGCAGGCCGTCCACCTGCAGCAGGATGTGCATCAGTTCCGACGGCGTGGCCAGCCAGCCGCCATGCGCGTCCATCCGGCGCACCGGAATGTCGTAGGGATTCTCGTCGTTGCTCCCCATGTAGAGCACTTCATCCAGCAGGCGTTCGTCCGCGCCATTGCCGGCAAGTTGCATGGCTCCCGCACCCGCGAAGAGCAACAGCGTCTGGCGCACGTGGTCTTCGTAAGTGGTGTCCGTCAACTCTTCGATGATCCGGCCGAGCAGGCAATATCCAAAGTTCGAATACCGGTACTTCGCTCCCGGCGCGTCCGTCAGCGGGTTGGAATCGAGCACCGTGTTGATGAGCGTTTCGGTGATCAAACCGGGATTTGAGAACATCGGGTCGCTGCCGCTCAAGAGCCAACCTCCCGAGGTGTGCTTCAACAATTGCTCGACGGTGATGCTGGTGATGTTCGCCGCGTAAGGCTGCGTGCCGTACTTCGTCCCGAGGAGGCCGGAGACGCCGAACACGGTATCTCCCAGATTCAGGCTGCCGTTCTCAATCAACTGCAGGATCGCCACCGCCGTGATCGGCTTGCTGATGCTGGCGACGCGAAATCGTGTTTCCGGCGTCAGGATTTCGCGGGTGAAGGGGTTGGCGTACCCGAACTGCCGCGTCGTGATGATGTTGCCGTCGCGGGCCACCGCATACGACAGCGCGGGGACGTTCCAGCGCTGCATGAAGGGGATCACCACGCTCGAGGGATCGTTGGGATAAGCGTAGTGGGTCGAACCTTCTTCCCAGATGGTGCAGAACGTCGGCGCGCCATTCATTTCGAGGCCGCACAGGTCGACCAGGCGATAGCCATCAGCGCTGTTGCCGTCGAACAAGCTCACATGCAGTTCTTCGGGGATGCCATGCTGAGCCTGCCACGCATGCCCCAGCGACTTTTCCCAGATGCCTGCAAACTCGGTCAGTCCGCCGATCGTGTAACCGATGCACTGCACGATGCGGTAGCCGGCGTCGTACATCTCATTGAACTTCTCCTGATACTCCTCGGCCGACAGACCCGTCCACGATTGCCAATCCGGGCCGGCATAGCGCTCCCAGATCGATGCGACCTTGGCCTGGCTGTCTTCCTCGAAGAACGACAGGCAGCGCAGGCGATAGCCATCATCCGAAAGTTCATCGAACAGCGTTTCGTACTCACCGAGAGTTTCGCTGATCTGGATCTTCGATTCGATGCCGTTCACTCTCTCGAACACGGCGCAGAACAACGTTTCGGTCGCTACCAGGGCGGCCGAAACATGCGTCGGCCTGTTCCCGTCTCGGGCCATGTCGGCGACCGCGGTTTCAAACTCGGCCCGAGATTTTCCATGCACCACAAAAAAGGCGTTCCCTCCCCGCTTGTGCCAGATGCCGGTGAATCGCGCTTCGCCCCCCTCCGGATAAACCGACACCTTGATCGTGCGGTAGCCTTGAGCATCGAGGGCTTCGAATTCCGTTTGAAATTCGTCCCGATTCAATCGATGCCGACTTTGCCATTCATTGAAGATCATCAGGGCACCTGTATTGAACCCGCGAGGAATGGTGAGTGAGCGCGAGAAGTGAAGCGCGACGAAGATCGATTCTGGCAGCCAGTGCCGTAAGTTGCAAATGACGGGGATTCGCTTCCATCTGGCATCACGAGTCCACACACTTCGCATGGTCTTTCTTCCACTGACTCTTAGAGATTCACCATGTCGCTCACAAAACCGTTCGCCGCTCTGCTGGCACTTACTCTGTTGTCTCTCGCCAACGCTTCGCTTGCCGATGACGAGCCAATCTTGCTCTGGCCCGACGGTGCCCCCGAAGCGATGGGAGACGAAGAACAAGATCAGCCGAAGATTACGATTCACGTTCCCGACGAAGTGCCGCAGTCGTCGGCCGCAGTCGTGATTTGTCCCGGCGGCGGCTATGCCGTCCTCGCCACCGATCACGAAGGGCATCAGATCGCGAAGTGGTTCAACCGCATCGGCGTGACGGCCATCGTGCTGCGGTATCGTCACTTGCCGTATCGGCATCCGGTGCCGCTGATGGATGTGCAGCGGGCGATTCGTTACGTGCGCAGTCATGCCGACGAGATCGGCGTCTCCCCCGACCGCATCGGCGTGATGGGGTTCTCCGCCGGCGGCCATCTCGCCTCGACGGTTTCGACACATTTCGATGCCGGCGATCCGAACGCGGCCGACCCGATCGATCAGGTGAGTTGCCGGCCCGACTTCACGATCCTGGGATACCCGGTGATCTCGTTGACGGCGGACTATGCCCATCGCGGCTCGCGCGGCAATCTGCTGGGTGATGCCGACACCGACGAACTCGCCATCTCGCTTTCGAACGAAACTCAGGTGACAGCCGACACGCCGCGCGCCTTCATCTTCCACACCGACGAAGACACCGGCGTCCCTCCACAGAACGCGGTGGCCTATTACCTCGCCCTGCACGAGCATGGCGTCGGCGGCGAACTGCACATTTACCAGCACGGCCCGCACGGCGCCGGCCTCGGCGACGGCGACCCGGTGCTGGCCACCTGGCGCGACCGGCTGCACGACTGGATGCAGACGAATGGATTCCTCGTGGAAGTCGAACGCGCGGCCGTCAGCGGCACGGTGACGCTCAACGGCCAGCCACTCAAGTGGGGGACGATTACGTTTCATCCGGAAGGGGACAACCAGCCGGTGGCGTGGGCCATGGTCTCGAACGGCCAGTTCTCCGTCCCCGCGCATCGCGGCGCGGTCGTCGGCACGAACAGAGTGGTCGTCCGCAATTGGGGAAGCGTCGAGCCGCGCGCGACGATTGATGATGTCGAAGTCGTGACGGGGCCAGTGGAGGCGACGAGTCTGTCGGTAGAAGTTGCAGCCGGAGAGAACGAGTTGGTGTTTGAACTCAATTGAAGAAGCGGAGACAACCATGAAACGAGACATGGACCTTATCCGCAAAATGCTACTGGAGATTGAAGAGATTCCTGCAGGAGAAGTGTATGAAACTGATGATTCCGTGATCCCGACCGAACCGGAAGTGTTATGTGAGCACTTTGAGTTGTTAGCAGATGCTGGGTTTCTCAAGAATCCGCAATCAGAGATGTCCGGAAGCGGATTCTGTCTTGGGTTATCGTGGGATGGCCACGATCTTCTTGACTCGATTCGTCCTCAACAGAGGTGGGACATGATTAGGTCGAAGACAGGAGAGGCCCTCAATTCTCTTACCTTCGGCCTACTCAAGGAACTCGGAATCTCATATGCCAAGCAAGAGCTTGGATTGGATCGGTGAATCTTCTGTCGACGTCAGCCTGGAGGGCTGCCAGCCATTAGCCGGCGGTTGAGGGCAGCGATACCGCCGGTCGGCAGCCGAGAATGATCGATCCACCCCGGAGGGGTGGCAGCCTCGCTGGATTCCATTCATCAATCATTTGATTCAATTCGCGCCGCGCTGGCATCCCTGCCTGGATGCTGCGCTGTGTGGGTTCTCCATCCGGCGGTGTCGCTGCGCT
>JANNSB010000293.1:0-29679 GCA_031402175.1 Planctomycetaceae bacterium
ACGCGAGATGATCGAGCACATCATGATAGACCGGGGCCGGCGTGCGGACGCCGAAGTCTCCGGCCGACTCGACGAGACCCTGATCGAAGTGCAGCATCCACACGCGGTTGACGAAGACCCGCGCGGTGAGCGGATTGTCGGCCGAAACGATCTGCCGAGCGAGTTCGAGCCTGCCGCTGCCTTGCTCGAAGGCCGGGCTGTCGGAGCCGGCGACGATCCGCGGGAAGTGGCGCGTGACCTGTGCACCGGGACGTTCGGGGGCGCCGCGTTCGAAGATCACCGGTTGTGTGGGGGTTTCGTTGTCGAAGAGCACCATGGCCCGCGGCGGCGCGCCTGCGGACGTCATGTGCAGTTCGGCAACTTGCTTTTCCAATTCGCGCATTTCGTTGCGATGATCCCGCTCGCGAATCTGGCGGAACTGTTCGACCGGCAGATTGAGGGGCGAACCTTCACCCCAGAGCACCTGGCGCAGTTGCTCGGCGGCGGGGTCGTCGTCCAATGCCGTCGGAGGATTATCGGACATGGCGGTGAGGCGGCGCTGCCACTCGGCATCCACTTCGTGCAGCATCTGGCCGTAGAGACGGGCGATGTCCAACATCGACTGTGGCGACGACTGCTGCAGAGAGGCCAGGACACGCGGATTGACATCTGCCTCTTGGCCGCATTGAGCGATGACTTCGGCGTAACGGCCGGCGAACTCGTTGGTCGGCAGTTCGGCCAATGCTCGCCAAGGCCGAAACACGGCTGAGAATCGGTCACGGGAAATGTGCTCGCGCCACAGATCGCGCAGCTTTTCGCGAGGCGCCTCGCCGTCATAGGTGATTTCAACACCTTCGGGGGCCAATTCCTCGGCAACGACAATGGCCGTGAGGTAGTCACCAATGCGATTGCGGCTGTCGTCGAGCAGCGCATGATGCGTGCGCTCTGCGAAGTCTGCGACAGCCTGTTCGCGGGTTTGTAGTTCTTCGAGATACGCCTGATACTCCGCAGTGTCGGGAGCCTCGCCCACGAGTGGGCCGACATCGGGCTCGAAGCAGCTTTGAAAGACGCCGTACAGCGAATAATAGTCGGCTGTCGGCAGCGGATCGTACTTGTGATCGTGGCAGCGGGCGCAGGCCATCGTCATCCCCATCAGTCCGCGAGTGACGAGGTCGATGCGGTCATCGATGATGTCGTTCTGGTTGTTGAGGGCGCGGCGGCCGACGGTCAGGAAGCCGAGCCCGGCCAGCGCGGGATCGTTCTCCGCGAGGCCCAACAGGTCGGCCGCCATCTGTTCCAGCAAAAACTGGTCGAACGGCTTGTCGGCGTTGAAGGCCTCGATCACGTAATCGCGGTACGTGTACGAGAAGGGGTAGTAGCGGTTCTCTTCGAAGACATACCCCTTCGTGTCGGCGTAACGGGCGACATCGAGCCAATGCCTGGCCCAACGCTGGCCGTAACGTGGCGAGGCGAGCAAGCGTTCGATGAGCTGGGCATACGCATCGACTGCCGTGTCGTTGACGAACGCTTCCACTTCTTCGTAAGTCGGGGGTATGCCCCAGAGGTCCATCGTCGCCCGGCGAATGAGCGTTCTGCGATCGGCCTCGGGGGACATCGTCAATCCGTTGGCGGCGAGTCGCGATGCCACGAAACGATCGATGTCGTTAACGATGCCTGCCGCGCCCTCGGCATCGGCTGGCAGTTCGGGAGCTGTGATCGGTTGATACGCCCAATGCGACGCGGCGACGGCTTCAAAGTCGAGTTCGCCATCTTCGCGACGCGGGAAGTCGGCGCTGCTCGTGACTACTGCGACCTCCTCGGGCCAGGGAGCGCCGGCGGAGATCCAGTTGGTAAGGATTGCGATCTGCTCATCCGCGAGTTTGCCCGGCGGAGGCATCTGCACATCGGCATCGACGTAGCGAATCACCTGAATGATCCGGCTCGCATCGGGCGAGCCGGCCTCGATGATCGAGGCCTCTTCGCCCACCGCGAACTGCCGCTGGTCGAGCCTGACTCCCCCCTGCTGCTTATCGGGGCCGTGACACTCGATGCAGTTCTGCGCGAGCAGCGGCCGGACGTGCGTTTCAAAGTACTCGACCGAAGCGGGATCATCGGGTCCGTCGGCCGTTGCGGTGGACGCCGACAGCGCCAGGCAGCAAACGATCGACAGGAGGGAAAGACGAAACGACATCAGGAAGAAGGTGAGAACGGAGACGGCGAGAATCTGCGGCGGTGGGAGCGGGACTCCCGAAACAGGCGGGACCAATCCATACCAAGTGTACCTGCAATCAGGGACAAGGGTGGTGAGGTTTGTGAGCCCCAGTGTAGGAAATCGCGGGGAAAGCGTGTAGTGGATTGCAGGTTGCAGGACGGGCAAGGCAATCAGCAGTGGGAAGAAGGTATCGGCACGGAAGCCGACCTTGGCACACGCCGAAGATTGCGTTTCGCTGGCGGATTGCAAGTGGCTGAAGGCGGCGTGCTCGAGCCACGATCAATCAACTGCATCGCGGAGTCGTACTGCACGTCGTAGACGCGACCATTCCCGTGATCGTACAACTCGGCGCGACTCAAACGGCGACCTTGGCCCGCTTGCGCTGTGTTTCCGACAGGAAGATCTTCCTGAGACGGATAATGGCCGGCGTCACTTCGATGTACTCATCCGCCTCGATGTACTCCAGCGCGAGTTCCAGAGACATGTCGCGGGCCGGCTCGAGGATGACGTTTTCGTCCGATCCCGACGCCCGCATGTTCGTCAGCTTCTTCTCGCGCACCGGGTTCACGACCATGTCGGTGTCGCGGGAGTTTTCGCCAACGATCATCCCCTCGTAGATATCCATCGCGGGACCGACGAACAGTACCGAGCGTTCCTGCAGCTTACTGAGAGCGTAGGCCGTCGAGCGGCCGTTGTCTTGCGACACGAGCACGCCGTTTTTGCGGCGGGGGATGTCGCCTTCCACAGGTTTGAAGCTATCGAAGCGATGATGCATGACGGCTTCACCCTTCGTCGCGTTGAGCAGTCGCGTTCTCAGCCCGATGAGGCCGCGGGCGGGAATGAGAAACTCGACGTGCGTATGCGACCCATAGCCCGGCTGCAAGTCGAGCAACTGTCCGCGACGCTGCGAGGACAGTTCGATCACCGAACCGACATCGACAGCAGGCACATCGACTTCCAAGATCTCGAACGGCTCATGCCATTTGCCATCGACTTGCTTCCGGATGACTTCCGGCTTTCCGACCGACAACTCATAGCCTTCTCGCCGCATCGTTTCGATCAGCACCGACAGATGCAGTAGCCCTCGGCCGGAGACCTTGAAGCATTCTTTCTGGTCGGTCTCTTCCACTTGCAAGGCAACATTGGAGAGCAGCTCGCGCTCCAGCCGGTCGCGAATGTGTCGGCTCGTCATGTACTTGCCGCTGCGTCCCGAAAGCGGTGACGAGTTGATCGTAAAGATCATCGACAAGGTCGGCTCATCCACGCTAATGCGCGGCAGCGCGACGGGTTGTTCCATGTCGGCGATCGTGTCGCCGATCTCTGCATCCTCGATGCCGACGAGCGCGACGATGTCTCCCGCGGTGGCTTCGTTGACGGCGGTGCGGCCCAGCTTGTCGAAGACCTCGACTTTCTCGATCAGGCCGCGAACGTGTCTGTTCTCCTTGAGAATCAGCACCGACTGTCCCGACTTGACGCTGCCTGAAGACACGCGACCGACGGCAATACGGCCGACGTACTCCGACCAGAGGAGCGTCGTCGTCATCATCTGCAACGGCCCATCGGGATTGACTTCGGGGCCGGGAATGTGTTCCAGCACCATGTCGAGCAGCGGTTGTATGGTGCCCGATCTCGCATGCGGATCCTCACTCGCGAATCCCGCGCGTCCGCTGGCGTAGACATAGGGGATGGACAACGGATCGTGTGCCCCGAGGTCTTCGAGCAGATGCAACGTCTCCATCAGCACGTCATCGGGGCGGCAATCGGGACGGTAGATCTTGTTGATGACGATCAGCGGCGTCAGTCCGACTTCGAGAGCCTTCGTCAGCACGAACCGCGTCTGCGGCCGCGGGCCTTCGAAGGCATCGACGAGAATTACCGCCCCGTCCGCCATCCGCAGCACGCGTTCGACTTCGCCGCCAAAGTCCGCGTGGCCAGGGGTGTCGATGACGTTGATCTTCACGCCGCGATAACTAAGCGAAATGTTCTTGGCCAGGATCGTGATGCCGCGTTCTCGCTCCAGGTCGTTGGAATCGAGAATGCAGTCGCCCGACAACTCGCTTTCCCGAAACATCCCGCTTTGGCGCAACAGCGCATCGACCAGCGTCGTCTTCCCATGGTCGACGTGGGCAATGATGGCGATGTTGCGTATGTCTTGACGTCGCATTGACTTATATGGAATCTGGGCGTTGTTGATCGGTGGGGTGGGAACCCGTTGAGCCGACACACAACACAGAGACCCGCTCACAAGCCTCAAGTCGTTCTGCGGTCAGCCTTTGCAAGCACAATTGGTGGGATTTCGACCGTCGCGCACTCTCGCCGACAACGGTCTGCTGGCACGCAAAGTCTATCGGACAGGCGATCTAAGTCAACAGGAAGTCTGGACTAGCGAGATTTCCTGGTGACGGCGAATGCTACCGGCTGACGCACTGCAACCGGCCGGCACAAACAGGACGGCGAACCGAAACCATCACAGAAACGGGCTGCAGCGGGATCCGGCAACGGTTCCGGCTCTACGGCTCGTCAACGAAGCCGGTCTGGCGTGGCGAACAAGCCATCCGTCCGGCGGTGGTGAACCGCAAAGTCTGGGGAGGTAACCGCACCTGGCGCGGCGCCCAAGTGCAGGCGAGCCTGATGTCCGTCCTCGTCACTTGCCACCAACAGGCTCGCGACCAACTCGACTTCCTCCATCAAGCCCGCACCCAACTCGAACCCGTCCTCATCAATCTGTAGGGCGGTAATCAAATACGCGCGATGCACGCCCACTCACCATTCGTTCGGGTGGCACGTCCCCGACCAGCGGGAGGGGCGTGGTGCTCGCGGGCAGAGCTGGGATCGCAGTCACCGGTCCGCCACGAGACTCAATCTCGAATGCGCTCCGAGAGAGCAGAATCGGAACACACTTCGTCACGCCCCGTCGCTCCTGACATCGATCGCGGCGTGCCACGCATTTTGATTCAGCGCACGACCGCCTCGTTTTCCGCTTCCACCGCTGTCTCCACCGGCAAGTTCTCTGCGGTCGGCTCCTGCTGCTCGGCCTGCAGGGCGTCGGGTTTGATCCAGCCGGCGGACGAGAGTGAGGCGTAGGTCAGCACGCCGGCCAGCGAGAACGCGACGGCATTCGCCAGGAAGTTGGGGCCGACCCATTTGATGGCCGTGCCCCACGACTTCTTCAGGCGCACGCGCACACCGTCGACTTGCACGCTGTAGATCTCATCGAGCAAGAGGTGCGAGAAGAAGCCGAGCGCCACGCCGGCGGCCATCAGCAGGCGGGTGCGATTCTCCTGCAGTGGATAGCCGAGAAAGACGACTTCGCCGGCGATGATCATCGCGGGCAGACTGTGGAACATGCCGCGGTGCACCGACAGCTTGTCGACGAACCACGGGCCGCCGTAGCGAATCGCGATGTACATCGCGATCAGCGAGAGGATCACCGTTTCGGGGGCGCTGGGGACGCCGGCCCACTGCATGAGCGGGCCGACAAGAAACAGCGGGGCGACCGCACCGACCAGAGGGAAAATCTCCTGGGCTGGTCGGCCCCGCGCAGAATCGAGATCGGGGAGCATGCCCCCGAACGCGGTTAATCCTCCCGCCAGCGCCCCCTGAACGGGAGAAAAGCCGAGCCACAAACTCGAGGCGACTCCGTAGCCGATGCCGAGCATGCTGCTGAATCGAACATGCTCGCGGAAGGCCGCCATGCACTGTTCCTCTTACTCACCGGCGCCGAGGCGTAACGCATCGACGCCGGCGATGAGCCAGGAATCATTCAGCCTCCGGTTCGGTTGTAGCCACTGTGAACAGCGGACCCTGCAAAGGCTGGCTCGCAATCGTCGGTGCGGATGATTGACGAGGCTGCCAACCCGCGGTCTGCACCGCGCTCACAGGTCGCGCCGCCTGCACGGGACGCGGCTCGTCGTAGCTGCGGGTTTCGGCGGGAGTGTGCTGCGTCTCGAGATAGTTGGCCGGAGGAGCGGGATTCGGATTCGACGTTCCAGAGTTGGTCGAGGGGAACGAAATCGGGTTCGCCTGCTGCACGGGCCGCGGGTCGCTGTGGTTTCCCTCGGCGGTCTGTGGACGAGCCGGGGTCGGGGCGGTGGCCGACGTGGTGCCCGTCGATCCGCCGATCGGAGCATACGCGTACCGGGTCTGGGTTCCCACGGCGACGGTGCGAGTCGTCGTGAACGGCACCTGGACGGTAATGGTTTCCTCAACCTGTTCGATACGAGTGACGGCCACGCGCTCGGTGTCTTCGTAGGGAACCATTTTCGCCACCTGATACGCGACTTCCTGCATCTGCGGCACCGACACGGTGCGGGTGACGGGAATGTTCTGCACCGTCACGTTCGGCACGAACTGACGGCGCGGGATGTAATTCGGAGTGAAGGCCGAACGCAACGAGTAGCCGGTGCGGTTCATCCAGCCGAGCAAGGTCGGGTTGGGATCGTACTGGCACGGGGCCATCTTGGGGATCGGCTGATAGACAGTTTGCCAATGGCTGCGATTGACCACCTGCTGACGGCATTCCGTCACCTGCTGATTGCACATCTGGCAGACTTGGGCGGTGCGAGTTTCATACTCGGTGCGATACCGCGTGACTGGGCGGTCCACATACTCGGTGCGGGCCACGGGCCGCTGCACGGTGCGTTCTTCGGCGCGGTACTCGACAATCGGCACTTCGCGGTAGACCGTCTCCTGCACGGGCACCAGGCACGGGCACGGATTGATCTGCACCATCTGCACGACGGGACAAGGGTTGTAGGAAATCGGCGCGGCCATGGGCTGGCTGCAGCCGCACCCTTGGGACGCGGGATACCACTGGGCCTCGGCTATGGAGGTTACGCTCACCGATAAGGCGGTGAACACCAGGGCAACAAAGGCTCGGTTTAATGTTGCACGCATGAGGTCATCCTGAATTGTAAAGTGAGAGAGGTGGGCCACCCGCGGGTGTCTTCCGGTCACTGATTCTTGTTGCGGAGGGTTGCCGTCGAGTCCAATCCGAATGGCATTGAACGATCGAACCTGAAGTTCGCGAACTGGTCCAGGTGGGAACGACGATGTCAGACGAGGGAAAACTGAGAGACTGGATAACTACGGGGCGGAGCCGACCAGGGGGAGGGGGTCCGCGAACGAGTCACGTCCCCCCAAAGCCGGCCCTCTGGAGTGGATGTGACTCATTTGCGGGGGTCGGCAGAAACCGCCATCCGCGACAAGGACGGGACTTTTAAGAAAATCGCCATTTTGGGTCAAGATCCGATTCCTCCTCGACCGACAGGGCGGCGCACGCCAGAATCGAGCGGCAATTCGCGGGTTATCGCCACCACCTCTTACGACCGCCTTCGTGCCGCGTTCGGATTTCCTCAGTTTCGTTCCCTACCTGCGCCCCACGCTCTGGGGGGGAGATCGCCTGCAGAGGTACGGCAAGGCGGTGACATCAGGCAGCGCGATCGGCGAATCGTGGGAGGTCAGCGGGCATGCCATTCACGTCAGCCGGGTGGGTGACGGCAGCCCGAGCGGACGATTTCTCACCGAACTCTGGGCCGTCCATGCGAGCGAATGGACGGCCGGAGAATATCTCCCCGAGGAACGTTTTCCCTTGCTGGTGAAGCTGCTGGACTGCCGGCTTCCCTGCTCGGTGCAGGTTCATCCACAAGAACCGTCGACGACCGCCCGCCATCACCACGCCAAGACCGAGGCCTGGACGGTTCTGGAAACCTTGCCCGGGGCGAAGGTCTACGCGGGACTGAAAGCAAGTGTCAGTGAAGCCGATCTGCGGAGCGCGCTGGAGGCCGGCACTGTGTTGGACTGTTTGAATGCCGTCGAGCCGAAGGTCGGAGACTGTTTTCTGATCACACCCGGCACAGTGCACACGATGCAGGGGGTGGTGCTCGCCGAGATCCAGACTTCGAGTGATGCGACGTTTCGTCTTTACGACTGGAATCGTCTCGATCGGGACGGCCAGCGGCGTGTGATCCACGTCGAGGTGAGTCTCGCCTCCATTGACTGGACTCGCGGTCCCGTGGCGCCGGTCCCTCGACGCTTGTTGGAGGCCGTCGACGGCATGACCAGCGAATCGCTCGTCGACATCTCCGAGTTCCAACTGACGCGACACACGCTGAATGGCAGGTGGTCCGCGCCGAGTTCAGACACCTTTTCGATCTGGATGTTGACGCACGGCGAGGCCACGCTGTCTGCCGCTGACGGCCGGTCCTCACGACACATTGCTGCCGGCGACACGCTGCTCATTCCGCCGCACGAAGGGATCCAGTTTGTCTCGTCCGGCGAGTCTCCCGCCGTGCTGCTGCAATGCCGGATCGGCACATAGTCGCCGGTACTACGCCAAGTCCTTCATGTGTAGCTCTCGCGTCTCGCCCGCCTCATTCGCCTGCCACAGCTTGCCTGTTTCGACGTGCAGGCACGTCAGCCAGCCACCCTTGCAGGCGGCGGTGTCGATGCAGATCGCGTTGCCGTTGGTGATTGGCAGGCCCGATCGCTGTGACTCATGTCCACAGACCATCACCTTGCCGGACTGATGCCGGCGCGGATCGTCGTAGCCGACCCAGTACAGCAGGTATTCAGGCTGCTGGTCGTTGAGCGGCAGGTCGGGATCGACACTGGCATGCACGAAGAAGTAACCATCGATCTCGTGGATCGACACCAACCTCTCTTCGAGGAATCGCCAGTGAGTGGCGGGTACATCTGCGATCGATCCCTCATGTTGACCGGAGGGAGCGTATGTGTTCAAGGTGATGCAGCCGCCGGTCGCGATCCAGTTGTCGTAGACGGCGCGATTCGTGCGGGCATGCACCATATTGACTTCATGGTTCCCGCGCAGCGGCACGAGCGACCGGCTCTGGTCGAACTCGATCAGCCAGTCAAGCACCGCTCGAGAGTTCGGCCCCCGATTGACGTAGTCGCCAAGCGTGATAAGCACGTCATCCGGCCGCAGCCCGACGTAATCGACCAGCGTTGTCAGCGCCCTGTAGCAGCCGTGAATATCGCCGATGGCAAGGTGGCGCGGCAACGATGCTCCTCCTTCCTGAAGCCTAAGCCCAGAGCCAATAGCCTCCTCACGCCACGATCTCCTGAATCACCCTGCCGTGCACATCGGTCAGCCGGAAGTCTCTGCCGGCGTAGCGGTACGTGAGCTGTTCGTGATCGAACCCCAGCAGGTGCAGCATCGTGGCGTGCAGGTCGTGCACGCTCGTGGGGTTCTCGACCGACTGGAAGCCGAAGTCGTCGGTGGCACCGTAGGTTGTGCCTCCCTTGATGCCGCCGCCGGCCAGCCACACGCTAAACCCGTAATGATTGTGGTCGCGGCCCAGTTTCGACTGACCGTCGCCGCCGAGTTCGACCGTCGGCGTGCGACCGAACTCGCCCCCCCAGAGAATCAGTGTGTCGTCGAACATGCCCCGCTGCTTGAGGTCGGCCATGAGCGCCGCGATCGGCTGATCGATCTCCGCCGCGAGGTTGCGGTGGTTCTCAGCGATATTGTCGTGGTTGTCCCACGGCTGCCCCGCTCCATGCCACAACTGCACATACCGCACGCCGCGCTCCAGCAGTCGGCGGGCTATAAGCGTCTGCCGACCATGCACGCCGGTGCCGTAGGCTTCTTGAACATGTTGCGGTTCACCCGCGAGATCAAACGCCTCGGCTGCATCCTGCTGCATGCGGAAAGCGAGTTCAAACGACTGAATCCGCGCATCGAGCCGATCATCTAGGCGCAGTTCGCGATGCTCAACATTCAATTGTGCCAGCAGATCGAGTTGTCTGCGTTGAGCCGACTGCGAGATGTGCGGATGGTCGATGTTCTCGACGAGTTTGCTCAGTTCGCGATGCTGAGTGTCGATGAATGTTCCCTGATACGACCCCGGCAGAAAGGCCGACTGCCAGTTCTCGGAATCCTTGATCGGCAACCCACCAGGACACATCGCGATGAAGCCCGGCAGGTTCTGATTCTCGGTCCCCAGTCCATACAGCACCCAGGCCCCCATGCTCGGGCGCGGCTGCACCGAGTCGCCGCAGTTCATCAGCATCAGCGACGGCTCGTGATTGGGCACCTGCGCGTACATCGAACGAATGACGGCAATGTCGTCGATGTGCTCGGCCGTCTTTGCGAACAGTTCGCTCACTTCGATCCCCGACTCGCCATAGGGACGAAATGCGAACGGCGAGGGCAATGCCGACCCCGTGCGCCGCTCGGTCGGCAGGTTCGCGCTCAGGTCGCTGTCGGCATACGTGGCGAGCGCGGGCTTGTAGTCGAACGTATCGACCTGTGATGGCCCCCCGTTAAGGAAGAAATGAATGACCCGCTTCGCCTTCCCCGCGAAGTGCGGCTGCCTGGGCGCGAGCGGATTATTGAGCTGCCCCTCATCGGCCAACACCCGCCGGCCGTCGTCGCACAGCGCGCCCGCCAGGCCCAACGACCCGAAACCGAGCGCGGACCGCGACAGCACCTGCCTGCGAGACAAACCAGTGGGGCAAACAACACGATGCATGGGGATCTCCCGAATATAAACCAGTCTCGATCCATTAATTGTACGAGACGAGTGGGGCGACCGGAATGGTCGAAGTCTCGACTGCACCAATTCGCGAGTCATTCCTACGCTGGTTGAATCAATTGCCAACTCCCCAGTCGACAATATCCTTATCCCTATTGACCCCTTGAAGATGCGAGCCGTAGGATGCCCGCCCTTTTGCCCCACGGAAGGGTGGCAAGGGCTGGCAACTTTTCGTTTCGCTCCATGACGGCAGCGTCTCTACATCGCGGCAGGCTCTGGGCCATTCTGGGATTGGCTCTGGTCGTGAGACTTGTCGTCTGCGGAGGACTGGAGTGGATGCTGGCCAACCGCTGGCAGCGCGAATTCGTCGTGCCGGGAGATGCCGACAACTATTGGCATCTTGCCGGGGACATCGCCGAGGGGGAGAATTACGCGATGTTCGAGCCGCCGAGACAGGTGCTGCGGATGCCCGGCTTCCCGGCGCTGCTGGCGTGCTTTCGACTTTTGGGGGGCGATCGGCTGTGGTTCGCGAGATTGTGCCTCGCGATCGTGGGAGTCGGCTGTTGCTGGCTCACGTATCTGTTGGGCAAGGAACTCTACGATGCCGACGTCGGCTGCTGGGCCGCACTCGGCGCGGCTGTCTCGCCGGCGCTGGTTGGTTCATCACCGTTGGTTCTGAGTGAGACCACGTTCGCCGCGATGCTGCTCGTGAGCCTGTGGTGCGGCGTGAAGCTGATCAAGTCGCTCACAGCGACGGAACACGACTGGATCTTCTGGTCGATCACGTGCGGCGTGGCGTGTGCCGGGGCGTGCTATGTGCGGCCGAGCTGGCTCTTGGCTGTGCCTGGACTGGCCGTGCTGTTGCCCTGTTTGATTCAGCCGCGACTTCGCGCCCTGTTGGCCGGATTGATGATGACTGCATCGATGTTCGCGGCGCTGCTCCCTTGGGGGCTGCGCAATCAGCACGTCACCGGGCATTTCGTCGTGACCACGCTGTGGATGGGACCAAGTCTGTATGACGGACTTCATCCCGGCGCGACGGGCGAAAGCGACATGGCGTTCTACGATCGCGAGAACCTCATGAACACCGGCATGACAGAATTCGAAATGGACCGGCATTATCGCCAGCTCGCCTGGTCGTTCGCCTTCGAGAATCCGGGAAGGGCGTGCGAGTTGGCCATCAAGAAGTTTTGGCGCTACTGGTCTCCGTGGCCGAATGCCGAACAGTTCGGCAATTTGGCGCTGCGGTTGGCGATCGCCGTCGGTTCGATCGCCACCATCGGACTGGCCGTGATCGGCCTGCTGAGTTCGCGCACCAGAAGCGATCCCTGGAGATGGATCATCCCGCTCGGGCCAATCGTTTACCTGTCACTCTTGCATCTGTTCTTTGTCGGCTCCATGCGCTATCGGCTGCCGGCGGAATACGCATTGCTCGTGCTGTCAGCCGAGGGGTGGCTGACGTGGCGCGGCCGTCGCGGTGATACGGCCATGACTAGCGCCGGAACCTCATCAACATCTACTTCCACCTGAGACTTCAACCCATTCGCAAGCTGCCTGCGTGAAACACATTCGTCCCATACTCGCCTGGATGCTGGTCCTGCTGCTCGTCGCGGGGGGAGTGACCTATATCGCGCTCGACCGGCTCTGGGAACGCAGGCACGAGTTCATTCGCAAAGCGATCGAGACTGCGTTTGCCGAACAGATGCCCGACTGGAAGCTCGAGTTCCATCATGCTCAACTCGATGACGACGGCCGACTGCGTATTGAAGAAGTCACGCTTACTCCTCAGCACTCGAGTCAGGCGTTGTTGAGCATTCCCGAAATGGTGCTGGAACTCGATGAGGAAATGCTCGCCTCGCGGCAGTTCTTCGTCCGGCGAATTCGTTTCGAGCGACCCGTCGTCCGGCTGGTGCGGGACGCCAGCGGCGACTGGAACATCGGCGCGTTGCCGACGGTGGAGTCCAAGGTCGCTTCACCCGAGATCGTCATTCACGACGGCACCGTCCTCGTCCGCCTGGAGGAGACGCTCTACACCCCGACGATCGAAGTCGGCTGCCGGCACGTCGAGGGGGGACTGACGCCTTCCGGTTGGCAGCAGTACGATCTCGTGGGCCAGACGAACATTGATCATGCAGGCGCGCTGTCATTCGAGGGAGCGTTCAATCTGTTGACGGGGAAATGGAGTCTCGACGGCGGAGTGCAGCGCTTGCGCACCGCGGAACAACTGTTCGAGATCGCCGCCGGCCTGTCGGATGATATGCGAAACCAGCTCAGCACGCTGGCGAACGCGCAGCCGCTGATTCAGACGGCGGAACTCCCCGCGCAGTTGACGGGCCGCACCACCGGCTGGGACGACAGTCAGGGAGTGCCGCTGCACTCGGCAAGTACGTCGACGCCACTCATCGATCCGGCGCAGAATCTCGGTCTCGATGCCGTGCTCGATGTCGAGTTCTCGTTGTCGCAGGCCGACTTCGTGCAGCCGGTGGAATATCTTATCGACCTCAACATCCTCAGCGGCTCAATCGACAACAGAGGGCTGCCGATACCCCTCTCGAACCTGCAGGGGACGGTGTCGCTGACGCCGGACGAGATCGTGATCGATCAACTCTCGGCTGCGAACGGCAACAGCGAGTTGTTCATCAGCGGCCGTGTCTCGCGTGATATCGCCGGGCCTCGCGATCTGACGGTGAAGGCCGAGAACCTGACGCTCGGTCCCGACCTCGGCCAGTATCTCCCCGCGAAGCTCGGCGAATTGTATGACCTGCTGAGTCCTTCCGGCGTGTTCGATATCGACGTGCGCTACAACACGGCGGCGGGCGCTTCACCCTGGTCGCTCAACGAATTCACAGCCAGGAACTGCAATTTGGTGCATGGCTGGTTTCAGTATCCGGTGCACGGCGTGCAGGGGACAGTCCGGCAACTGGGGGAAGAGTTCCACATCGATATGCAGGGCACGGCGGGAAGTGCACCCGTTACGCTGACGGGCGTGGTGGTGAATCCCGGCCCCCATGCCGATGCGCGATTCGTGATCAGTACGCGGCAACTGCCGGTCGATCCACAGTTCATTACGGCGTTCATGCATGAACGCTGGCGGGGGATGCGAACCTCGATGGAAGCCCTCAACCTGCGAGGGGTGGCCGACTGGAACGTCACGCTGGTGAGACCGCCGGGAATGGATCAGCGCTGGATCGCCAAGGTCGACGGGGTACTGACGCATGGCAGCATCATCTACGTGAAGTTCCCGTTGCCGCTGAGCGACGTGGCGGGTGAGATTCACTACGACGGCTTCACCGACAGTGTCTGGAAGTTCGAAAACCTCTTCGGCAAGCATGCCAATTCGGTCGTCACGGGTCATGGTACGTATTCGCGGGAACAGGCTCCCGGATTGCTGGACCTGCAGTTGACCGCCCACAACGTCGTGATGGATCGCGACCTGCGTCTGGCTTGCTCCGTCGCCAATCCCAAGTTCGACAAGATCTGGGACGAACTGAACCCCGAGGGACAACTCAGCCTGCAGGACATGCGCATTCTGTGGGTGCCGGGGGCGGGCCCGAATCTCGATATCACCGTGCCTTCGATCCTGCTGGCTGATGGAACCATCACGCTGCGGTCAATTCCCTACACTTGGGATGATGTGGCCGCTTCGGGAACCTGGCAGGACAACCGCCTGCATATTCACACTCTGGTGGGCAAGCACGGGGACACGTTTCTGCAGATCGACGGCAACACCGAAGGGGCCGCGGTCGTCGAGGGAGGCGCGGGGCAGACATTCGACTGGCATGTGCATCTCGAAGAGATCGCGTTGCAGGTGGTCAATCCCGATGAAGAACTGCGTGCTGCATTGCCGCGCAACCTGGCGAAGGTGTTCGAGGCCGTCAATCCGCGCGGCCCGTTCGATGTCCGTCTGGGGCTCGACCTGAAGGGCTTTCCTCCTGAGCGGCATCCGACCGCGCGTGAGAACTTCGTGACCGCCAGTTGGCGGATGGAACTCGACTTCGAGGAGATGGATCTCACTCTGGGAGTCGAACTCTCCAACGCTTCAGGCAAGCTGACGTTTCTCGAAGGGGCCTGGGACGGCGACAAGGTACTGACTGAAGGCTGGGCCGAGTTTGAATCGGTCGAAGCCTTCGGACTGCCGTTCAGCAACGTGTCGGCTCCGTTCCTGCTGGATGGAACCTGGGCCATCGTTGGGTCGCCGAGCTGGATCGAACAAGGAGTGATCTATCGCGAAGACAATCCATTGGCCGGCAAGAATGTCGAGGCCGAGATCTACGGCGGAGAACTGGTGTTCGACACGGTCGTCGATCTGTCGGCTGATGGCGGAGACCAGACCCAGTATCGGGTCGATGCGCATCTGAGAAACGCCAAGCTCGAACGCTGGGCCGCCGACCAGGGACAGACCGGCCAACTCAGCGGAGAGGTCTTCGGTGATGTGTGGCTGGCAGGCGTAGGCGCCGGTCGTCAATCGATCCAGGGGGCGGGCCGCATTCAAGTGATGCCCGCCGCGCTCTACGAACTCCCGGTCATCGTGCAAATTTTTTCCGTCGCGAATCCCCGGCAGGGGGATCGAACCGCGTTCAGCTACGCCTATGGCGAGTTCGGCATCGAGAACGGACTCATGAACTTCTCCCAGATTCGTTTGATCGGCAACTCGATCGCCCTTGCCGGCAACGGGGCCGTCGGTTTCGCGGAGCAGAACTTCGGCCGACTGAGCCTCGATTTCAAGGTCATCCCACAAACGCAGTTTTCGATCCCCATCCTCGGGCCTCTGGTGCAGAGTATCGGCGGGCAGTTCGTGACCGTGCACGTCGACGGCACGATGGACGATCCTGTGGCCGAGAGCCGCGGACGAATACCGATTCCCGTCCTAGACGATGTGGTACAGTCTGTGATGGGCTCGCTGGAATCGGGCGCGAACCCAATGCTCGGTCCCTTCGCACCCTCGAGGCCGTTGCCCAACCTCGGCCCGACGGCTCAGTGGGACCGGAGATACCAAGGGCGGTAGCGGCTGATGAGCGAGCTACGATTCAAACTGGGCAATCTGTGCGGCAACACATCGAAGTCGACTTATATCTTTCCGTTGGAGTCAATAGAAATTCTGGAAACTTCTGATTCTGCCACGAACACATTTGCCTGTCCGGGTGGTAAATTGGCGTGCTGGGCCTACGCTGACTCGCCCCGTCGAATCATTCGACGGGGCGTTTTTGTTGCGCTCGCCCGGTGATTTGGGTTCGCATCCTTCAAAGCCGTTCCATGCGGACTCGACGTCAAACGGAACGTCCCCGACTGTACCGCCTTCAGCGTTTGTTCGAGGTTGTCGGCCTTGAACGGTGCACGCCCGGTCAACAGGTGATAGAGCGTCGCGCCTAAACCATAGACATCACTGCCGGGACCGAGTTGATCGAGTTTGCCGGCTGCCTGTTCCGGTGGCATGTAGGCCGGGGTGCCGAAGGCACTTCCTGCGAGCGTGGGGGTGACGCCTTCGCCGGACATCATCGGCCACCTCATTCGCGATGTGCGTCAGCGTCGCGGCGACTGGCGTCGCCGCCGCTGGTGCTATCGGCGGGGACGCAGTTACATTGCATCGATGACTTGCAGCCTGCGGACATCGTTCGTCTGTGCCTGGCTGATCGCGTGCGGATCCCTTTCAGCCGTCGGGTCCGCAGACGATGCGGTCGTCGGTCCGCGAACGGAAGCTCGCTTTCCGCCGCTCGTGGTGCCGCAAGGTTTCAAAGTCACGCTCTTCGCTTGCGATCCACTGGTCGAATATCCCTCGGTGATCGCACTCGGTCCACGAGCGGGCACGCTATTTGTCGCCTACGACTATATGACGGGTCTCGGCGAGGAGATCATTCGCCGTGACGAAGTTCGACTGCTCGCCGACACCGACGGCGACGGCTATGCGGATCAGTCCACGCTGTTCGCCGACGGCTTCAATTCGATTCAAGGTCTGGCTTACGACGGTGAGGCCGTCTACGTGATGCATGCTCCGTTCTTGACCCGCGTCAGCGATACCGATGGAGATGAGGTCGCGGATGAACGCCGCGATCTATTGAGCGGACTCGGGCTGCCGCCGGAAGAGAACTCCAATCGGCTGCATTGCGCGAACGGCGTCGTCGTCGGCCATGACGGCTGGTTATACCTGGCGCTGGGAGATCGCGGCTGCGACACGGAGCGCGCGGAAGGGGATCGGCTCGTGTTTCAACAAGGGGGCATCCTGCGCTGCCGAACCGACGGCACCGATCTGCATGTCTTCTCGACGGGCCTGCGAAACATTTACGACATCGCGCTCGATGATGAACTGAACGTGTTCGTGCGCGACAACGAGAACGATGGCGGCGATTATCTGCTGAGAGTCTCTCACTGCTTCTTCGGTTCCGATCACGGCTACCCGTATCACTATTACGAGCGGCCGGATGAGCTGATGCCGCCGCTCGTTGAACTCGGTCGCGGTTCATCAGCCGGCCTGACGACCTATCTCGAAACGGCGTTTCCCCAAGAGTACCGCAGCAGCCTGTACGCCTGCGAATGGGGCCGGGCGGTGGTGCGGTATCCACTTGTCGAGAGCGGCAGTGGGTTCGCTCCGACTCACGAGATCGACTTCGCAGTCGGCGCGGCGGACGACCCGTATGGATTCCACCCGACCGACCTCGTCGTCGACTACGACGGCTCGCTGCTGATCTCGGACTGGTGCGACGGCCAGCGACCGAAACGAGGCCGTGGGCGGATCTATCGGATTGAAGCCAACGGAGCGGAGGAGGCTACCGCAATTGATGTCGATGGACTAAGCGACTCGGAACTTATCGCCCGGCTCGATTCGCCGAGCCATCACACCCGCGTTGCTGCCCAGCGGGCCATCCTACAGAGAAACTCAGCCCTCGACGAACTGCAAGCCGCGTGGAAGAACGGCCAGTTGGGAGTATGCGGCAAGCTGCACGCCATCTGGATCATCGCACTGTCGAGCGACGCGGCGACCGAGGAGCTAACGGCGATAGCGCACTCAGAGAGCGATGCGCGTGTGATCGTTCAAGCTGTGCGCGCGATCGCCGATTGCATCGATCCGGTCTTGCTGGAAAACCGATTGAACGCAGAAGCCGCCGATCTGCAAGTTGGAGTGCGCCTTGAGGGACTCTTCAGGGATAATCCACACGATGAACAAGTGGCTCGTGAAGTGGTGATCGCGCTGTCGCGCGTCAAGTATGTAGGCGGCCCTATTCTGATGCGCTATCACCTGTACCAATGGGACTTGGATTCGGCGCTGAGCCATGCCGTCGTACATATCTTGCGGCGCTGCAGCTCCACCGACGCAGTGTTTGAACTTCTGGATATACCTCCAGGATCGGGCCCTGCGGCGAAGAAGTTGCGGAAACTTGCCTTGTTAGCTCTCGCTGAGCAGGCTGATTCGGATGTCGTCGATGGCCTCATCGAGCGGCTCGCCGCCGAACCATTGGCCGAACGGCGCATCGAATACATCGATCTGCTCAGCCGCGTGGCCCGACTGCCAGCACCGTGGATCTATTGGGGATTTCGTCCCGGCCCACGACCCGTAAATACAGTGGTGTGGGAAAGGACGGAGGCGATCGAGTCTGTGTTCGCCCGCAGTCTGGTCGATCCTGACCTGGAAGTGCGGTCGTTCGCCCTGCAGCGAATGATTCGCGAAGATCTGAAGCTGACCACGGCATCGCTCGCCACATGGCTCGATGAAGACACGGACCCAGATCGAGTGGCGGCCATCCTCGATGCTCTGCCGGCGTTGCCGTTCGACGAAACTCTGCCTTTGCTGGAAGCGTGTGTGACCGATCGCCGACATGCGGAGTCGAATCGGCTCGAGTCGCTGCGGCAACTTTCGCTGGGACTGGATGCCGTCCGCGAATCCCGCCTGTTGACTAGCGCCGAAGCGATCGAAGACGGTCCCGTTCTCGCAGCACTGTTGGCGGAGTTAGGGGAGCGCCCTGCAGCGACTGCCGATTCCCTGCTGCTGAGCAAACTCGATTCGCACGAACCCGTTGTGCGGGCGGCTGCGATCGAGGCACTGACGGTTCGGAACAACACTCATCTCTGCGAACACGTCGGACGACTATTGGATGATTCGAACATCAATGTCATCCGCGAAGCCGTCGCGGCTTGTGGCGTCTTTGAATTGCGCGAACACGTCGACCGGATTCTGTCACTGGCCGATGATGCAGATGCGGAGCTTCAACTCGCCTGTCTGGTTGCCCTACGACGGCTGGAGGATGCTCGCGCTGTCCCCGCGGCGATCGCCGGCCTGGAAGACGCGGTCACGCAACTCGCGAGCCTGGAATACCTGGAACGATTCGGAGATTCCTCACAGCTTGCTGCCGTCGTCAAGGTCGCTGCTTCCAGTTCCGATGCAAGCCTGCAGATCGCCGGCATTCGCGCTCTCTCCGCATGGTCGGACAGCGCCGAGCCTGTCAACCAAATCAACCTGCGGCAGGCCATCGCCCGCATTCAGGGACAAAGCGGCAACCTGCTGTGCTGGCGTCTCACCGGCCCCATGAGCGCGTCGCAGGCCGATGCGGCACTTGCTGACGCTTTGACATCGTCAACCGCCGGCGCGAATGCTCTCGCCGGCTCAGTGATTCAGATCGCCGAAAACGCCGATGCTCGAATTCCGCTCGACAGGCAGTCCGCCAGTGAAGGCAGCGTCTGGCTGAGCGCCACGGATGTGTTCATAGATGAAGCAAACGAGGTCGAGTTTCTCGCCTCGAACCATGGGACAATCGCGGTCTGGCTGAATGACGCGTTGGTTTTTGAACGCAGCACCGCTGGCGAGTTTCGTCCGAACTCCGACGTTTTCTCCGCGCGACTTGAGGCCGGCTCGAACCGAATCCTCATTCGCCTCGATGGCTCTTCCGAAGCATCGCAGTTTCACCTGAACTTTCGCCGGCGGAGTTCGAAGGCCGAGCACGAGCAGTTGCTGCAGTTCGTGTTGGCCGGCAGCGGCGACGTGGCCCGCGGCCGTGAGATCTTCCTGAATGCCGAGAAGTCACAATGCACCAGATGTCATCGCATGAGATCTGACGGCCCGCGGATCGGCCCCGATCTGACGGGTATCGGCTCGCGGTTCTCGCGAGTGCATATTCTGGAGTCGATCCTCGAACCCAGCCGCACGATCGCTCCCAGCTATGCCACGGTTGCGGTGGCCTTGGCGGACGGGCAGATCATCACGGGCATCATCGTGGCCGAAGATGAATCGACACTCACGATTGGCGACAATCAGGGAAAGCTGCACGAGATTCCCGTGGACGAGGTTGATGAGATGATCCGGCAGGATGTCAGCACGATGCCGGTCGGCCTGGAGCAGCGCATGACGCAGCAGGAGTTATTGGACTTGATTGAGTTTTTGACGCAGCAGAAGAAGTGAAGGGTGGCACAGACATTCCTGTCTGTGCGGAAGCCACGAATGACCATGAATACAGACTCCGATGGATCGCATAGTTCACGATTCCAACGAGCATGACGAGAAGCTCAATAACATGGCGAACAATCCGGTGAAGGCCGGCCTCGCTCGGCAGATTGAGGACTACCCCGTCGGGTATTGCAATCAGGAGCTTGTCGCCTGAGCTGCCCGCAATTATCAGTCGTTGGAGATCACATCGTCCACTCTGGCTCAGGCGCAGACAGGAATGTCTGTGCCACCTTACTCTGTTACCCCTTGTGCTGACTAAAGGAGAACCACATGCATTGCATTAGATTGCTGTTACTGGCGTTGGCAGGATTGCTGTCGGTTGCCAGGGTCGCCATCGGCGACGATGCGGCCATCGAATACCGCGAGGACATCGTCTACGGACGGGTGCACGGCGCGGGGTTGCTGGCCGATGTCGCGTGGCCGGTTTCGGATGAGAAGCTCCCCGCCCTCATTTCAGTGCACGGCGGACGCTGGGTCGGCGGACACAAACGCGACGGCTCGACGATCAATGTGCAGCAGTGGGCAGAGTTCGGCATGTTCGCCATGTCGATCGAGTACCGTCTCGCGGGCTGCACCCCCGCGCCGGCTTGCTATCAGGACTTGCAGTGCGCGATTCGTTACGTCCATGCGCATGCGGAGGAATACAACATCGACACCTCGCGCATTTTTCTGATCGGTCAGTCGGCCGGCGGACACATGGTCTCGCTGGCGGCCACCATGGGGGATGGACCGTTTCCGCGAACGGGAGGCTGGGAAGATGCGAGCAACGATGTGCGGGCCGTCATCAGCGTGGCGGCGAACTACGAACTCAATACGCTCAGTTGGGGCAACCTCTGGACGCCCCCCGATGTCGACCCGCTGGAGGGCCGTGACCTGGCGTCTCCGGTGAATCACGTCACCGCCGACATGACGCCTCTGATGGTTCTGCATTCTGACAACGATCAGTCGGTGCCGATCGACAATGCGCTGCTGATGGTCTCGGCCCTGGAGGAAGCCGACGCAAACTTTGAATTCGTGCGCTATCCCGATATGGGGCACATGGGGATCAACGACGAAGTGATCGCGCGGGCGCGGGAGTTCATCGCCGCGCATTCGACGGACGAATAGCCCTTATCCTAACCCGAAGCGTGAGCGAGGGGGTCGTGAGGGGCAATGTTCGGTCCAACTCTGTCGCGCCTTGCGGGACTTGATCGCATATCGAGCCACGTACGAATGGACCGCGGATGGCGCGGATTTGGCGGATTCTCGCTGATCAGAAACAATGGTTTGATTCTGACTGTGTTGCAGATCCGCGAAGACCCGCGTCATCCGCTCAATCAGCGGTCCATCTTTTGCAGACCGCCATCACGCTCACTTGCGAGTGAACATCGCGTTAAGCCTGCGTCGGCAGTCGTCGGAAAAAATGAGGCCGAGAAATTCGCTGCGCTCGGCGTCGAGTCCCGCCTGCATGTCATGCGGCCATCCAGCGCGGACAGCCTTCATGACTGCCAGCCGCGCCGGTTGATCCGGCGTGATCCATTGTTTCTCGGCCAGCGCGTAGACATCCTCGTCACGAAATGGGAGGTGTGCGGGCGCCAGCGGCGGATTCATCATCGACTTCGTGACCCAGGGATGCAGTTGCGATTCGACATCCGGGCCCCGCAGTACATCGTGTACGAGTCCGAGTCGATGGGCCTCGTCGGTGTTGACGTTATCGCCGGTGAGCAGCAGTCGGAGAGCTGTAAACAACCCCACAAGCCGAGGCAGGCGCTGCGTGCCCCCCCAGCCGGGAATCAATCCGAGTGTCGTCTCGGGCAAGCCGAGTTGCGTGGGGCCGGCATCGGGTTGCTCGACGATGACGCGGTAGCGGCAGGCCAGCGCCAGTTCGAGTCCGCCGCCCAGGCAAGCTCCGGTGATGACGGCAACCGTCGGACGCGACAACTGCTCCAATCGATCCAACACTTGCTGCCCCTGCAATAGAAATGTCTCGACTTCATCGACCGTCTGAAAGGCTGCGATGCGCTTCAGGTCCGCACCTGCGGCGAACCCCTTCACCTTGGCGCTGCGAATGACGATCGGTGATTCGTCTGCACTCTGTTCCCATAGATCGACCAGCGTTTCGAGTTCGATCAGCACTTCGTCCCAGAAGATGTTCACCGGCTTGCCGGCGACGTCCATCCAAACGGTCGTTCCTCCCTCGGGGCGCGCTTCCACTCGGAAATGGCGAAGCAGCGAACTCATCGGTTCTCCAGCCTTGGCAGCGTTCGAGGTGCCGGGCCGATGTAGTCTGCGGCAGGGCGGATGAGCCGGTTGTCGGCCCGCTGCTCGATGATGTGGGCCGACCAGCCGGCCGTGCGGGCAAACACGAACAGCGGCGTGAACATGTCCGTCGGTATCCCCAGAAAATGAAACGCCGTCGCGCTATAGAAATCGAGATTGGGGAACAGCTTCTTTTCCCGCCGCAGGACGGCCTCGATGCGTTCCGACACCGGATACAGCACGATATCTCCGCACTCTTCGCTGAGTTGCCGCGACCACTCTTGAATGATGTCCGACCTCGGGTCGCGGTCTTTGTAGACGCGGTGCCCGAACCCCATGATCTTCTCCTTCCGTCCCAGCATTTCGAGGACGCCGCGCTCGGCGGCATCGGGACTGGCGAACCGCTCGATCAGCACCATCGCCGCTTCGTTCGCCCCGCCATGCAGCGGACCACGCAACGTGCCGATGCCGGTGACGATGGCCGAATAGAAGTCCGACAACGTCGCTGCCGTCGTGCGGGCCGCGAATGTGGATGCGTTGAACTCGTGTTCTGCATAGAGGGTGAGAGCCGCATCGAGGGCGCGTTCGTGCGTCTTCGACGGCGCGCGGCCATGCAGTAGGTGCAGAAAATGTCCGGCGATCGACGGTTCGTTCGAGGCGAGCGAGATGCGAGTGCCATCCACATGAAAGCGGTGCCAGTAGCACAGCATCCCCGGAAACGTCGCGAGCAGACGCTCAGCAATGTGCAGCTGTTGCCCGAACGACGGTTCCGGCTCGATGCAGCCGAGGGCCGAGCAGCCGGTGCGGAGCACATCCATCGGATGAGAGTTCGCGGGGAGTTGCTCCAGAATGTTCTTGAGTGCGCCCGGCAGGTCTCGCGAGTGCTTCAACCGCCCGCGAAACGCCGTCAGTTCATTGGGAGTCGGCAGCTCGCCATACAGCAGCAGGTACGCTACTTCCTCAAACGTCGCGTGCACGGCCAGGTCTTCGATGTCGTACCCGCGATAGGTCAGGCCGACGCCGGCCTTGCCGACGGTGCTCAGACTCGTGCGCCCCGCGACGACGCCTTCCAGGCCCCCGGCTGATGGTGTTGCGCTCATGTTGCATCTTTCCTTGGAGTGTGCTGCTGCCGTTCCTGTTCGACGTAGTTCAAGATGTCATACAACTCGTCGCGCGTCTGCAGTTGATCGATAATCAATTGCTGCGTTCCCTCGCGCCGAATGATCTCATACGCATTCAGAGCCGCCGCACTCATGGCGCGAAAGGCCGTCAATGGATACAGCACGAGCCTTACGCCCACCTGTCGCAGCTCTTCGACGGTGAAGAGGGGCGTCCGGCCGAACTCGGTGATGTTCGCCAGCACCGGGACGCTGACGGCTGACGTAATCCGTCGATACTCATCCAGAGATGTCAACGCCTCGGCGAAGATCATATCGGCCCCGGTTTCCACATAACTCACGGCGCGATCGATCGCCGCATCAAGCGATTCAACGCCGGCAGCATCAGTGCGAGCCATGATGACAAATGCTGGATCACTCCGTGCATCAAGCAGCGTCTTGAGCCGATCGTTCATCTCATCAGTAGATACGAGTTGCTTGCCGGCCCGATGCCCGCAGCGCTTGGCGTCGACTTGATCCTCGATCTGTAGGGCGGCCGCTCCGATGTCGATCAATCCGCGAATGGTTTTTTGCAGCGATAGGTTGCTTCCCCAACCTGTGTCGATGTCGACGAGCAGCGGCAGTAGGCTCGCCTTCGTGATGCGATGAGCATCTTCCAGAACATCATCGAGCGTCGTCATACCGAGATCGGGCAGGCCGTGCGAAGCGTTGGCGACGCCTGCTCCAGACAGATAGATCGCGCGAAATCCCGCCCGCTCCGCCAGCAGGGCGAAAAACGCATTGATCGTCCCCACCACCTGCAACGGGCGCTCGGCATCGACGGCCTGCCGCAAGCGTTGTCCGGGGGTGAGTAGTGGATTCGTGGACATGATGAGCATCAGTCTGATTTCGATCATTCATTCTATCAATTGACAGACATGACCGAATGAGCCAATTCGTTCTCCTGTGAGGGACGGACTCTATCAAGCGAAAGCGTTCGTCAAGTGATCGAGCGGACTTGGTCTTCGAGGAGAGGGGAAGCTTTGCGTTAGTACAATCAGAACAACGCGATCGGCGTCCCCTCCGAAAGCGGCAGCGTTTCGCCGTTCGGACGGGTGAGCATCGTCAGCGGGTCGATCCCCAGGGCGTGAAAGATCGTGGCGTGCAGGTCGGCTGGTCCGACGGGTGATTCTTCGACTTCGGAAGCCAGTCGATTCGAGCGGCCGATGACTTGTCCGCCGCGAACGCCGCCGCCAGCGAAGGCGACCGAGTAGCAGTCGGGCTGATGATCGCGCCCCGCGAACTGATTGATAATCGGCTGCCGGCCGAACTCCGTCAGCAACACGACGAGAGTTTCATCGAGCGTGCCGCGATCGGCGAGGTCGGCAAGGAGCGCGCTCGCCGCCATGTCGAATGGCGGCATTAGATGTTCCTTGAGTTGCGGGAAGCCGATGAAGTGCGTGTCCCAGATCGCCCCAATCCCGCCGTTGAGGTCGCCGGCTCCACAATTGACAGTCACCAGCGGCACGCCGGCCTCGGTCAAGCGACGAGCTAACAGCACGCTCTGTCCGAAAATGTGGGGCCCATAGGCATCTTGAACAGTCGCCGGCTCGTCATCGAGTTGAAACGCCCGCTTCACCTGCGGACTGCTGAGCATGTCGACGGCATACTCATGGAAGTGGTCCCACGTCGTCGAACCGTTCTCGTGGACCAATGTTCCGCCGACCAGTCCATTGAGCAGTTCGCGGCGTCCGCGCATGCGCTGCAGCAGCGCGTCATCAATGGACGCGAAGTCGGGAGCGTCGGAGAGTGGCGACACGCCCGGAAAGGGATTGCCCGACTTGGGGCGCACGACCAGCGGATCGTGTTCGACGCCGAGAAAGCCCGCGTTCTGTCCGCCGACAAGGCCGCGTTCGGCGATCAGATACGGCAGTGTGACAGCTCCCGCCAGCTCGGCGTTGCCGTTGCGGACGTATCCAACCATCGCGCCGAGTGAGGGCTTGTCGCCTCGCGTGGGGAGGACGGGGTTCGAGACCATCACGCCGTCAAGCTGAATGGGCGGGACGCCGGTAAGCGTCCAATACGCCGCCTGACGATGATCGCGGGCGCGATGCGTACACGAGCGCACAATTGCCAGCTTCTCGGTCTGTTGAGCCAGTCTCGGCAGATACTCGCCGATCTGCACTCCGGGCGTGGCGGTGTCAATCGCGTTGTACTCGCCGCGAACTTCGACGGGGGCCTCGGGCTTGGGATCCCAGCTTTCGAGCTGGCTCATCCCGCCCCAGCAGAAGAGCACGATACACGACTTCGCCTGGCCAAACCCGGGTCCATGTTGAAAGCCGGCCGAGCCACTTGGGCCATCGGCCCGCAGCCTCAGCAGATTCGGCAGCGACAACCCCAATCCGCCGACACCCGCGAGACGCAGGACATCTCGGCGGGAGGGGCGAGCGGAATGGATGGGGCGAAGGGGCATGTTGCAGGAACGCGGGTCACAGGCGCACTGTCCGTCGAGCGAAGGCGGTCCGTCAAGCTGCTTTGGCTCTGAAGATTCAGAGTCCAGTCTAACCTATCCCAAGTGAAGGCATCAAAGGCAGATTTCGCGCATGCCGTCCGAACTTCTTAGAGCAAAATGCCACGCACATCTTTAAGGCCTGCGCTACTTTTGCGGAGCGACTGTCAGTTTTTCGTAGCCGTGTCTGTCCCCAGACACGGGGCGACCCGAGTGGACGTCATCCGGTCGTTGGGCGACAACAGGGGGCGCATCGACTCCTTTGGTCCCGGCGTCTGGGGACAGACGCCGCTACGCTACTTTCGCGGAGCGAAAGGCGACTCTCGGTTGCCGCCGCGCGGCAATTCCTGAATGATGCCCACACACATCCTCAGGAGGATAACGATGCTGCAACTGCGTACGGATCACAATTCTCGGCAACGGTTGGCTTACGCCATCACGGCCTGCTGGACGCTGCTCGTACTCGCTCCCTCAACCCAGGCCGATGATCAACTCATCTCCCCCGATCTGGCCACGCAGGTGGAGGGCACAGCGTGGTACGACGTAAGACTGCTCGGCGTCGAGGGACAGGGTTGGAGTGGCGACGAACTGGCCTCACCCTTCGATCGCCTTCCCGCGCGGGCCGAGGGGGTCGTGCGAGACGATGTCTGGAATCTCAGTCGGCACTCGGCGGGGATTTGCGTGCGGTTCGAGACCGATGCGACAACCATCTCCGCGAAATGGAACCTGATCTCCGATCAGCTCGACATGCCGCACATGCCGGCCACGGGGGTCAGCGGGCTGGATCTGTATGCCCGCGATGACGAAGGGGACTGGCGCTGGCTCGCCTGCGGATTCCCAGCCAGCCAGGAAAATACCGTCACGCTCTGTTCCGACATCATTCCCGGCCGGCGCGAATACCTGCTGTATATGCCGCTCTATAACGGCGTGAGCGAAGTCGCCATCGGCATCCCGGAAGGGAATTCGCTCTTCACTGCGTCTGCGTATCCGTCAGGTCATGAGAAGCCGATCGTGTTCTACGGGACGTCGATCACTCAGGGTGGCTGCGCATCGCGACCGGGGATGGTGCACACGGCCATCCTCGGACGCTGGCTGGATCGGCCGATCATCAACCTGGGTTTCTCCGGCAACGGGCGACTAGAGACCGAGTTCACGCAGTTCATGGCCGAGATCGACGCCGCGGTGTTCGTGCTCGACTGTCTGCCGAACCTGGGGGCCGACGATGTGGCGGCCCGCACCGAGCCGGTGGTGCAGCTCATTCGCGAACATCACCCCGAAACGCCGATCCTGCTGGTGGAAGACCGTACCTATAGCGATGCGATCTTCAATCCCGGCAAGCGAGAGCGAAACGACAGCAGCCGTGCGGCCTTTCGCGCTGCCTACGACCGCCTGATCGCCGCCGGTGACGAGCACATTTTCTACCTGGAAGGGGAACATCTCTTGGGCGAGGACAACGAGGGAACGGTGGACAGTTCGCATCCCACGGACCTGGGTTTTCTGCGTCAGGCAGAGGTGTTTCGAGTCGCGCTGGAGCCGCTGGTGGAGTGAGGGATCCCGTAGGTCGATCGGAATCGTTGAAGCCAGCAACTTGATTACATAGTGCGATGCGACTGTGCAGAGAGTAGAATTGAGCGAAGCCACATCACTGCTTTTATCAAGGCAAGACAATGTTTGACCGCATCACGTCCGATCCTGCCATTCTCGGCGGCAAGCCGATTATTCGGGGCACTCGCATCAGCGTGGAGATGGTTCTGGAGTGGGTCGCTTCGGGGGCGACTCGGGAAGACATTGTGCGCAGTTATCCGCACCTCACTGAGGCTGATGTCGAACAGGCCTTGAACTACGCTGCCGCAGCGATGAGGAACGAGGTCTACCTGAGCGCTCAGGTGGTGAAATGAAGCTGCGGGATTTCGGCCTGCTGACGGACGAAAACCTCAATCCCGTTGTCGTGCAATGGCTGATGGATGCCGGCTTCGATGTGCTCGATATCTGCCGTGCCGGTCTACAGGGTTCGAGCGATTCGCAGATCCTTCAGCGCGCCAAGGCCGAAGACCGATTGATCGTCACTCAGGACTCCGATTTCGGGACGCTGGCAATCATGCAGGGAGAGCCAGTTGTGGGCATTGTGTTCCTCAGGCCAGGGAACCTGGATCCACAATTCACAATTGGCGACTTGGCAAGTGTACTTGCGAGCGACCCCGACCTTACGCCCCCATTCATCATGGTAGCCCGTCGGTCAGGGATTCAGGTCTCGATCCGCATTCGCGGAATCATGCCGTGAGATGGTCTATTGCGATTTGTGGACACCCACTTCCGTGATTCTGAGGGCAGATGCGAAACCTCGCGGCAGGCGGCAATCCGGCACTTCTGGCATAAGATGCGGGAGTTGGGAAATCCGCCTTCACCTGTTCCGGGGGCTGTGTTAGTCTCCGCCTCGTTGATGGCGATCACGACGGTTGCCCTCGGCACGGCGGTCTTCACTGGGTCGCCGGGATTCATCAATCACATCGAACTGAATTCGACATAGCTTGTTGGACATGGAGGCCGACATGAGCACACCAATTCCCGCGCAAACCCGACTGGACGTCCAAATCCGCTGGCTTATTCGCCGGGACATGCCCGAAGTGCTCGAAATCGAAAAGGCGAGCTTCGAGTTCCCCTGGACCGAGGAGGATTTTCTGTGTTGCCTCCGCCAGCGGAACTGCATCGGCATGGTCGCCGAGCACGACCACCGCATCGTGGGTTTCATGATCTATGAACTCCACAAGTCGAAGCTGCACATCCTGAACTTCGCCGTCGCCGCCGACGCCCGCAGGCACGGGGTCGGCAACCAGATGGTGCTGAGGCTGATCGACAAGCTCTCGCAGCAACGCCGCGAGGAAATCGCCCTCGAAGTGCGTGAGAGCAACCTCGACGCACAGCTCTTCTTCAAGACGCAGGGCTTTCGGGCCGTCAACGTGCTGCGGCACCATTATGACGATACCGAAGAAGACGCCTACATTCTGCAGTTCCGCCTGCAGGCCGAAGAGCAGTCCACGACCCAGTTCGTGCCGACGAACCGCATCACGAACTACGCGGCGTGACGGACGTGGGGCTTGAGGCTCTAGGAAAACCAGCATCCCGGATGCTTCGAGCATCCGGGATGCTTGCGTTTACATCGACGACATCGACGCCTTTGAGCGCAGGCACCGCTGTTCAGAGCGCATTCGAGGGGCACCTGACGGACGACAAGTCGCTCAAGGCGTCAGCATCCCCGATGCGATGCCCTGAAACTCGCGCCTCACATCCGAGTTGTCTGCATTCGGGAAGTTCGCCCGCTGCACCATCAGGATGAAGACTCGCCCGCGTTCGCGGTCGATCCACGCCTGGGTGCCGTACGCTCCGCCGTGGCCGCAGGCGCCGGGAGAGAGAACCTCGCTCACGCCCTGCGGTTCGCGGACGACGCACCAGCCGATGCCCCAGCAGTTGCCGGGCGCGAAGCCGGTTTCGAGATCGCCGGAATGGTTGCTCGTCATCAGGTCGATCGTCTCGGGCTGCATGATGCGCGCGCCGTCGAGTTCGCCGCCGTTCAGAATCATCATGCAGAACCGGGCGTAGTCGTGAGCCGTCGAGAACAGCCCGCCGTTAGCCAGCGGAAACCGATCGCGGCTCGTCGGCTCCTTCCCCCACAACACCGAAACCGTTGTCGGCTCCAGTTCCCCGTCATCGGTGCGGCGATA
>JANNSB010000294.1:0-3262 GCA_031402175.1 Planctomycetaceae bacterium
AACAAATTTGGCGACCTCAACGTCTGGGCATTTACGATGAACCTGAAAGACGTTGAGTGGGCCGTCGTTCGGGATTACGAGCAGAATCTCATGTACTACGGATATGTCCGGGCCTATTCGGACGTGGACGATCCGGGAATCATCGAGATTCTCCTGGTGGGGGTGACGGTCTATAATGAGAGGACCGGCGACCAGCTCTACAAGACAGACAAGGTTTATCTCTCAAGGAGGAGAGACTTGATTACCGTCGATCTGCCGCTGGGACTTCAAGAGGACTCGACCAATGTCTGACAAACGCATCATCATGCCGCCGCCTTTCGCTCCCGTTTATGAGGGTATGGAGAAGAAGGGCGGGCAAAACAACCCCGTCCCTCAAACTGTTCAGCCTCCGCCACCGAAGGGCAGCGGCGGCAACGCACCAGTTGCAAGTAACAAGGAACCGAAGAAATCTGAAATCAAGGGGTGACTGAATGGCGAAGCAGACGAATGATTCTTCGCAGCCAGTGAATAATCAATCAGCCAAGAAGGCGGCTCCTTCGACGGCTCAACCACCTGCGCCACGAGGGAGTGGCGGTGCGACCGGCGGCAAGACCGGCGGCGCACAAGGGACTAAGAAGTAAACCACCCGACAACGGAGTCATGATGGCTGACAGTAAAGGAAAGATTCCAACAGATGGTGTCCGCACGGTAAGCGTTGCTCCAATAACCAATGTGCGGGGTGGTTCGACAAACAATTCTCAGCCGACGACCGCCCCACCCCCTCCACCAACCGGCAGCGGTGGCGGCAAGGGAGGCGGGGAGAATAAAGGTGGTGCTTCGGGCTGAGTGATCGCCGCGACGATTGTCGGCAAGTCCTCCGGACCAACGTATCGAGCCGCCAGACAGTAGAAGTTGGCGTTCACGTGCTTCCCGTCCTCGGCGGACTCGGCGTCACGGCACAGTGCGGACCTGATTCCGTCTGCTTTGTTGGCGGCGATGTTGAATCCCTGACCCGTCATGCAGATCGCCACGCCGACGCAGCCGGAAGTCCGCCGCATGTGCTCGATGCAGGGCTTGAGGGATTCATAGTAGTCGCAGGGTACCGCAGACCAGCAGCCCCAATCCATGAACGGGATTCCTGCGGCCTTGAGGTAGTTGCACAGAGCGACCTTGAGTTCAAAGCCTGAGTGGTCCGAGCAGATGGAGATCGAGTTCATAGTGTTGACATGGGCTGACGATCCTCGATGCCGCCCCGCAGTTGACTCAGCCGAGCCACATACTGGCGGGACAGTTCGAGACTCGCCCATGAGCCAGTGTCGAGCCTGCTGGCGAATCCCTCGCAGATACTCGGACTTGGGGAGTCGCTCCCGCATAAGCCACGCCAGTGAGTCGAGTTCGAGGCGCGTATGCCTTCTATGCGCGGGAACGGTGCTGTTCATGTGCGGCAGTCAGGGGCGGTCATGTCATTGACATAACCGCCCCCACACGCGTGAAGGCACAGGCAACAGAATCTTGCCCCGACTCGACTGCCACGGGCAGTACACGGGGCGCGATGAACAGCTCTCATTACAACCGAACGGAATCACTCACACTTCGGAGAGTTCGCCGCTGAGCAGGTTCAGCGACTGATCGGCCGCCGTCGGGAACCCGCGGAGCCAGCGGGTGAACTGATGCACCACGAGCCCCGCTGCGATCATCGCGGTGTAGATCACGCCGCGCGACGTGCACGCGCCGATCTGGGCCTCTCCCTGCGGAAACAGCGTCGATGGGTAATGGCCGCGGCCGATGTCGGCGGAAGCCGATAGCACCCGGATCACTTCGCCCAGCATGCGGGCATCGGCCCAGAACGCTGCATGCTGTCCCGCCGTCCGCCAGATCGTCTCGCGCGTGGCAATCTTGTCGACGCAGCAGAATACGGCGTCGCCCATTTCCATCCGAGCGCGATAGCGATCGGGCACCACGGTGACGATAATGTCGGGGTCGATACGCAACACGTACTGAGCAGTGGCTGCCACCTTGTGGTGGCCGATCTCGTCGTGAAAGTACGCCTGCGTCGCGACGTTGGTGAGTTCGACGATGTCGTGATCGATCAACGTCAACCGCGGCACGCCGAGCGCCGCCAGCTGAATCGCGATCTGCCGTCCCACAGCCCCCACGCCGATCACGGTGGCGGAGATTTCGGCCAGACGCTCGCGGGGAACCAGCCCCGCCTGCCGTGCGAACCGGTCATTGTCGGGCTGTATCATGGCGTCACCTCCTGGCTCGGCGGGATCGAGACGAGTTCATCTCCCGGCAGCCACCAGTCGTCGAGCATGTTGAGTTCATCCCGATTCAGCTTCTCGACAGGGTGCCATGAGACATCCTGCACGCACTCGGCGTACTCGTGCCGCCATTGTGCCTGGTCCGATCCTTCGAACGGCTTTGAATACTCGACACCGACAGGGATCTCCATTTCGGCGGGTGCGGGATGCCGCCAGCGGAGCCGGGCATAGGTGGCATCGTTTTGGGCGATGATGAACATGACGGCCCAGTCGCATGCGCCGAAGCAGCGCTCGAACGTCCGTTCATCGACGCCGCTCGGATACGGCGAGTCGCCGGGATGTGTGTGGATCCACACCCGTCCGATCTGCTCGGGCCGGAGCCCTTCCTCGATCCGGTCTTCAAAGAACTCGGCGACCGACAGGTCGTCGAACTCCACTGAGACCTCCGTGCAGTCCTGGCGGATCAGTTGGATGTCGTGGATCAGGAGCAGGTCCTCCGGGTCGGCACTGATTCCGAAACCACCGACTTCGGTTGGCCCCAGGTCACGCAGGAACCGCAACTTGGCCCAGGCAGTCGGTGTAAACCGCAGCACTGGCTGCCGCAGCAGCCTCCGTTTCCGCGGCAACCGCTCCAGCCTCCGCTTCCTCCTCGGTCTCAGTTTCATGAGGTTCGTCATCTCCATCTTCGTTCTCCAGGCAGGTGTTACAGATGAGTTCGGGGGTAATGCAGTCTCGGCAGGTGAGGTCGTCACAGCGGGCGCACCGCTGCAGGCAGCTCTGGCAGGCATACAGTTCACAGCACTGACAGGTTTCCAGGCAGCCGTGGCAGCGGTTATCGCAACAGAACTCGCAACTGCGGCTGCAGTCGCTGCACAGCGAGCAGTAACAGGCGGCGCAGCAGTAGCTGTCGGATTCGTCCGAGACATAGCCGCACTCGGAGCAGGAGATGCCGGACCACTCATCGAGTGAGACATGCGCCGACTCTGCGTTGTACGTCCTCAAGATCTGCCGCACGATGAGGA
>JANNSB010000295.1:0-9757 GCA_031402175.1 Planctomycetaceae bacterium
CTCCGCTCAAGCCAGCGTGGCTGCGGCCGTCGCGTCGCTGCAGACGGTGGAGACCACTCAGCAATTGATGGCACTCGATGTCGAGTCGTCCCGGCAAGCCCTCGCCGTCGCCGAACAGGCGCTGGCCGAAGTGACCCCGCTGATCGAACAGTCACAGCAGCAACTGCAAGGCGCTCTCGCGGCCAAGACCATCGTGGACGAATCGATCGCGAGTGCCCAGCAGCGGTCGGCCGACACGACGCTCACTCCCGAACAGCAGGCCGAAGCGGCCACGCAACTTCAACAGGCACAACTGGCGCAAGGGTTGACCGATCGGCTCGCCGCCGACCGCACGGCCGCTCATGAGGCCGTCGTGCAGCAAACCGCCGCCGCACGCGTGACTCATGCGGAGGCACAGATCGCCTACAACCAGACCCTCTCGGCTCAGACTCAGGCCGCGGCCGACCTGACGAATGCGCAAGCCGTGGTGGCGACCGCCGAGGCGAGCGTGATCGAATCCCAAGCGCTGCTTCAGCAGTCGCAGGCGGCCCAGTCGATCGTGCAGGCGCGGATCGATGCTCTCAACGCGAAAGCGGCGGAACAACAGCCCAAAGTCGACGCCGCTCAGTCACAGTTGAGCGCCATACAGTCGCTGCTCGATACATCGACAAAGCGCCGTGACGCCTTCACTGCGACGCTGCCGGTGGCTGACCCGACACAGATTCGCGAAGTGGCCGTCTATCAGGAAGCACGGCCCCTCATGTGTGTCGGCTTCGACTCTGCCGGAGAATTCCTCTTCGCCGGCGCGCAAGACAACACGATTCTCCGCTGGCGGATTTGGGATCAATACAAAGACGTGCTCACCGGCCATGCGAGCTGGCCCAGTCAATTGGTCGTCGCGTCGACGGGGACAATGTACTCCACCGGGCACGAAGGCACTCTCCTCGCCTGGAATGCACTCGCCGACCCGCCTTCACTGATCAACACGACCGCCGCCCACGAAGGCTTCGCGCGGGCCTTGGCCGTCAGTCCCGATGGGCAACTCGTCGTCACCGTCGGCAACGACCACAAGGCCAAGGTGTGGAACGCAGCCGATGGTTCGCTCATCACCGAACTCGTCGGTCACGGGAGTCACATCTACAACCTGGCCTTTCATCCCTCCGGCGAGTATCTCGTCACAGGCGATCTGAAGGGAGTCCTCAAGCAATGGCGGGTTGGAACGTGGGAGTTCATCCGCGATCTGAATGCCGACGTCATCTACAAGTATGACGAAGGCTTTCTGGCCGATGTCGGCGGCGTGCGCGGCATCTGCTTTAGCCCCGACGGCACGCGCCTCGCCGTGGGCGGCATGGGGAACGTCTCCAACGCCTTCGCCGGCGTCGGCACGCCGATGGGCGCAATCTTCAACTTCGAGACCGGCGAGCGACTGCAGGTGATGTCGCCGAGCGCGAACTTCGAGGGGGCGATCTGGGGCATGGAGTTCGACCCGCACGGCCGGTACATCGTGGCCGCCGGCGGAGGCAACTCGGGCGCGCTCTGGTTCTGGCGACCGGGCGAGGAAAAGAGCTTCCACCAGTTCGACCTGCCCGGCGTCGCCTACGACGTCGCCGTCCATCCCGACGGCCTCAAGATCGCCATCGCGCTCTACGACAACACGGTGCGAGTGTATGAGCTGATCGCGGATCCGCTCGCGCCGCCGATGGAAGCTCCCGCCGAGTAGCGCATAGGGAGCGGCGGGGTTTAGCCCCGCCGACCGGCGCGAATGGGGACGGCGGGGCTAAACCCCGCCGCTCGATCCATTGCTATTTGGCGAATTCCCCAGCTTCATTACCCTACGCCCCCGCGCCGCCGTCATCCATCCACTGACGATTCGATGCACGGATGCATAAGCATGAGTTGGATCCCCTACTCCCGCAAACGCGACAAGCTCGCCCCGCACACCCGCAGGATCGGGATCGTGCGCCGAGTGCGCTATGCCGTCGAGTATCTCGCCTTTCGCATGCTCGCCTGCCTCATTGAGATGCTCAGCGTCCGGCAAACAGCCCGGCTCGCGCGGTCGTTCGGCACACTGATGACCGACATCCTGCCGCGCAGTTGGACCCGCTACGACGTCGCCCGCGAGAACATTGCACGCTCCTTTAGTGGGCCTGAAAGCGAAACGACGCTCAGTGAGCAGCAGATTGATGACATGATCCGCGGTATGTGGGCACATCTCTTTCGCGTGCTGGTCGAGTCGATCCAGTGGCCCAGGCGACTGAGACTCGTCAACTGCCGCGAGGCGATTGTGTTTCGCGACCGCCGGCCGCTGGTCAAGGCGCTCTGCAGCGGCAGGCGGGTGATCGTGCTGGCCGGGCACTTCGGCAACTGGGAAGTCTCACTCGCCACGTTTGGCCAGTTTGGTTTTCCGATGGGCGTGGTGGCCCGGCATCTCGATAACCCGTACCTGCACCGCTGGTTCGTTCGCACCCGCGAAGCGACCGGCCATCGGCTGTACCTGAAGCAGGGGGGCTTCGACGGGATGATCGACGCCATCGGGGCCGGCGGCAACCTCATTCTGCTGGCCGACCAGGACGCGGGGGGACGCGGCGTCTTCGTCGACTTCTTCGGCCGGCCGGCGTCGACATTCAAATCGATCGCGCTGATGGCGATCGAATACGACGCCCTCATCGCCGTCGGCTACGGCCTGCGACTCCCCGATACCGACAGCTCCCGCTGGGCACGCTTCGAGATCGGCTGCGAAACGATCATCGACCCGCGCGAGATCCAGGCGAAGGACGAAGTCCGCGAGATCACGCGGCAATACACGGCAGCCCTTGAGCAGGCGATCCGCCGCGCCCCCGAGCAGTATTTCTGGGTACACCGCCGGTGGAAGAGCGAACCGAGAGCGGGGCGCAAGCGCGCTGTTGTGACGGCCGGTGAATCGCAACAGAGCGAACTCAGCAAGGCTGGTTGACTCCCGCCCCGGAGGGGCGGCGGACTGTAGCCACGGGTGGAGCGGCGCGGCGGCGTAGCCGGACGAAGCGCAACCCGTGGACTGGAATCATCCAACAAGTCACTGCCCCGGAGGGGCAGAGGAAGTCCGCACATCATGCACCCGATTAGAGTCGCGGCGACCCCACTTCCTTCGCCCCTCCGGGGCTCTTCATCATCGACAACTTCATTCCACGGGTTCCGCGTTGGTCGGCTACGCCGCCGCGCCGCTCCACCCGTGGCTACAACCCGTCGCCCCTCCGGGGCAAGATTTCCCAGTCGGTAGCGACACCCGACCGTTGAAGGATTCGTCACCGAACCCCGATCCGCCTTCATGTGTCGGCATCCGCCCTCTTAATAGGAGCCGACATTCTGTAGGACGTGTGCCGAATGAGACGACGGCAATTCGACACATCGAGGCCCAAGCGGCCGCCCGGCGGCGGCCTGCTTCTCTGTCCCGATTTCTTCGTCTAAACTGCTTTGTCCCGTTGATGATGCATCAGACCCGCTTGATTCCAGCCGTTTCGAGGTAGCCGACCGTGTCCACCGTTCTCAATCCCGCCACGCAGCAGACGACGCTCAACGGAGCCGACTTGCTGGTGATGTCGCTCATCCAGCAAGGGGCCGAGTATTGCTTCGCCTATCCGGGCGGGGCCAGCATGCCGCTGCATCAGGCCCTGCGGAAGTATCGCGACCAGATTCGCACCATCCTCCCCCGTCACGAACAAGGCGGGGCGTTCGCGGCCCAGGGCGTGTCGCGGTCGACCGATTCGGTCGGCGTCTGCATGGCCACCAGCGGACCCGGCGCAACCAACCTCGTCACCGCGATTGCTGATGCCAAGCTCGACAGTGTTCCGATGGTGGCGGTGACGGGACAGGTGCCGCAACAGGTGATCGGCACCGATGCCTTCCAGGAGACGCCGATCGTTTCGGTGTGCCAGCAGATCACGAAGCACCAGTATCTGATCACGGCCGACGACCCGGCCGACCACGAGTCGCTGCAGCGCACACTGCGCTCGATTCCCCGAATCGTGAAGGAAGCGTTTTACATTGCCCGCACCGGCCGCCCCGGCCCCGTGCTGATCGACTTCCCCAAGAACATCCAGATCGAGAAGCTCGATGGCGAGATTGATCTCGATCCGCCGATGCACCTCCCCGGCTATCGGCCCGAGCTGCGCGTGGTTGCGCAAGAGAAGATCAATCAGGTGCTCGCGCAGATCCGCCGGTCGAAGAAGCCGGTCCTGTATATCGGCGGTGGCATCATCAACTCAGGCGCATCAGCAGAGTTGACGGAGTTTGCCCGCAAGTCGGGCATCCCGGTGACGATGACCGTGATGGGTCTCGGCGCGTTTCCCGGTGATGATCCGCAGTCGCTGCATATGCTCGGCATGCATGGCACCGTGTATGCGAACTATGCCGTCAACGAGGCCGACCTGCTGCTCGCGCTCGGCGTGCGGTTCGACGACCGTGTGACGGGCAAGCTCGAAGAGTTCGCCAAGCACGGCAAGATCGTGCACGTCGACATCGATCCGTCCGAGCTGCACAAGAACAAGGAGGCCCATATTCCGATCGTGGCCGACGTGAAGGACTTCTTGAAGTTGCTCAACGCCGCGTTCACCGACAAGGATAAGCCCGAAATCGATGCCTGGTGGGCGCAGATCAACGAATGGAAAGAGGCGTATCCACTGACATTTCGCGACGCCGGCGAACACATTCTGCCGCAGGCCGCGATCGAGGAATTGTGGAAACAGACGAAAGAACTCAACCCCTATGTGGCTGTCGGCGTGGGACAGCATCAGATGTGGGCGGCCCAGTACTTCAAGTTCAATCATCCGAAGCACTGGCTCAGCAGCAGCGGCCTGGGGACGATGGGCTTCGGCCTTCCCGCCGCGATGGGGGTGCAGACGGCTCATCCCGACGCGCTCGTGTTCGACATCGATGGCGACGGCTCGATCCTGATGAACATTCAGGAACTGGCCACCCTCAACTGCGAGAAGCTGCCGGTGAAGGTGCTGCTGCTCAACAATCAGCATCTCGGCATGGTGGTGCAGTGGGAAGACCGCTTTATGGACGGCAAGCGCGCTCACACCTATCTCGGCCCGATCGATCATCCCGAATGGCTGGGCGAAGGAGACGGCTCGTTCTACGAAGAGACCTATCCCAACTTCGTGCAGATCGCGAAAGGCTTTGGCGTCGAGGCCGCACGCGTCCGGCGCAAGGCGGAGCTGACGGACGCCATCAAGACAATGATCAATCACCCCGGCCCCTATCTGCTCGATGTGATCTGCCCCTACCAGGAACACGTACTGCCGATGATCCCGGGAGGGAAGACGGTGAAGGACATTATTGTGCGGTGAGGGAAGGCGTGGGACTTGGGACTTGAGGCTTGAGGAGAGCGCGGCACAAACAACTACTAAAGCCTGAAGCCCAGAGCCGAAAGCCTATTCCCATGACTGTCGAAACCGCCGAACTGGTGCTCAACATCATCACCGGCATCGCCGTTATCGTCTGGATGATCGTATTTCGCGTGCTGTGGGGGATGAATCATCGACGCCCGGCGCCGGTCAACGATCGCGATGCCGATCAATACGATGTGCAGCAGACGCCGTCGGCCGACGCCGCGAGTCAACTCGTTTGCATTTCCTCCGACAAGATGCAAATCGCAGGCAACTTCGAGGAGTTGTCGCTGCGCCTGGCCCGGCAGGTGGCGCAACGTCTGCCCGCCGCCAAGATCAGTTCGCAGACGTCGAATGAACTGGTGCTCGCGCCGATCTCGACCAGCCGCTGGCTCGGCTTCGAACGGATCGATATCGCATTCACGCCGCTGGGCGAGAACCTAACGGAGGTCGAGCATCACGTCTGGCAGAAGCCCACCCGCGCGCCGGCTTGGGCGAGCTGGCTTTCGGGACTGGGACTCGTCGTCATCGTCGTGAGTTATCTAGTTCTAAAGAAGTTCGTTGCCAACTATCCTAACCCCGCCGTTCGCTGGCAGACGATCCAGATGGTGCAGGTGATCCACTTCCTCTGGCCGCCGCTGATGGCCATCATTCCGGTCAAGGCACAGAAGACAACCGGCAAAGCGGTCGCCGGCGTCGTCGACGGGATGATTACGAACCTGCCGTATGTGGAATCGCCGTCGGCTGCGTGAGGTCTCTTCGTTGTCCGAAACGCCCCTTGAGAATGCTCTACGAAGCTGGCAAGCTCAGGGCATCCATCTGCTGCCACCCGCGACAGAGGAACTCGAATCTGTCTTTGCCGCGTGTGGTTCATTGATTTCGAATGACATCCGCGAACTGTACTCGCGAATCGGCGGCTTCGAATATGGAAACTACTGTGATCTGAATTGGTCGCTCTGGTCTCCAACCCGTATGCACCACGAAAACCTGTGGAACTATGGGCCGCGTGTGTGGTTTTCGGATGCGCTCATCAATGCCCAGATCTACAGCCTGGAGTATCGCAATGCCGATGTCTCCGCAGTCTACTACGAGAATCCCTTCTGCCACGAGAACTCGTATCAAGTAGCAGATTCCCTGGCCGACTTCTTGTCTCACTACGCGACCGATCCAGATCGGCTGAGTCTCTTCAGAATTCCGGAACCACCGCCGCGGCGGAGTTTCATCGAGAAACTGCGGTGGTTCTGGAACGCCACTTGGCATGGGGACGCGCGTTGAACGGCCTCTCCCTTTCGGTGCCCTGATTTCGTAGGATGTATTGATCGGGTCTGGTGGCCCCATGAGGAATGCACGATCATGAAAACCGTATCAGCGATCTACGAAGACGGCGTCTTCAGGCCCACGCAGCCGGTGGACCTGCCGGAGCGATGTCAGGTCGACATCGAAGTCCATGTGCGACCGGAGCCAGGAAAACCGGAGAATGGTGCCGGAGCAATCCGCGCATCTGAAGCTGAATTCGATCCTACCGAGCGTCCGATTGAGGACGTCATCGCGGAAATCGTTTCGCAAGTGCCGCCAGAAGCTTGGGATGCACTGCCAGACGATCTTTCAGGCAACTTGGATCATTACCTCTACGGAACTCCTTGCAAATGAAGAAGGTGTTCGCCGACACGCACTATTGGGTGGCGATCACGAGGCCGAAGGATCAGTGGCAATTGGCTGCCGTCGAGGCGAGGAACTCGCTAAGAAACGTTGTGCTCGTTACGACCGATGAAGTGCTTTCGGAGTTCATGAGCGCGTTGTGCGGGCCTGCAGATATGCGTCAAACCGCATCCACCGTAGTTCGTAGTGTAATGCGCAACTCAAATATCAGGGTCATACCGCAAACGCGCGACGGATTTCTGCGGGCGCTTAATCGATTCGAACGGCGTCGCGACAAACAGTACAGCCTGGTGGACTGCCACTCGATGAACGTGATGGAAGCCGAGGGCATTCAGGACGTGCTGTCCAATGATCATCATTTCGCGCAGGATGGGTTCACGGTATTGAATCAACGATCGAGCTGAGGCGACCAATCATGTTTCATGCCCCCACCACTCGCCGTAACTTCCTTTCCGACGCCGCCTGCGGCATCGGGTCGATGGCCGTGGCCGACCTGTTGCTGCGGGATGGGCTGCTTTGCGCCGCCGATGGGCCGGGAGGAGGGCTGCATCATCCGGCCAAGGCGAAGCATGTCATTCACATCTTTCTCGGCGGCGGGCTGAGCCATGTCGACTCGTTCGACTACAAGCCCGAACTCGAACGCTATCACGATCAGGATATTCCTGAATCGTTCGGCGAGATCGATGTCTTCTTCGGCAAGGTGGGGCGGCTGCATCGTTCGCATTATCCGTTTCATCAGCGCGGCGAGAGCGGGCTGTGGGTGTCCGACCTCTTCCCGCGAATCGCCGAGGTGGCCGACGACCTGACCGTGTTCAACTCGATGGTGGCCGAGTCGGCCAATCACATCCCGGCGCTGTTCCAGGCGAACACCGGATTTCGGCAGATGGGCTACCCCTGCATGGGTTCGTGGCTCGCGTATGGACTCGGCAGCGAGAATGACGCACTGCCGACGTTCGTCGTGCTGCCCGATGTGTCCGGTCCACCGAACTCCGCGGGAGGCACGTTCAACTGGACGAGCGGTTTTCTGCCGGCGGAGCATCAGGGAGTGACGCTGCGAACATCAGGCGATACCGCGATCCTCGATCTCGAACCTGTCGCAGGGGTCGATGATCGCACGCAGCGCGCCCGGCTGGAGCTGCTGGGCCGGCTCAATGCGATCCATCTCGAAGAGCAGGCGCAGACCGACCCGCTCGTGGCGCGGATTCGCAGTTATGAACTCGCCGCTCGCATGCAGGAAGCGATTCCCGAGGCGATGGACCTTGCATCAGAAGAGTCGCACATTCAGGACTTGTACGGACTGAACGATGAGCTCGCTTGCGACGTCGGCCGCAACCTGCTGGCGGCCCGCCGGCTGATCGAGCGCGGCGTCCGCATGGTGCAGGTCTGGACCGGCGACGGTGTGTCGTGGGACGCCCACGAAGACATCACCGGCGACGGATACAAGAGCCACACGGGCCAGGCGAAGCGGGTCGACCAGCCGATTTCGGGGCTGATCGCCGATCTCAAGCAGCGCGGACTGCTCGACTCGACGATTGTGATGATCACCACCGAATTCGGGCGCACGCCGTTCGCTCAGTCGGATGCAGGGACGCTCGGCAAAGGGCGCGACCATCATCCGAACGGCTTCACGAACATCGTGGCGGGCGGCGGCTTCAGGCCTGGTTTCGCGTACGGCGCAACTGATGAAGTCGGTTATGCGTCGGTGGTCAATCCGGTAACGACCTACGATTTCCATGCCACGATCCTGCACTTGCTGGGCATCGACCACGAACGGCTCACGTTCTACCACAACGGCATCGAACGGCGCTTGACGAACGTGCACGGGCATGTGGTCGAAGACGTGCTGTCGTGACTGAGCCGGAAGCGTCAGCGACGGGATCGTGTCTATTCGCATCCATCTGAATGGAATGACACCATGCGGCAAGCGGTCGTCTTCCGTGTGGATCAACGTCAAGTTCCGCAAGGCAGACGCGATATGGCTTGAATGACTATCATCACGTCCCCCTCGCTCACGCGCTCACGCGTCGGGTTAGGATTTCTTGTCACTTCATTCAGACTGCACATGTCCGACATCAACCTCAAGAGTTACATCCGCAGCATTCCCGACTTCCCGAAGCCGGGGATCATGTTTCGCGACATCACGCCGCTGTTGGCGAGTCCTGTCGCATTTGGCGAGTCGATCAAACGCATCGCCGATCGCTTTCGCGGCAAGGGGGTGACTGTTGTGGCGGCGGCCGAGGCGCGAGGCTTCATCTTCGCGGGGCCGCTGGCTCTGGAACTCAACGCGGCGTTCGTGCCGGTCCGCAAGCCGGGCAAGCTGCCGTTCGACACGCATGCCTTCCATTACGAACTCGAGTACGGCACCGACTCGCTCGAAGTACACACCGATGCTTTCCCGCCGGGAGCGAAGGTGCTGCTGGTCGACGACCTGCTGGCCACCGGCGGCACGATGCAGGCCTGCGTGAAGCTCGCCCATCAATGCGGAGCCGAAGTCGTCGGCTGCGCGTTCGTGATCGAACTCACATTCCTCCCCGGCCGCAGCAAACTGGAACCGCACGAGGTGTACAGTTTGATCCGGTATGATGATGAGACGTAATGTGTTGAACGTAACCACTTTACCGCACTGAATCCGATGGCCAAGCGACAGTCCGAGTTTGTGAAGTGGATGGGGCCGATGCTTGACGCGCTACGTGAGCTCGGCGGGTCTGGAAAACCGCGAGAAGTGGTGGACCTGATTGCGGAGCATCAGAGCG
>JANNSB010000296.1:0-12847 GCA_031402175.1 Planctomycetaceae bacterium
CCTGCCCGCTCACGCCGCTGGAGAATCATTATCGAAAAGCGGCCGGCGAGCAGGGGTACGAGGGAAGCTTTATCGAACACTATCTCGGTCGCGTGTTCGGCTTCCGGGCTGGAGATAAGGAAATTCACGTCGTGACCCCGGGCGAACGCAAAGCGCAGATTTTTTTGGGGATCTGGTTCGGCATCATCAACCTGGTGCTGTACTCCGACATTCTGCAAGACTACCACGACGCAATCTGGCCGCCCCGGTGAAGCCGCCCGGGCTCGTCGCAGGCGACGGCTTGAGTCGCGACAGCGCGCCGATCAGCAAGGCGAGCAGGCTCAGGATTTTGGGACTTGAGTCGATTACCGTCTGCGTGAGTTACACCCGCTCCACCAGCATCGCGACCGCGTTGCCGCCGCCGAGGCAGAGAGTGGCGACGCCGTAGTGTTGGCCTTGAGCGCGTAGCGAGTTCAAGAGTGTGACGAGCACTCTCGCGCCGCTGGCGCCGACGGGATGGCCGAGGGCGATCGCGCCGCCGTGGATGTTGACCTTCGTGGTGTCGAGTTCCAACTGCTGCAAACACGCGAGTACCTGTGAGGCGAAGGCTTCGTTGATCTCGAACAAGTCGATGTCGCTCAGCTTGAGGCCCGCGCGGTCCACGACCTGACGCACAGCCGCGATCGGAGCGGTGAAGAGATCTTCCGGCTCCCCGCCCGATGTGGCCGACGCTACGATCCGAGCCAACGGCGTCAACCCGTACCGCGCACCTGCCTCTGCCGAACCAACCAGCACAGCGGCCGCGCCATCACTGATCATGGAGGCATTGCCAGCCGTCACGGTTCCATCGCCGCGAAACACGGCGCGCAGGCTGCCCAGTTGTTCGAGCGTCGATTCCGCTCGCGGTCCTTCGTCGCGGTCGACAATCTGTTCCTTACCGGGACGACCGATCTTCACCGGGACGATCTCGGTATCGAATGCTCCCGAGTCGCGGGCCACACACGCGCGGCGATGGCTCTCCAAGGCGAATCGGTCCTGCGCATCGCGAGTGATGCCGAACTGCGAGGCCACGCTGTCGGCAATGTCTCCCATGCGTCGGCCGCTGAAGGCGCAGGTCAGGCCGTCGTACTGCAGCGTGTCGAACAGCGTCTGGTCGCCCAGGGCCGGCGGCTTGCGGGGCAGCACATAGCCGGCCCGGCTCATGCTTTCCATGCCTCCTGCGATGATGAGTTCGGCATCGCCACAGCGAATCGCCTGAGCCGCCAGCATCGCCGCTTTGAGTCCACTGCCGCAGACTTTGTTGACCGTGAGCGCGGCCACCGTGCCGGGCAGTCCTCCCTTCAGTGCTGCTTGTCTCGCCGGCGCCTGCCCGAGGCCCGCCGACAGCACGTTTCCCATGATGACTTCGTCCACCGCCGATGTCGGAATGCCCGCGCGCTTCACGACGGCATCAACGACGATGCCGCCGAGTTCGGGCGCCGGAAGCGAAGACAGCGCGCCGCTGAACTTCCCGATCGGAGTGCGTGCGGCGGAATAGAGAATGGCGTCTCGCATATTGCACTTGTGCCAGTGGCGAACTTGAGCAGCATTCGGTTTGATGCCGACTCGAGACATTGTATGCGCCGAGTCGCCATCACGCACCCGCCGGCGCCGGACAGCAGAGGTGGTCGCGGCCGTGCCATTCGTGGGGGATGCCGCGCATCAGCAGGGCACAGTCGAACGTCACCGAACCGCGCGGGAAACGCGACGGATCCTCGAAGAAACTCGACTCGATGTGATCGACCGCGAGCGAATCGACATGCCAATGATCACAGCGCAGCTCCAGGCCGTCATAGAGTCCGTCGGCGCGCGTTGGGGAATAACCGAGCGATCCCAGCTCGAAGAAATTCGAGGCGGCCTTGAGTGACGAAAACACTGAAGCCGTTGGCAAGCGATCGGTCACCGTTCCCGATACTTGCACGCGGGCTTTGCCGTCGTCGCTGACCATCGTGACCGAAAGCTCGTCGGCTGTTTCCCGCACATCGAACTTCGCGTGATGATGCAGTCCGGGGAAGAGCGTGCCGCCGGCCCAGGTGTTGAGTCGCGAGTTAGTGTCCCGCCGCGGGATGTAGACTCCTTCGTGCGTCTTGCCACCCGAGTCCCATTCGACGGCGACGCGATGGGCGGCGTTCTCGGATCGCAGTCCGATGCGCAGCGGCAGAAACCGGGGCCTGATGCCGACGAGCCGGATCAGACATATGCCGCCGATCGCGTATCCGCCCGCCAGCTTGGGCCGAAACGGTTCGGGCAGAATGCGAGCCATCACATCCGGCTCGACTCGAAAGTTCGCCAGAATGCGCCGGTCGATCACGCCGCGTATGACGGGAATCCGCATCGGGAGAGTTTATCAATCAACCACGCACGAGTTCCATGAATCGCAATGGATACTCGATTTGTTGATTGCGCCCACATCACAACCAGCGACGAGCGTACATGGTTGTGTCGCAAGTTGATGTCGTGATGTGGAAACCGGCGAAGAACCTGGGTGGACAGTGCTCGCGAATGTTGTTGACGGCGATTTGCTCGATCAGGACGTGGATGTGATCGTCAACGCCTGGAATCGAAACATCATTCCCTGGTGGCTGCTGCTGCCACAGGGCGTGTCGGGGACGATCAAGCGCCGTGCCGGCCTCGCTCCGTTTCGGGAACTCGCTCGCCAAGGCGCGATCCCATTGGGTGGGGCCGTCGAAACGTCTGCCGGCAGATTGCCATTCAAGGCGATTATCCACGTCGCGGGCATCAACATGTTGTGGCGGTCGTCAGAGCGTTCGATCCGCGACTCGGTTCGCAACGCCCTGCGCATCGCGTGCGATCGAGGCTACCGCTCCATCGCGTTTCCGCTGATCGGCGCCGGGTCAGGTGGCGGTAAGCCTGCACGGGTGCTGGCGATCATGCAGGGCGAACTCAAAACGATCGAGTTTGATGGCGAGGTGCGGTTGGTGCGCTATCGTCGAGGATAGCGTCACCGGCAGGAAGCGATGCGAGGTCTGTATTCGACACAGCCGATTGTTGGAACAGCCGGCGCCTGCGGGTTGGCGTTCAGCGATGTCAGTCGACGAACACGAACTCATTCGAGCACAACAAAAGTTGCGCGAGTTGTTCCAGCGGTGCGAGTTGGTGCGTCGTCGTGGTTGGAAAGTCTGTGCGCGAGTTCCAGGTGCTGAGCGGTTGTGAGGTGGTCGCGGTCTCGACCGGTTGCTCCGTCAGCGTCGCTTCCCACAGGTGCTGATCGGTGTTGAGTTCGTTGCCGATGTCGACAAGAAAGTCGATCGTTTCACCTTGTTCGACGGCGAGCGCGGGGACGTTCAGTTCCTGTTCGGCGTATCGAATCGTCGTGTTGGCGAGTACGCCGGCGCGGGAACTGATGATAAAGATCCGCACGCCATCGCCGACGTCAAGTTCGTGTTTAAGCTGTGACGTAATCGCGACCGTCATCGCTCGCGGTGCGGTCCAGCGGCGGATCGCGGCGTGTTCGCGGTCGTTGCCGGGATGGCCGCCGGTGGCCGTCAACTGCACCCAGCCGAGCGTGCCATCGGGCCAGCTCTCGCCCCCTTGCCAGGCCGCTCCGGTGAAGTGCGGCAACGGCGTGAAGGAGATCACGCGGCCTGCCGCTTCATCCAGCGGTCCGTAGCCGTACTGCCAGTCGGCGGCAGTTGCAGGCGGAGTGCTCGTTTCGGTTGCATCGGCAGTCTGCAGGAATGCGATCGCGCTCGCGAGTTGCGCTTCGGTCGGGTCGCGCTGATAGACCCGCTGAAAGAGAGTTCTGATCGCGACATCGGCGGCTGCATCATCGGGAACCAGAGCGGCGAGAGCCTTCGCACGCTCCAGCACGAGCGGATGGTTCATCAAGAAGAGAGCCTGTTGCGGCACGGTCGTTTCGCTGCGCTGCGGGATATGCAGATCGGGGTTGGCGAAGTCGAACATCCGCAGCGTGCTCGGCAGAAACTGTCGATCGACGCGGCCGTAGAGGGTTCGCCTCGTGGGAAATGGCGGAGTGAAGATCTCGCTTGCCCGGCCGCCAGGTGTCAGGTCGAGGTTGCCGCCAGCGGCGAGCATCGAGTCGCGAATCTCTTCGAACGAGAGTCGTCGCGGGTTCATCCGCCACAGGAGGCGATTGTCGGGATCGATCTGCAGAGCTGTGGCGAGAACATCATCATCCGTGCCTGATGACGCCTGCTGATACGTGGACGTGAGCATGATCTCGCGGTGCAGCCACTTGAGGCTCCAGCCATGTTCGATGAACTGGGCCGCGAGCCAGTCGAGCAGTTCGGGATGGGATGGGGTCTCGGCTCGCGTGCCAAAATCGCTCGGCGTATCAACGAGTCCGACGCCGAAATGGTGCGCCCAGACGCGATTGACGATAACGCGTGCGGTGAGCGGGTTCGCGGGATCGATGATGGCCTGGGCGAGTTCGTAGCGTCCGCTGCCCTGCTGGAACGGTTGGCGGCTGTCGCCACTGAGCAGCGTGAGAAATTGTCGCGGCACTTCTGCGCCCAGATTCTGGGGATTTCCGCGCAGGAAGATGTAGGGATGCGCGGGTTGCTCGCAATCCTCCAGCGTGAGCGCATACGGGGCATCGAACGGCGCATTGATGATCCAGCGATCGACCTCTCCCTGCGTGCCCCACAGCGCGACGACGATTTCGGTATCGAAGAAATACTCGGAGTGCACGAGGGGCTCTTCGGGTACTTCGCAGGGGGCGCCGGGTCCGTAGAGCACGCGGCGAAGTTGCTCATCGCTGGGGTTGTCGAACTGCGTCGGCGGTTCGGCACCTGCGGCGGTCGCTTCCGCCAGTTTCGCCTGCCAGCGGGTTTCGATGTCGGTGAGCAATGTGCCATAGCGCTGGGCGACTTCGACCATCGAGGCCGGCGGCGTCGCGAACGCCTCCAGCACCAGCGGATTGATCGCCTCGGCCTGCGCGTGCAGTTGTGCGGTTACGTCGGAGGCCAGAGTGGCGAACTGCTCTTCGGGCAGAGCGCGGTACGCAAGCCAGGGGATCCAGAGCGGGTCGTGATTTCGTTCGGCATCCTGCAGATAAGTTTGCCAGTAACGCACGAAGTCGGGAATGAGAATCGTCGCATCGAGCAACTGATCGAACCCCTGAGCGGGGAACTTGTGCAGTTCGAGTTGCGCCAGCAGATAGTCGCCGACCCGGCCGCGCGCCCGCGTCGACGCCGCGACGCGGTTGGCCTGCATCGCATCGGCATGTGCCTGTTGACGCTTCGCCAGTTCGACCTGAAATGCCTCGTCGCCGTGCGTGTCGAGACCGATGGGGACCAATTGTTCGCGGCTACTTTCGAACACGCCGTACAGCGAGTAGTAGTCGGCCGTCGGGATCGGATCGTACTTGTGATCGTGACACCGCGCACACGCGACAGTGAGTCCCATCGTGCCGCGGCAGACGACATCGATGCGGTCATCAACGATGTCCCGTTCGATGCCGAGGAAGCGCCGGCCGATCGTGAGGAAGCCCATCGCCGCCAAGTCGTTCTCGCCGCGATCAGCCACTTGATCGGCCGCGATCTGCAACAGCAGAAAGCGGTCATAGGGCATGTCTGAGTTGAGCGCATTCACCACCCAGTCACGATACGTCCAGGCATGCACCCAGAAGCGTTCTTCGCGGCCGTAGACGTAGCCCTTGGAGTCCGAATAACGGGCGACGTCGAGCCAATGCCGCGCCCATTGCTCTCCGTAATGGGGCGAAACGAGCAGGTTTTCGATCAGACATTCGTAGGCGTTTGGGTCGGCATCGTTGACGAAACGATCGACTTCTTCAGGCGAAGGCGGCAGACCAGTGAGCGCATAGTACGCCCGGCGAATGAGCGTGCGTCGATCGGCCGGGGCGTTCGGCCTGAGGTCCGCCACGTTAAGCTTCGCGAGCACGAAGGCGTCGATCGGCGAGTGCACCCAGAAATCGCCCTGCATGTCGGGTGGTTCAACGGCCTGCACGGGCTGAAAGGCCCAGTGCTCCTCGGCCGGTAATGTGATGCGGGCCACCGACTCGGGCCAATACGCTCCGAGTTCGATCCACTGCGTGAGGTGCGCGATCTGCTCGGCTTCCAACTGACCATCCGGCGGCATCTGAAGGTCAGGGGAATAGTTGATCGCCTCAATGACGATGCTGTTCGCCGGCTCGCCTGGAGTCATCGCCGCACCACGATCGCCACCGGCGAGAATGGCGTCGAGGGAATCGAGCCTCAGCCCACCTTCCTGCTTCTCGGGTCCATGACAGCGGAGGCAGTTGTCGACGAGCAGCGGCCTGATGCTGGTCTCGAAGAAGGCTTCCTGGTCGTCATCGGCGATGACGTTCGACGACGTAGCCGCCAGTAGCAGAGCACCGGATGCAACGATGAGGCTGCGAATGGTTCGCCAGTGAAACGTCATCAGGCACTCCGGACCAAGTGTTGTTCTGAACGCAGCGGACGATTGCATGTCGATCTCAATTCGAGTCTAGCAAATGACTGCGGGCAATGGGCAGGGAATGTGGTCCGTCGAACAGGCTCATTGCTGCAACGCGGCCGACGGCGGTTCTGCCGAATCGGCTGACATGTCCCAGGCGGCCGGCACGTTGCCGGTCCAGACCGTGGCCTGCGAACGGCCTTCGACGATGTCGATCACGGTGTTGATCGGCGGCGCGGCCAATGTTTGCTGTGTACCGTTCGGCCATTCGATGACGAAATAATCGATGCGAGTTTCCTTGCCGATTCCAAAGCGAAGCACACGCTCGTTCGTGGCTTGATAGCCGTCCCCCGCCGTGAGTTGCTGATGCGTGATGCCCGACGGCGTGATCAGCGTGACCAGGCTGCCGATCGCATCGCGGGCGGTCGACACCGCATGCAGCCGGAGGGACACGAAATTGCCGGCGTCACTGGTTTCATTCGTCAGCAGAGTGGCCGGCGAGGCAATGTTGGAAACGACGAAGTCGTTCAGGCCATCGCGGTTCCAGTCGAGCGTGGCCAGGCTGCGGCCGAGTCGTTTCTCAGCGAAGTATGGTCCGACGCTCTCGGGGGCGACTTCGGTGAATTCACCACCCCCAATGTTGTAGAAGAACTGCGTCGGCATGTGGTACTCGACATCTGGTTTCTCAAAGTCTCCCACGTGCCCATTGGTCGCGACGAGGTCGAGCCAGCCGTTGTTGTCGGCATCGATGAATTGCGTGCCCCAGCCGACATACGGAAGGCCGGCGGCGAGCAGTCCGGTGGCGGCGATGGCATCGGTGAAGTAGCCTCCCGCGCTCTGCAGGTACATGTTGTTCGCCTCATCCTTGTAGTTGGTGACGTACAGATCCAGCAACCCGTCGCGGTTGGCGTCGCCTGATGCGATTCCCATGCAGGCATTGGGCTCCCCCTTGAAATTCACCGCCAGTCCGCTGACGTACCCGACATCGTCCAACTCGAGATTGCCCTCGTTGCTCGACGGTGCATTGACGAGGAAGTAGTTCGGCTGATGATCATTTCCGATGAACAGACACAGCCGGTTCGCATCGGGCACGATGAGCGATGGGGCCGCGGCCGCGGCTTGAGAGCCGGCAGCGATGTCGTTCGCCGACGGATCGCAAACGCGAAACGCGACGATTCCCAGGCCCGCGCCCCCGTCTGACCCTGTCTCCACGTCGGTAAGATCGACGAACCGCATGCCGCCGTCCCCTGCCGACAGATAAAGATGATCGACCGAGCTGGAAAAATCCTCGGGCGAACAGTCGTGCTCGTTGCATACGACACGAAAGGCCTGATCGCCTTCCACGTAATTCACATCGAACAGGTCGGGGAATCCGTCGGCATTGAGGTCGGCGATCAGGCAGCTCGTGGTCCAGGTGCTCGTGACCAGATTGAGTTCCGCGGTGGCGTCGTGATACGTGCCGTCCCCCAGATTGATGAGCAACTGATTCACGCCGGCATTGGCGACATAGACGTCGACGAAGCCGTCGTTGTTGAAGTCGCCGGCCGAGCAGCCTTGTCCGAAGCCGCCTTCGATCGGGATTCGGGCGAGTTCCGTGACGTTGGAAAACGTCGCGCCACGATTTCTGAACATCGTGTCCTGATACTGATCGGACGGGGAAGGAGCGTCCGCCGACGCCAACCAGTCCTCTCCCTGAGTGAAGAACAGATCAGGCAACCCGTCCAGATCGAAGTCGAGCACTCCGACACCGCCGCCGGTCGATTCCTGCATGCGGACGCCGACCATGCCCGCCATTCGCCCCTGGTGGTAGACGAAGTCGAGGCCGAGATCAGCGGCCTGCTCGACGAATCGAACCGTCGCCGGATTCCCCGCATTGTCGGCCTGAGTCGTCGCCGAGTTATCTCGCAACATGTGTTCGTGGCTGGGATAGCCTGAAAGGTCATGTCGCGCGACGATGTTATGCGAGTCCAGCAGTCGCGGTGCGTCCGTGCCGGGATAGTCCGAGAGGCTTTGGAGGACCGGCTCGACCCACTCTGCCGATGGAAATCGTCGATTGGCTTCGGTGGCCCAACAGTAAGCTTCCCATTCGCGCCCGGACTCGAGGAGCAGCTCGACGACACGCTGCAGCGCCGGTTCATTCCCAAAACCGGAATTCAGGTACTCGGACAACTTCTGTCGCATCTCGTAGATTTGTTCGGCGCGTTGCGAGAGTTCCTGTCCGACATCGGGCTGAACGTCGTTCATCACCAGCGATAGCTGATAGACGGCCCGATAGGAGTTGGGCAGCTGACGGGCGCATTCCCAGAGACAGCGGGCGGCGATCTCGTTCTCCCCATTGAGCCGCGCCCATTGCCCGCGCACGTACCAGACGCCGGGGTGGTCCTGCACGCTCTCCGGCAGCGCGGCATTCCAGACCTGCAATTCCTCGTCGCGGGCCCCGTCATTCAGCAGCAGTTCTCCCAGCAGCGCTTGCGCCGCGCCCAGATGGGGATCGGCCTCCACGGCGATCAGAACCTGCCGGTGCGCTTCCTCCAGGTCGGAGTCCTCGACGGCTTCCATCGCGAGACCGAGCCTGACCGCCGGATCGCCGGGATGCTTAGCTTCGCATGCGAGGAGGGTGTCGTGGATGAAGGGATCGCGACGTTCGTAGTCCGTCAACAGGACCAGTTCTTTGAAGCCGCAAGTCGGCAATCGGACCAGTTGCACGAGGTGAAGATCCGCCTCCCAGCGCTGACCGGTTAACGCATACAAGAACGCCAATTCCGTGCGCGCCTCGTGAAACTTCGGTTGGTGCTGGAGGAGGTAGTCATACGACTCGATCGCACGGCTCAGTTGGCCCGTGCTGTTTTCGATCTCCGCCGCCGCCAATGCGCTGGTCAGCGACACTTCTGACCCGTCTCTGGGAACAGCCTGCAAGTACACGAGGGCTCCCTCGATGCCTTCCAGACTCATGGCGATCTCGGCCAACAAGAGCTGAGCTTCCCCCCAGTCCGGATCGTCGGCGGATATCGTCGCCACCAGTTTTCGCGCCTCGGCGATGTCTCCCGCGGTCAATGCGGCGCGTGCGGCAGGTATGGTGGACGTCTCCGCCGGCTCGCCCGAGCAACTCACGCCTGTGAACAGCAGTCCGAACGTGAGCAAGAGATAACGCATGGAGATGTGCTATGGAGAGCCGGGGGCAACGATCGAAGCTATCAGATGGCCGCCCCCTGCTCAACCACCTGATACGGCAATCTCACAATCGTTGGATGGCCGATTGGTTGCGGGGAACGAGGTCCAGACGGAATACTCCACACCGTTGACGCTGCTCGATCGATTACTCCGGAGTTCTCGATGATGGACTTTTCATGCACTGCCGTCCGGCGGAACTTGCATCGCGCGATCCGATTCGTCGAGGCAAGCCTGCGTTTTCCAGGAACCGTGCTCATTCTGCTCGGAGTCATGTGTCCGGTGAATGCAGATGATGCCACCGACTCCGATGACGCGGATCCGGCGGCGGCGATCGCCTGCGACATCCTGCTGGTCGATGGACTGATCATCGATGGCAGCGGAGCGCCGGGGTACGTTGGGGACGTGGCGATTCAGGGTGACCGCATCGTGGCCGTCGGGGAGTTCGAAGCGGCGGGCACGCCCGAGACGATCGACTGCGAGGGTCTCGTCATCGCGCCGGGGTTCATCGATCTGCACAGTCACAGCGATGACTACATCGATCAGCCACAAACGCGGGCCAACATCAACTTCGTCACGCAGGGTTGCACGACGATCGTCACCGGCAACTGCGGCTTCGGTCCCGTGGCCGTCGGCGCTTATTACGACCGTGTCGACTCGGCCAGCGCGGGGTCCAATGTCGCGCACCTGCTGCCGCACGGCTCACTGCGCGAAGAGGTGATGGGGACCGATGATCGCGAACCTACCGCGGAAGAACTGGCCGAGATGCTGCGCTTGTCGCAGGTCGCGATGGACGAAGGGGCTTGGGGCATGTCGACCGGCTTGATCTATGTTCCCGGCACCTATTCGCAGACCGATGAACTGGTCGCGGTAGCCGAGGTCGTGGGACGGTCGCGGGGCATCTACGTCAGCCACATGCGGGACGAGGGACTGGAGCTGCTGGCGTCCGTCGAGGAGCTGCTTGAGATCGGCCGGCGGGCGAACGTGCCGGTGCATGCGTCGCACTTCAAGTCCTCCGGTCGCGACGCGTGGGGCCTCGTGCGTGAAGCGGCCCGCATGATTGAACAGGCCCGCGCTGAAGGACAGGTCGCGACAGCCGACCAGTATCCCTACATCGCGTCGAGCACATCGCTCGAAGCGGTATTGATCCCGACCTGGGCGCGGGCCGGCGGCGATGACGCGCTGCTCACACGATTCGACGACGCCGAGATTGGTGCACGACTGCGAGAGGAGATCGCACAAGAGGTCGCCGACCACGATGACGGTGCCCAAGTGCGGATCGCGAGGTTCCCCGCCCGTCAGGAATGGGTCGGCAAGAACCTGCTGGAAATCGCCGGCGGCAACGACATGACAGTCGTCGAACTCGTCGAGTACATCGTCCGCAATGAAGGGGCCGCCGTCGTCAATTTCGGCATGAATGAAGACGACGTGCGGGCCATCATGCAGTTCGACTGGGTGGCGACGGCTTCCGACGGGAGGGCCACGCTGCCGGGGGCCGACCGACCTCACCCGCGTTTCTACGGCACGTTCCCGCGAAAGATCGGTTACTACGCCCAGCGCGAAGGAGTGCTGCCGGTGGAGCAGGCGATTCGATCGGCGACATCTCTGCCGGCGGAGATCATCGGTTTCGAAGATCGGGGCACGCTAGCCGTGGGCCAGTTCGCCGATGTGGTGGTGTTCGATCCCGAGTTATTCATCGATGAAGCCACCTATGACGACCCGCACCGCTACGCCAGCGGCCTGCGATACGTCTGGGTGAATGGCGTCGTCACCATCCACAACGGCCACCCAACCGGCGCGCTGGCAGGCAAGTCGCTTCGGCATGTGAGAGATGTGAGAGAGGAATGAGGAACAACGAAAACAAATCTGTCGATGCTGTGTTGTTTCCTGACTCCTGACTCCTGACCTACGTTTCCTCATCCGCCGGCTGGTCGAGTTCCAATCCAGGCAACCCAGGCAACGGGTCCAGGTCATCGAGTCCCATCTGGGACGCTGCTTCGCGGCGCTGCGTGAGCAGCGCGGTGCGGGCCTTCTGATACCGGCGATCGTAAAGCCAGAAAATGAAGATCAACACGAACGCCGCGATTGTGATGACGCCCACGATCGTGACCGCCCATTTCGTGGCTTCACTGGTGATGCCCGGGTTCTGCATCGTCGGCAGCAACGGGAACACTTTCGCATCGGACACGATCAACAGCGGCGCCAGTCGCAGGCCGGAGACGGCCTTGTAGCCGAACAGCCGGTAGTAGTAGCCGGTCACTTCGATATGCGCATTCACGTCTTCCCCGGTGTCCATGCCCTCGGGGATGCGCGTGAAGAGTAAGCGCCAGGGATTGTTGCGGGAGCCGGGCGTCGACATCCAGCCTTCATAAAGAGCATCGATGCCGACACTGTTCTCCGGAATGGAGACGGTCTGCAGCCTCCGCAATCGGCCGCGAATTGTAAACACCCCGCCCACGTCCTTGGGTGACGAGGTGACGATCTCGGAGAATTCCACTTCGCCCTTTGACGCCGCGTGAAACATCTCCGCCGGCAACCGGTCGACGTTCGACAGCGCCTGCCAATAGGCATCCGATTCATCCGCCAGGATGCCTAGTGCGCGGTCCTGTTCCCGAATCGCGGTCACAAGTTCGGGCGCCAGGGTGACATTCATCGGGATCGGATCAGCCGCGCTCTCGTCGTCGGCAGCCGTCGCCTCGTCGACTGCGGGATCGGCATCGTCGCTCTCTGAACCCGGCGATTCCGATTCAGCAGCGGTTGTAGCATCTCCGGATTCAGATTCATTCGACTGCGCCTGAATCTCGACTACGGCCAGTTCGCGCTGCTCTTCGTTGTCGGCGGGCGACAACCAACTCCACATCTGCGGATTGCCGGCCATCTGCATCGCGATGACGACGATCACCAGCATGCCGCAATACAGCAGCACACGAATAATGGAGCGGCGATTCATCGATTTCGCCGGATGATCATCGGGGCGATCGCTCATTGATTCAGTCATCCCCGCGGATGTTCAGCCTTCGAGGGTATAGACGTTGGGCCACGCACTACCTCATATCCCCAATCATACCCACACATTATTCGGCGGTCGACAGGGCGGGATGCCTGAAACTTTTTACGGCTCATGCATGCAATGCTGCGATAACAAAAAGAAAGCCCGGCTGTTGAGCCGGGCTTTCGGTCGTCTTCTTGGCAGCGTCGACGCTTAGTCCATATCGTGATCGTGGCCGCCACCCTTCTTGTCATCCTTGGGCTTTTCGGCGAT
>JANNSB010000297.1:0-9793 GCA_031402175.1 Planctomycetaceae bacterium
TGGCGGTCTGTGCCCCGTGCGAGCCGGAGCCGACGTTGAGATGCACATCCGGCGCGCGCATGCCAAGTTCGTCGAAGAACACATCCGACAGGGCGGCATCGTAGTGCTGCCCGGTATGAATAAGGGTGGCCGACAGTTCCGAGTGTTTATCGATGGCCGCCAGTAGCGGGGCCATCTTGATGAAGTTAGGCCGCACGCCGACAACGCAGGCAAGGTGGGGCATGGGGGAAGGAGTCAGGGACCAGGAGTCAGGGATTCTGAAGAGTGACAGCCACGGTTGTGAAGGATGAAGGCGCAGCCGTTTGACGATTGCGAGATTCAGAAACGAATCGTCCCGTTTGCCCAACTCTTGATTACCATATCACGGCTCAAATCACTGTATCGTCAATCAGAAAATCCTGAAGAGAGACCGCGGATTTGGCGGATGACGCGGGTCTTCGCGGATTTGAAGTCTTGTAGCGGACATCGCTGGCAATCTCAGATCTGCGGGAATCCGCCCAATCCGTTTCATCCGCGGTCCGTTTCCCCCGATTGCCAGAGACGCTACATCATTGCGAGTTCGGCTCTTATCCCTTCCGCAATGTCTCTAAGCACTCGTTCCACCAGCACGCCGGTGACGTGGGTGCGGAATTCGATGGTGCCTCGCATGTCGTCGATCGGCGAAATTTCGCCGCGAGCGGCCTGGGCGGCGGCTTGCCAGGTGGCGTCGGTTGGGGGTTGCCCGACGATCGCTTTCACTGCGCTCTGCGAGACGATCGGCGTCGGGCCGACGGCACCCAGTCCGATGCGGGCGGCTGAGATCGTTTCGCGTTTCTCATCCAGTTGCAGCCACGCACCGACGCCGACGACGGCAATGTCCATCTCGTTGCGCGGAATGAACCGTTGGTAATGCGAGCCAGACCTGGGAGCAGGCGCGGGCAGCTTGATCTCGACCAGCAGCTCACCCGGTTGCAATACATTCGTCCCTGGTCCCGTGCAGAACTGACCGACCGGAACCTCCCTGCGGCCCTTGGGGCCTGCAATCGCGCAGATGCCTCCGAGTGCGATCAGGGCCGGCGTCGAGTCGGCTGCGGGGCCTGACGTGCAGAGGTTGCCGCCGATGCTCGCCCGGCTCTGTATCTGAATGCCGCCGATGATCGCGCACGCATCGACCAGAGCCGTGTAGTCGCGTTGCAGCCCCTCGTGACCATAGATGCGGTAACAAGGCACCGCGGCCCCGATGCGAGCGCCGGCCGATGTGACTTCGAGCACATTGAGGTCGGGAATCTGTTTGATGTCGACGACGAGTTCAGGGCGCAGCCGGCCAACCCGCATGTGATCGATCAAATCAGTCCCGCCCGCCATCGGCCGAGCCTGACCCGGCGTCTTTGCGAGCAAGGCGACGGCTTCGTCGACAGTGGCAGGGGCGGAGTAGTCGAAGTCGTGCATGGCTAGGTTTTCCCCAGTCCCACGCGGTGATTGATGTAGTGTCTGAGGGCCGCATCGAGATGTTCGCTGGTGCGGATCACCTGATAGTCGATCACGTTGCCCGCGCAACGGCGACGGAGGTCATCCAGAAACGCATTGAGCGCCCTCTGGTAACCTTCGCGCAGAGAGCGGGGATCGCACAGCAGATCGCCCATCTCTTCCATGCCCTCGAACTTCGTCGTGCCGGCGTAGGTGAAGTCGAGTTCCTCGTCATCCAGGACATGGAACAGCAGCACATCGTGTCCGCGCTGCCGCAGGAGCTTCAATCCGCGGAAGAGTGAATCCCGCGGCGTGAAGAAGTCGGAAATGATGACGACCATGCCCTTCGACGATTTCTGATCGGCCACATACCGCAGAATCTTGTACATGTCGGTCTTCTGCTTCGGCTCGCCCGCGGCCAGCACCGACAGAATCGTGCCCAGATGATTCTGCGTGCTGCGGGCGTTGATCCGCGTTCGCACTTCTTCGTCGAAGACCAGCAGACTGACGGCGTCCTGTTGACGCAGCAGCAGATAGGTGAGTGCCGCGGCGATCGAGCAGGCGTAGTCCCACTTGTTTTCCTGGCCCGAGGAGAATCGCATCGACTCACTGGCATCGACGAGAATCGTCGTGCGCAGATTGGTCTCTTCCTCGTACTGCTTGATGTAGTACTTGTCGGTCTTCGACCAGACTTTCCAGTCGATGCGGCGAAAGTCGTCTCCCGGCGTGTACTCGCGATGCTGCACGAATTCGACCGACTGCCCGAAGTAGGGGCTGCGGTGCATGCCCGACAGAAAACCTTCGACGACGCGGCGCGCCTGGATCTCCAGTCGCTGGATTCGCGCCAGGGCTTCGGGTTCGACGAACTCGTGGAGCTTGTGCTTGGCCACGTTGGGTTTGGACTAGGGTCTACGGTCGAGAGACGAGAGTTGAGAGGAAGACAATCAGGCCGCGAAGATCTTCTTCAGTCGTGGATCGGTGGTGAGTTCGCCTTCGGTCGACGGTGTCTCGGCGATCAGGCGTTCAACGACCTTGTCGCTGGTGATGCCGTCACTCTCGGCCGAGAAACTGGTAACGACGCGATGCCTGAGGACGGGAGCCGCGAGGGCCTGAATGTCTTCGGTCGAGACATACGTCCGCCCTTTGAGCAGAGCGCGGGCCTTGGCTCCCAGCACGAGGAACTGCACCGCACGTGGGCCGGCTCCCCAGCTCAACCACTCGCTGATGAATTCCGGTATCCCTTCTTCGCCGACGCGAGTCTGGCGCACGAGGGCCAGGGCGTAGTCGACGATGTGATCGGTGACCGGCACTTCGCGGACGATCCGCTGCAGATCGAGAATCTCCGGGCCTGTCAGCACCGAGTCGATCTTGACGTTCTGAATCGCGGTCGTCTGCTTCGCGATCTGTCGTTCCTCGGCGAAGTTGGGGTAGTTCACGTAGACCTTGAACATGAACCGGTCCTGCTGCGCTTCGGGCAGCGAATAGGTGCCTTCCTGCTCGATCGGGTTCTGCGTCGCCAGCACGAAGAACGGATCGGGAAGGACGTGACGCTGCTTGCCGACCGTCACTTGCCGTTCCTGCATGGCCTCCAGCAGAGCGGCCTGAGTCTTGGGCGGGGTGCGGTTGATTTCGTCCGCCAGGATGACGTTGTAGAACAACGGCCCGCTGATGAAACGAAACTCGCGTTCGCCCGTCTCGCGGTTCGTCTGCAGCACTTCGGTGCCGGTGATGTCGGCCGGCATCAGGTCGGGAGTGAACTGGATGCGTCCGAACGACATCGACAGACACTGCGAGAGCGTGCTGATCATCAGGGTCTTGGCGAGACCGGGCACACCTTCCAGCAGGCAATGCCCCCGGCTGAAGAGGGCGATCAGCAACTGGTCGATCACGTCGTTCTGGCCGACGATCACCTTCGACATCTGCTCGCGAATCTGCTCATAAGCGCGGCCGACCTTGTCGACGTATTCCTGCGGATTGGCCTGGGGCATGCATCACTCTCAAAACGGGACCACGGGACGACCAGACGGACTGCAATCAAGACGCGTCCCAAAGTGTAGGGCGAGGCGGGAGCAGGGAAAAGGATGCGGGGGACGACGGGGTCGCTCTTGCTGTAGGGAACGGACTCCGTGCCGTTCCCGGCTTGCGGGGACGGACGTGGTCGTCGCACGACGCTGGACCGTGAGAGTTCGGGTGCATCCGTCTCGCTCTTTCCTAACGAGATCGTCGAACAAAGTATCAACGCCCCATCCCGCAGCCAGGAACGGCACGGAGTCCGTTCCCTACAGTTCTTGTCGCACAACTTGTCCGCCTGCCAACGGTGCATAGAATGACCGCGCTCAAAATCTGTTTCGTGAAGGGATGATCGAGGACTGGGGCGAACACAGGCCGAATCCCAGACCATCCTAGTCAACTGTAATTGCTGGTGGTTTGCATCCCGCGCGGCGCTGCCTGATAATCGAGATCCCCGTTAAACACGGCACTCAAACTCAGGAGTCCTCCCGCGATGCTGTCCCGCCGATCTTGCTGCCTTCCCTGTTTTGTCGTTGCCGTTCTGACATCTTGCACATCATTGGCCATCGCGGCGAACTGGCCCTCCTGGCGCGGGCCGTCGCTCAACGGCGTTGCCCCGGACGGAGACTATCCGCTCGAATGGAGTGAAGACGCCGGCGTCGAATGGCAGGTCGATCTTCCGGGCGTCGGGGGCTCGACGCCGGCGGTGTGGGAAGATCACATCTTTCTGACGGCTCCGATCGACGAGCAGAACGCCGTGCTGTGTTACAACTGGCAAGGGGACCAGTTGTGGGCCGTGCAGATCGGCGACGAGAGCGCGGGGAAGCACCGCAAGGGGAGCGGATGCAACCCATCGCCGGTGACGGATGGCGAACGGGTCTACGTCTACTTCAAGAGTGGCGACTTCGCGGCTCTCGACTTCGAGGGGAACATCGTCTGGCAGCACAACCTGCAGGAGATGTTCGGCGAAGACACGTTGTGGTGGGACTTGGGGACGTCGCCCATCCGCACGTCGCAGCATGTCGTCGTGACGTGCATGCACAGCGGGCCGTCGTATCTGGCGGCGTTTGATCCCGCGACCGGTGACCTTGTCTGGAAGCAGGACCGCAACCTCGATGCTCCCGAAGAGGCGGCTCAGAGCTATTCGACGCCCGTCATCTGCACCGGCCCGGATGGCCGGGAGACGATTGTGGTCGTGGGGGCCGACTTTTTTACTGCCCACGACGCCGCTACCGGAGAGGAACTCTGGCGTGTCGGCGAACTCAATCCCGAACAGAATCACTACAACCGCTCGATTGCATCTCCCGTGGCCGAAGGAGATCTCGTGGTCGCGCCCTACTCGCGAGGCGAGTCGATGACGGTCGTCCGACTGGGTGGCGAAGGGGATGTGAGGGATTCGCACATCGTTTGGGCGAAGACGGGCATCGGGGCCGATGTGCCGACGCCGATCGCCCACGACGGCCGTATCTACAACTGCCGGGACGGCGGTCTGGTGACGTGCCTCGATCTCGCGACCGGTGATGAACTGTGGAAGACCGAGTTGCCCTCGAACCGCAACGCATTCAGTGCGTCTCCCGTCCTCGCCGGCAATCGCCTTTATCTGGCCCGCGAAGACGGCGCGACGTTCGTGCTGCCGATCGATGGTGAATCACACGACATCATCGCCGAGAACCAGGTCGAAGGCTTCGTGGTCGCCACGCCGGTGTTCGCGAACGGCAGGATTCTGATTCGCACCGATGCGCGGCTTTACTGCATCGGGGGTTGAGGAGTCGACTGAACTTCCCTGTCGGGATGGGCAAACCGCAGCAGCACCGCGCTGGGCCACTCCTTCGTATCGATCACTTCATAGCCGATGCGGTCCGCGATCTGCTGAATCTCGTGCAGCGATCCCCGATTGAGATCGGTGTCCGTCGCGGCGGCCACCCAGAAACCTCCAGGGTCGTCTCTCCAATTGCGGAGCAGGTCGCGAAAGTGGCCAACCATGCCTGTTTGCTCGCTCCACACGAAAGGCAACGCGTACCGGGGATGCGGCGAATCGACGTAGAACCGCGTAACCCGGCACGCGACGTACTCCATAAAAAGCGGATCGTCCGCGAAGGCCGGGACAAGATGCCCTTCGGTCAATCCACTCTGTACGAGAATCGGCTCTCCCGCAGCCGCCTGCTGCTCGATGTAGAGATTGAGTTCATGCCACTCGACATCCTTCGGATTCGAGAGACGCACGAGTTCCCATGGCGGAACAGGGGACAATCCCCACGCGACTTCGACGGCGACCATCGCACCCGCAAACGCGGCAGCACGCCCACGAAAAAATGTGAAGGTCGTCGCCAGCAAGCACGCGCCGGCGGGAACATAGGCAAGCCGATAACGCGGGTTGGCCAGACTCGACAGCGAACCAAACGACAACGCGCACAACAACAGCAAGGGGAGGCAGGCACACGCAATCACCAGCAGCAGTACGCGTCGATCGGTCGGCGCTGCCGCCGCCTTTCGATGGCTGAATAGCCAGGCGGCAGCGAGTCCGGCCGGCAATCCCGCCCACCAGATGGGACCGATCACGTTCCGTAAATTCCAAAGTGACGACTGTTGAGGGGAGTAATTGAGTGCCGGCCCCCATTCCATCAGCCGCAGGAGCGGAGAGATCAGTGGAGTGCAGAGTCCGCCGACAACGGCCAGCGTCACCAGCACCGTGGCCGCGGCTTGTCGTCCCGCACCCTTGTTCGACGCGCTGAATGCCAGCGCGACGAAGCTGCAGATGACGACCAGCACCGCCGACGTATAGTGCGTCCAGATCAAAGCGACGCAGGCCAATGCCCAGATCACCGCGTGCGGCCACGAAAATCCGGACTTCCACCAGCGTATCGTGGCCCACAGCACCACCGTCGAGAGGAACAGTACCAGGCCGTAACAACGTGCGATGCGAACTTCGTCCAGGGCCTCGGGATGCCACGCCAACAGCAGTGCTGCCACTCCGCCAGTGAACGAGTCCTTCAGTTCCCGGCCCACCATGTACACCACGATCACCGCGGCAAATGCGAACATGAGCGATGGCAGCCGAAACGACCACTCCCGCTTCCCGCCCAGGGAAATGCATGCCTGATCCACCCAACTCGACAGTGGCGGAGTCGCGGCATAGCCCAGGCTGCGTTCCCAGACCGTCGCGGGAACCTCGGAATCCACGACCCAATATGTGACACATTCATCGAGCACGAGCGGACCTGCCAAGCCTGTCAGACCCAGCAGCACGGCACTGGACACACACGCCGCCAGCAGCAATCTCCGACCCGATGTCTCGGAAATCGCTGCCGCGTTGTTCGTCGATGAACTGTCGGGAGTCGTCAAGTCTGGGTCTCGATTATGACTCGGGCGATGCAGTCTATCTGCCTTTTCGACGGGAAGTCAGGCCATTGTCGCCGCCGAGACTGCCCCGCGAGTTGCAAAACCGGCTCGACTCATTCAGCATTCGCTTGTGCTCAATGTGCACGTCCCAGGAGCCTGTGACCCGATGACACCACGAGAAGTGATTGCCCTTTGCCGGCGCGAGGAGATTCGCGCCGTCGATCTACGGTTTATGGATTTTCCCGGCACGCAGAAGCACTTTACCGTTCCGGTGAAGGCTCTGACCGAGGCCAGCTTCGAGGATGGCTTCGGATTCGACGGCTCCTCCATGCGGGGCTGGCAGTCGATCAACGAGAGCGACATGCTCGTTGTGCCCGTGGCCGACACGGCGATGGTCGACCCGTTCATGAAGTCGACCCTGTCGATGATCTGCAACATCCAGGATCCCATCACCCGCGAAGACTACACCAAGGATCCTCGCAATGTCGCCCGCAAGGCCGAGGCGCATCTGCGCTCGACCGGCATCGCCGACACGGCGCAGTTCGGACCCGAGGCCGAGTTCTTCGTGTTCGATTCCGTGCGGTTCGACCAGAACGAGCACGAAGCCTACTTCCATGTCGACAGTTCGGAAGGGGAATGGACTCGCGGCCGCCGGCGACGCAAGTCGGGCAAAGGTGAGTCCGCGATGAACAACTCGGGGCATCACATCCGCCGTAAGGAAGGCTACTTCCCGATGCCTCCCGCGGACACGCTGCAGGATCTGCGGACGGAAATGATGCTCACGCTGCAAGAGTGCGGCATCGAGGCGGAAGGGCAGCATCATGAAGTCGCCACCGGCGGACAATGCGAGATCGACATGCGCTACGGCCCGCTGCTCAAGACGGCCGACAACATGCTGCGGTACAAGTACATCATCAAAAACGTCGCCGCACGGCACGGCAAGACGGTGACGTTCATGCCCAAACCAATCTGGAACGACAACGGTTCAGGGCTGCATCTTCACTTCTCACTGTGGAAGAACGAAGAGACGCTGTTTGCAGGTTCCGGATATGGCGGACTGAGCGACCTCGCCATGCATGCCATGGGAGGCATCCTGAAGCATGCCTCTGCCCTGATGGCGTTCTGCTGCCCCACCACCAACAGCTATAAACGCTTTCTGCCCGGGTTCGATGCGCCGATCAACCTGACTTACAGCTTCCGCAATCGGTCGGCCGCGATTCGCATTCCCGTGCACAATTCGTCATCGGCCAGCAAGCGATTCGAGTTCCGCTGCCCCGATTCTTCGTCGAACCCCTATCTGGCGATGTCGGCCGTGCTGATGGCGGCGATCGACGGCATTCAGCATCACATCGATCCCGGACTGCCGCTCGACAAGGACGTGTACGACCTGACAGCCGAGGAACTCAGTGAGTTCCCCAAGGTGCCGCGCTCCCTCGAAGAGTCTCTGCAGGCCCTGCGGGACGACCACGCCTTTCTCTTGAGCGGCGGCGTCTTTACCGAAGACGTGATCGACACCTGGATCTGGTTCAAACAGAGCCACGAAGCCGACTCGCTCAGGGAACGGCCCCACCCGTGGGAGTACTGCATGTATTTTGACGTGTAGGAGAGCTTGATCGTTGGCATCAGGCTGACGTATGGCGTTCGGAATCGGGCACTCGACCTTCAGTGGCTTATTCGCTGTTCCCTTCCGGTTCACCCAGCAGGTCGCTCCTCTTTTGACGCGTTCTCAGCTTGCTCTGTTCGGCACGCCAGGCGGCGATGGCGGGGTGGTTGCCGCTGAGGAGGATGTCGGGCACGCTCATGCCGCGATATTCACGTGGGCGGGTGTACTGCGGGTACTCCAGCAGACCCGATTCGGCGAAAGAATCGTAGCGGGCGCTCGTTTCATCACCCAATACACCGGGAACGAGCCGCAGAACGGCGTCGATCAGCAGCATCGCGGGCACTTCGCCCCCGTTGCAGATGAAATCGCCGGCCGAAATCTCCATCGGCTGGAGGCCTTCAAGGATGCGCTCATCGAAACCCTCGTATCGGCCGCAAAGAATCAGCAAGCGCTGCTGCGTGGCAAGTTCGGCGACGAGTGCTTGATCGAGTTTGCGCCCCTGCGGACTCATCACAATCAGTTTTCCCGGCGCAGCTCCCTGTTGTTGCACATGCTCGACGCAATCGAAGACGGGTTCGCAGCGAATCAGCATGCCGGGCCCGCCGCCGTAGGGCGTGTCGTCGACCGATTTGTGATTGCCGGCGGCCCAGTCGCGAATATTCCAGAGCTGGACCGACAACAGACCCGCATCAATCCCTTTCTTCAGGAGACTCTGCTGGAGATATCCTGAGAAAATGTCGGGAAACAACGTCAGCACATCGAATCGCATGCGAGAAAGCCTACGAAATGCCGCGGAAAAATGAGTGTCACGACGCTCGACGATTCTCGCGTGAGTCGTGCGAATGATTCAAGTCCCGGTCACCGTTCGGGATAGTGCGTGAGTTCGCATGATAACAGTTCTCGATTGCCAGCGCTCACGCAAAACGATGCACTGATTTCGACAGCTTGTTCACAGCGCGACGCGGCGCGAAAAAAGAATCTCTCATCGTAAATCACGTTGCAGATTGACTTCGCGATGCTGGAAGACGCGAGATGAAAATTCATCATCCCTTTACGATTGACTCACAGAATTCGCTGTGTACGATCGGCCCCGTTGAGTGAGACAGTTGAGCCGATGTCTGTGTCGACTCAATTCCCAAACACTTCCTGCAGGTAATTTCCAAATCGTTTCCGCGAGTGGCAATGGAATGCTCGAGTGCCACGCAGTGCTAAGCTGGGACGGCTTCGCGAACGGGAAAGTACCCTGCCTTGACGCCTGATGATCAGGCATAAAGTCGTCCATGTCAGTTCGATTCCGCGGTTTGGAAAGAGATGAAGGTGCGCGCCTTCCACCCTTTCCCAGGGCGGCATCGTGCAACCCTTCTCTGGTAATGATGCCAGCGACCCGCCCTGGGA
>JANNSB010000298.1:0-2604 GCA_031402175.1 Planctomycetaceae bacterium
TAAACTTCCCGGGCGCCGACCATCCAATAAGATCTATCCAAGCACCAGGGAAGGGGCTGATAGTGTCGTCGACAACGCAATCTTCGCGCACTTCGTTTCAGCCCTCTCTTGGGCAACACGCGTCTCGAACACGGTTGATTCTACGGTCAGTGAATGCACCGGCCCTCCTGCTGGTTGCGGCGATCTGTTCGTTCTGGTGGTTGGACTTCGCTGTTTCACACCACTTCGTGTCGACCGGCAGGTTGCCGGGCGATCTCGCGAAGCTGTTCGAAGCCGCCGAGCACTTTGGCACGGTCTGGGGACAGTTGCTGATTCTGTGGATAATTTTCGTTTTCGATCGGCATCATGCGTACCGGCTGCCGAGAATTGCGGCGGCGGCGATTCTGGGCGGTCTGGCCGCCGATCTGTTCAAGCTCGGAATCTCTCGAGTGCGGCCGAAGTATTTCGACTTCGCGGAACACGGCATCGCTGACAGCTTTGCCGGATGGTTCAACCTGGGAGCGGGAGGCTCCGACTTTCAAAGCTTTCCGTCGGCACACACAGCCTCGGCAGTCGCATTCGCCGTCGCGCTCGGCTGGGCCTACCCCAAGGGTCGTGCGATGTTTCTGACCTTTGCGGGTTTCGTGGCCGTGCAACGCATCGAATCGACCTCTCACTTTATCAGCGACACTCTCGTCGGAGCGGCGATTGGATGGACGGTCGGCTACTGGATCATCGAAAAGACGCCGTTCAGTCGCTGGTGGACGAATCGTGAATCGCGCTGGCGTCAGCAGCCGGCTTCGGACATGACGCTACGGATTCAATCGCAGGCGGACATATCGCGGTTCGGGCATGAAACTTCACTTATGGAGCAGGAAACAGCACTTCCCGCGCATGGTGAATTGCCCACTCGCCACGGAGTTCAGCCCGCTCTCGACACGGCAGGCACGATCGCATGAAGCGGCACTTCATCCATCAGTCGATTATTGTTGCCGTCGCGGGTGTTGTGTTCTTCACGCGACTTGGAGCGACCGAACTTTGGGACGAAGATGAAGCTTTCTTCGCGGCCACGGCGTCGGAAATGCATGAGCGAGGCGAGTGGGTCGTTCCCTGGTACAACGGCGAAGTCTTCGCGCACAAGCCTCCGCTGATGTACTGGATGATGCGCATCGGCTTCCTGCTGTTCGGCGAGAACGAACTCGGCGCCCGGTTCTTTTCAGCGATGTTTGGCCTCGCTACGGCGCTGCTGACCTACCACATCGGTCGGCGACTGTTCGACGCGGACACGGCCTTCTGGGCGGGTCTGGCGATGAGCAGTTGCCTGATGTTCTCGGTCGTCTCGCGCGCAGCGACTGCGGACGCGTATCTCGTGTTCTTTACGACGCTGGCGCTCTGGATCTATTTGCGGACGACGCCGTGCTTCGCAGTAGTGGCTTCCGACTCGCAGTCCCTCCGTGAGGGAACACTGTCGGAGTCCGACGAGTTCACAGGCCTCGTGCCGACGAAATGGCGTGACTGGTTGACACTTTACGCAGTCATGGGACTGGCCGTCCTGGTCAAGGGACCGATCGGCGTTCTCTTGCCGGGGATGACGATCGGCCTGTTTGTGTTGCTTCGTGGAATTGTCGAGGTCGAGAGCCGGGCCGCTAAGTCGAAGCGGTCGCGATTGACGACCTCGCTGTATTGGTGCTGGTCGCGATTCCATCCGTGGCGAGTGCTGCGTTCCGTATGGGCCATGCGCCCCTTCACCGCGATCGCTGCGGTACTGCTGGTGGCAGGCCCATGGTTCGTGCTCGTGGGGCTGCGAACGGGAGGTTCATTCCTTTCGGAGTTCTTCGGCACACACAACGTCGGCCGTTTTCTGTCGGCGATGGAAGGTCACCGCGGCCCGATCGTGTATTACATCCCCGTTGCGCTGGTGGGATTCTTTCCGTGGTCGATCTTCGTGCTGCCCACGTTCGGCCATCTCATCCAGCGACTGCGAGCCGGAGCCAATGAACATCCCGCATGGCTGTTTCTCGCCTGCTGGGTGGTGGTGATGGTCGGGTTCTTTTCGATCGCCAGCACAAAGCTGCCCAACTACATCTTGCCCGCGTATCCGGCGTTCGCACTGCTGACCGCCGGCTACTTGCGTACTTGGCTCTCGGCCCCCGAGCGACAGTGGCGTCACTGGCCGCACATGGCCTATGGATCGCTGATCGTGGTGGGTTGCGCGATTTCGATGTCGATCGTCGCGCTCACATCGCTGGAATCGAACGGCCAGCCAATCATGTCGAGTCTGGGAGTCAACGCGGCCGTCGTCTCCAGCGTCGCGCAACTCTGGTGGCTGGGTATGCCGCTCGTGATCGCCGGCGGCGCCGCCATTGCGCTGGAACGCCGCCAGCGTGTTAGCGCCTCGCTGATTGTGTTTGCTCTCTCCTGCCCCGTCTTCGTGGCGGCCTTGCTGATTGTCGCGGCCGAACGCATCAATCCCCATCAGACGAGCCGCCGGGTGACCGACTTTATTGAAGATTCCGATCCTGACGCTCCGATCGGTGAATACAGCGTCTCGCTGCCGAGTCTCGTCTACTACGCTGAACACCCTCTGGTCCGACTCGACTCGAGTGACGACGTCGAAGAGTTCTT
>JANNSB010000299.1:0-3218 GCA_031402175.1 Planctomycetaceae bacterium
GCCGAGAAGACCTTGGCGGAGGGAGGCGATCCCTACGCCCGCAAACGGGGAGACAGCGACGAGTACTACGCGTTCCGGCAGCGGATGCAGACGGACGAGGCGAAAGAGATTTACAAGGAGCGGGCCTCGACGGCCGAGTTCTCCAACGCCGGCTGCCGCAACCGCGGCCTGCAGCAGTTCAAACTGCGGGGACTGAAGAAGGTCAGAATCATCGCCGTGTGGCAGGCCCTCGCGCACAACCTGCAGATGATTCGCCATCACGGCTGGCTGCCGAAGTTCTGTCCCACGGGCTGAGGACGCCGACCAGCCATCAGATGTCGGACGGATGCTCCACACCCCAGAACACCGACCCAACTCCGCCCGGTGCGCGCCTGACACAACTCAATCCAAAACTACCAACTCAACTCACACACTCGCTCTGACATCAAAAACTGACAGCCTCTCCGCGAAAGTCGCGTCGGCTGAGGCGACGAATCGGCTGCAAGCGACGGACGCTGCGCGGGCAGCGGTCGCGAGTCCATCCGACTGTTGCGGACCCGTATTCCAGCCGACGCTTCTTTCACGGAGCGAAAGGCGACTTTCCCTGCACGCGAAACGAGTGATACACTTTGGCCCGAAGTGTTTTATCAGTTTCCAACGGAATGGCAGTTCACATGGCGCGGCTTTCTCAGGCGGCTCTGCAACAGCTCAATCGCGATTTCGAGGACCGGTCCCCGGAAGACCTCATCCGCTGGGCGCACGAAATCTTCGGCAATCGCCTCGCCGCCATTACGGCCATGCAGCAGTCGGGCAGCGTCGTCAGCCACATGATCCACCGGCTCAAGCTGCGGATGCCGATCCTGTTTGTCGACACGCAGGTGATGTTCGCCGAGACGCTCGAAACCCGCGACCGGCTCATGAAAGAGTACGACCTCGACATCCGCACGCTGCTCCCCGAAATGACGATGGAGGAGCAGACCGCCCAGCACGGAATTCTGTATCTCTCGGTCGAGGGCCAGAAGCACTGCTGCCATATGCGCAAGGTGGAGCCGCTGATCAAGGTGAAGGGGCAGTATGACGCTCTCATCAGCAGTCTGCGCCGCTCGGACGGCGGACGGCGCGGCGACTGCCCGATTCTGGCGGTCGACCCTGAGATGAACTCGCTCCGCATCAATCCGCTGGCCAACACCACCGACGAGCAACTTCATAGTTACATCAACGAGCACCAGGTGATCGTCAACCCGCTGCACGCGCAAGGCTACTCGACCATCGGCTGCAATCGCTGCACGACGCCCGTGATGCCCGAAGAGCCGAAACGCGCCGGCCGCTGGCGTCACCTCGGCCCCTGGTCGATCTACTGCGGCATCAACCCGACCGACATGGATGAAGCGACCGCGCAGGCGATCGATCTGTCGCAGGATCTGGTCGACAGCATCCTGGGCGAGAAGACGGACTTCATCATCTGAGTAAGCGGAGACGCCGTTGAGATGCCTGTTTCGCCCGTTCCAGTTCTGTTTCCGCTCGCGGTGCTCGGCATCCTGATCGGCGGAATCATTCTTACATGGATGACGTATAGCCGCTGCCGCGCATTGCGGCATGTCGCGATGGCGATCGCCTTGCTCGTCTTTCCGGTCTTTGTTTCGCAGTTGAAGGGACTTGTCGTGCACCAGTTCGCGACGGGCGGGAATCCGCGCTGGCAACTGGCGTACGCGGATTGGTTGATGCAGGAACGCAATCTGCATCAGGAGTTGTTCATTGCGCCGGGCTTCACATGGGAGCCGGAAGTCATCTTCGCGTACATCTCGAGTGCGGCCGCCCAGGGACATGTTCCCGCGATGCGCAAGTACATGGGATGGGTGGATGCGGATGCAGGGCGTCAGGGCGAAATCCTTCAAGTCCAGGCAAACTACAACGCCTATCGCAGGCAACTCGGCGACGTGGCCGACTTCTCGTATTGGCGGGAGTCGACGCTCTTGCGGGACTTGATGCTCCCCTATGCCGCGTTCGCGATTCTCGTGCAGGTATTGATGTGGCGGGAAGAGTGGCGATATCAGGAGCGATTGATCCAGAAGCAGATCACACCATCGAACACAACTCGCGGTGAGATGGGAAGAAACGCAACTTGACTTGGATCGGCAGTGCGTTGGGATTATGTGGCGATTTGCCACTTTACACAGCAACCGATGGGTGACCACATGGCCACGACGCTCTCCGGCAACGCCCGTATCAATGTTCGCAAATTATCTCGTGAGAACTCAGTATGTTCCAACGGATCGCACATGATCGACGTATTTCAGTCGTGAACCCTCAGGGACAACTCGCCATGCCTCGACACATTCGCAATTCACTGTGTCTCTTGCTGTTTGCACATCCTGCCCTTCTGCAGGCGGATGACACCGAGATCGAGTCACTGATCGCCGACATTCAGCAGCAGGAGTCGCACTACGACGAGTTGGAGTATGTCGTCACGCAGCATTTTGAGAGATCGCAAGAAGAAGGTTTGAACGACGACCTGGGGACCAGTGATGTCTTGGTAAACGAAAGGAGATGCATGTATTCCCTGCGAGATCGTCGTTGGGTCTATCACGTCGACGAGCTCTCTCACTACTTGCTGTCAGACTCCCGGGGGATCTCTTCGGGACTTTGGAATGGAAACTCCTTCTACAGGCTCTACGAAGGGGTCGTGACCGGGGCGGCGACCGGAGCAGAGACGGCTCGCCGTACGGTGGGGCACGTCTGGGAGTATCCGCGAACGATGACCTATCCGATGGATTTTGGCGGGGCCAGGCTTCTGCGCCCCCATTCGACGATCACGCGTTCATGCCCACGCGGCGTGCCGCTCTCTGTCTGGCTGGGCGGACGCGAAGCGATGGAGGCCGCCGGCTTCGAGGCATACGAGGACGTGACGGTTCACGACCTCGGCGAGACAGAGTGGGAGGGACTCGCCTGCCACCACCTCCTGATCGAAACTCGAGAATTGGAAAGTGCGGAGGACACCGTGAACGTTGACGTCGAAATCTGGTTGGCCAAGGAGCGAAATCTGATACCCGTGCACGCCGTGCTCTACAGGGTCAAGGGCGAACAGAGCCTTCAAGTCGCCCAATCGACGATTACCGATTGGCATGAGATCTCGGCCGGCGTCTTCTTTCCGAAGACAGTCCACGAGGAGGCCTACGACCATGAACTGGCAGAGAGTGAAGGCAGATACGTTGTCCGTTATCAGACCGACTGGGTGGTCG
>JANNSB010000300.1:0-10775 GCA_031402175.1 Planctomycetaceae bacterium
ACTGTGCCAGCGCCATCAGGTGTGCAGTTCGACCACGTCTTCGTCCGCGAGGACATGTTCTCTGCCGACGGTCTGGCCGTCGTGAGCGCTCGTGCCCCAGATGCGGGCATGCTTGACGCTGTCGGCCAGTTCGCGATGCACCTTGGCCGCCAGATCCTCGACGGTGCCGCCGACGGGTATGGTGTACGGATCCACCTTCTCCGCCGGCTTGCCGGGCTTCTTCGTGTAGATGCGGATCACTGAAAGCGAATCGAAGATCGCCTTGCGCAACGTCTCGACCGAGTCCGGTCGCGTCAATTCGACCAGCATCGGCTCCAATGGCGCGTCACACATCTCGCGAAAGAACTCGACGCGTGTCGCGGCATCGGGATCGTCGCCGTGAGTCACGACAAAGAGAGTCTTGATCCTCACGCGGCTGAAGTCGTCGTCCACGAAACCTGATTCGGCGCCCAGTTCGGTCTTGCGCTGCCGCAATTGATTCACCACCTCGGCGGCTTGTTCGGGGCCGTCGTCGCTGCTGCCGTCCATGCAGAGGATGACGGCATCTGCACTCCGCACGAACCCGAGGATGTATGCCTCGAAGAACGTATCGGTGATCGGCGGCGTGTCGATGAGCTGGACCTGCGCGTCCTTCCAGGCCATCATGCCCGGCAACGGCTCGCGAGTCGAGAAGGGGAACGGCGCAACCGTCGGCTCGGCTCTCGTCAATGATGCTAGCACCTGGCTCTTGCCCGCATTCGGACCGCCGATGATGACGACGGTCCCCGCCCCTTGCCTGGGGAAGCGATAACTCTTGCCGGCCTTGGGGGCCTTCTTTTCGACCTCGGACTCTTCGCGGGCCTCCTTGAGTTTCGTCTTGAGGTCGGCCTGCAGCTTCTCGGTCCCCTTATGCTTGGGGATGAGTTTGAGCATCAGCTCCAGACACTCGATCTGCTCTTGAGCCGACTGCGCCCGCCGATACTCCGCCTCGGCCTTCTGATACTGCGGCGTGAGGTTGGCGGGCATGGAGCAGAAAGTGGGTAGTGGGTAGCTGGTAGTGAGTAGGAGAAGATACCCAATAAGAGCCGCGCACGCAGTAAGCGCAACGAGACGGCGCAGCACCGGGAGTTTTCAAGACGCCAGCGATTCGTGCGGTAGTATTATGGAAGTCGATCGGAACGATGCAGTACACTCATAATGGATCTGTATCACAATCCTCCCAAACTCAAGCGCCTCTCCTTCATGCTCGGCACCTACTACAACCGCCGCAAGATTCTGCAGGCCGGCAGTCTCAGTCTGCTGGGACTGCACTTGCCGGGGCTGTTGCGGGCGCGAGCCGATGCTGCAGCTTTGGCAGGCGAACTCGGTCCTACGTTCGGGCGGGCGAAACGGTGCATCCTCCTCTTTATGTGGGGCGGGCCGGCTCAGCAGGAGACCTGGGATCTCAAGCCTGATGCCCCCGCCGAGGTACGCGGCGAGTTCTCGCCGATCGACACAATTGTTCCCGGCATACAGATCGGCGAACACTTCCCGCTCTTGTCGCAGCGGACCGACAAGCTGGCGATCATCCGCTCGATGACGCATACCAACGTCGATCATCTGACGGCCACGCATTACCTGCTCACGGGACAGGCTCCGCCCCCATCGGGCAACATGGATGATGACTGGCCCAGCCTGGGTGCAGTCCTCTCTCGACTCGAACGCGGTCGCGACCCGCTGCCGCCGTTCGTATCGATGCGGCCGATCGTGCCGGGTGATGTGCCGCGGTTCGTGGAGCAGAGTCACGGACAATTCGCCGGCTGGCTGGGGCCGTCGCACAATCCGCTGACGATCGACGAAGACCCCAACAACGAGGACTATCAGATCGGCGACCTCACATTGCAGGAAGGCGTGAGCGATCGCCGCCTGTCGCAAAGAGCGGATTTACGCTCAACGCTGGATCTGCACGGCACCGGCCCATCGGAACTCAACGTGATGGATCATCACTATCAGCGGGCCTTCGATCTGTTGCATTCCACGATCGGTCAGCAAGCCTTCGACGTCACGCAAGAACCGGACGAAGTTCGCGAACGCTACGGCCGCAACCCGCATGGACAGACGGTGCTGCAGGCGCGCAGGCTGATCGAGCATGGCGTGCCATTGGTCACCGTCTTCTGGCCGAACGACGGCATCAAGAACGTCTCGGTCTATTGGGACACGCATTCGCGCAACTTCATCGATCTGAAGGAACGCCTGATGCCCGTCACCGATCAGGCGTTCTCGGCGTTGCTCGATGATCTCGACCAGCGCGGGCTGCTCGATGAGACGCTCGTCATCTGGACCGGCGAGTTCGGGCGCACGCCGAAGATCGGTCAGGTCAACAGTGACGCAGGTGCGGGGGCCGATGGACGCGATCACTGGCCCAACTGCTTCAGCACGGTGCTGGCCGGCGGCGGCATTCGCGGCGGGCAGGTGTATGGCGCCAGCGACCGTCACGCGGCGTACCCTGCCTCCAACCCGGTGCATCCCGTCGATCTGATGGCCAGTGTGCACCACCTGCTGGGCATCCCGCCGCACCTCACGCTGCCCGACCATTTGGGCCGCCCGCTGGAAATCTGCCCCGGAACGACGATCCCGCAGTTGTGGACGTGACCACGCCATTTAGCCCCCGGTCAATGACCGGGGGGATCGACAATCGTGCTGAATCTCGCAGATTTGCTACCCCCGGCGGCTCGCCGGGGGCTAAGTCGTTCGCGCCTTTACCCCTTTTCCTTTGATCTCTGACCCCGCCGGACCTAACATGGACGGATGCTGATGGCTTGATGTCAGCCCTTCCTCATTCGTCCCACCTACCATCCCGCCCTCGACATGAGAGTAACCTCTGTCGCCTTGGCCCTATTTGTCTGCAGTGGTCTGCTGACATCGACGGCCCTCGGCCAACCTGCCATCACCCGCGTCGAGCCTCTGGGGGTTGCCCCGGGTTCGAGCGGTCAACTGATTGTTCACGGCGGGGGCCTGAACGGCGCGACCGAGTTGTGGACGACCTTCAGCGACAAGGCCGCTTTGGCGACCGACGTCGAGAACAACGGACAAGACGCGGCCCGCGTCGTGTTTCAACTCAATACGCCGGCCGAGGCGGCACCAGGCATTCATGGAGTGCGGGTGACGACTCCCGGAGGCGTCAGTGGCGTTGCAGCCATCATGGTCGACGACCTTCCCACGGTGAAAGACGCCGGCGGCAACGGCACGCCCGAAGCGGCGCAAATCATCACCACTCCGTGCTCCGTCGATGGCTATGTCGACAACCTGACTCGTGATTTCTACCGCTTCTCGATCGACACTCCGCAGACGTTGACGATCGAAGTCTTTGCCCGCAGGCTCGGGTCGCCGCTCGATTCCATCATCTTTCTCTACGACAGCCGGGGGCGCGAACTCGCCTATTGCGACGACGCCCGCGGCCTGAGCACCGACGCCCAGATCAGTCACGAGTTCGTGGAGCCCGGCGAATACATCATCGAAGTGCGCGACATCCGCTACAGCGGCGGAGGCAATCACTTCTATCGCATGCGGATCGGAGACTTCCCCGCCGTCAACACGGCTTATCCGATGGCGGTGGCGAGCGGCGTCGAGACGCGGGTCGATTTCGCCGGCGTCTCCATCGACATGGCCGATCCTGCGTTTCTGAATGTACCCGCCGGTGCGAGCGGCTGGCTCTTCGCGAACACGCGAAGCTTTCAGGGAACGTCGGCGGGATTCGCGCCCGTTGAGATCTCGAACTCACCGGAGTCCATCGAGCAGGAACCGAATGATACGCCGGCACAGGCGAATCCGTCTGTGTTGGGAAGTGGACTGAATGGTCGCTTCGCAACGCCGGGCGATGTCGACTGTTATCGACTGAGCGCCACGTCTGGTCAGCGGTTTCTGTTTGAAGGAGTCGCCCGTCGTCGCGGATCGCCCGTCGATCTCAAGCTGCAACTGCTCGACAGCGCTGGCGGCGTTGTCGCCAGCGCCGAAGACAACGGCGTCGAAGAAGGCCGGCTCGACTACACCTTCCCGGCCGATGGCAACTACGTTCTGAAAGTCAGCGATCTGCATCGTCACGGCGGGTCGGCTTATGCCTATCGTGTCGCGGTCACTCCCTGGCAGCCGAGATTCAACCTCACGGCTGATACCGACACGATCAACATCCCCGCGGGCGGAGTCGCGCGGGTGAACGTCTCTGCCGAGCGTCTCGATTACGGCGGCCCGATTGAAGTCGCTTGCATCGGACTCCCGGAAGGCATCACCTGCCAGCCCACCTGGATCGGTCCTAACCGCGCCATCGCGGCGTTAACGCTGACGGCTGCCGACACCGCGAGCGGCGGAGTGATGACCCCGATCCACATCGTGGGACGGGCCGACATCAATGGTCAAATCGTCGAACGCAGGGCGTCGATGGCGGGAGTGATTCGCACCCGCTGGAGCAACGTCACGATTCTGCCGCCCCATCTGGAACAGCAGGCCGCAGTCGCCGTCGCGCCGACTCAACCGCTGCGACTCGCGTTCGAACCCGCCGAGATCGTGTTCGGACGTGAGCTGTCGACGACCGTCAAAGTCACGGCGGTGCGTGGCGAAGGACAGGACCAGGCGATCACTCTCGCCTTCGTGCCCGAGGCCGATCCGTTGCCGGCAGGCGTGACGTTCGAAATCAAGAACATCGAACCTGGCACGAACGAAGTGACGCTCGCGATCTCCGCGACGCCCGATGTCGCCATCGGACCATACACCGTGGTCATTCAGGGGACGCATGCAAAAGACAATGTGAACACCATCATCGCGACCCCCGGCATCACGTTGCGAATCGACGAGCCGATGACACTCAGCACTCCGCTCGCAGCCTCGTCGTTGGCGCTGGGCGGGCAACTCAGCGTGCCGGTGACGATCACCCGCAATCCTGCGTTCGGCGGGGAGATTCGGCTCACACTCGACAAGCTGCCGGCAGGGGTCACAGCCGCGGAAGTCATCATTCCGGCTGGCGCCAGTGTGGGAGAAATCGTCCTGCAGGCGGCCGGCGATGCGGCTCAGGGGGCGGCTGGAGAGATTACGATCAATGCGACGGGAGTGGAAAATGCCAATTTAAAGGCTGCACTCGTACTCCCCGCGATTACCGTGCAATGATATAACAAGTCCCACTCAGACCATTTTTGAGTGCTTACCAACGAGGGATGGATTCATGACGAACATGCGACACAGTTCTCGCTCTCGAATGTTTGCGATGCTTGGCGTCGGTATGACGCTGACCATTGGCCTCGCCGCGAGCCACTCGACGACGGCGCACGCCGACGATGCCCCGATTGCGAGCATCGAGGTCTTTCCCGCCGACTTCACCCTCAACGGCAGCCGGTCGAGCCAGCAACTCGTGGTAACAGCCACCCTGGCGAACGGCGAGCATCGCGACGTGACCGATGACGTGACCTGGGTCGCCGACAACGCCGCCCTGGTGACGCTCGACGGCAGCATCGCTCATCCCGCTGGGGATGGCGCGACCCTCCTGCATGCCCAACTGGGCACCTTGACTTCCGCCTCCAGTGTGACGGTCACATCTGCGACCGCCGCGCGGCCCATCAGTTTCTACACCGAGACGCTGGCCGCCCTCACCAAGGCGGGCTGCAACATGGGGGCTTGTCACGGTTCACCATCGGGCAAGGGTGGGTTTCGCTTGTCGCTCAGGGCGTTCGACCCGACACTGGATGTGCTCACGCTCCGCACCGAGTACTACGGCCGCCGCACCAACATCCTCGATCCGGATTCGTCGTTGATTCTGCGCAAGCCATTGATGGAAGTCGCTCACGGCGGCGGCCGTCGATTGTTCGAAGGAGACGCCGCCCATGTCGCGATCAGGGAATGGATTGCCGAAGGCATGCAGCTTGACGCGGCCGATGCCCCGACGCTGGATCGCATCGAGGTCTTCCCCAAGCAGCGCGTGCTGCACAACGATGCCGACCGCCAGCAACTGATGGTGCAGGGCTTTTTCAGTGACGGCAGCGTGCGGGATGTGACCGCACTCACCGTGTTCAGTTCGTCCGCTGAGACGGTCGCCACTGTCTCGACGCTGGGACTGGTCGAGCAGGCCGGGCGCGGCGAAACCGCGATTCTCGCGCGGATTCTCGACAAGATGGGCACCAGCTACTTCACGTTCATCGAAGACATCGAAGGCTTCGCCTGGACGCATCCGCCCGAATACAACTTCATCGATGGACTGGTGAACGAGAAGCTCGAACAGTTGCAGATCCTCCCATCGGATGTCTGCAGCGATGCCGAGTTTCTGCGGCGCGCGTTCCTCGATCTCACGGGACGTCTGCCGACGCTGACCGAGACCGAAGAGTTCATGAATGTCCCCTCAATCGAAAAACGCACGCACCTCGTCGATCGCCTGCTGGACTCGCGCGACTATGCCTCGTTCTGGACCCTCAAGTGGGCCGACGTGCTGCGTGCCAACAGCGGCAAACTCACGCCCCTGGGCGTCGCGAAGTTTCATAGCTGGCTCTACGACGGCGTACTGAACGATCAGCCGATGGATGAGTTCGCGATGGAACTCCTCACGGCGAGCGGCAGCGTGTACGAGAATCCGGCCGCCGCCTACTGGCGGGCCAGCCGCGAACCGACTGATGCCACGGAAACGACGGCACAGCTCTTCCTGGGAATTCGTATTCAGTGTGCGAAGTGCCACAACCACCCCTTCGAACGCTGGTCTCAGGACAACTACTACGGCATCGCCGCAGCGTTCGCCCGCATCGGCCGCAAGCCGGGTGTGACTGCCGAGGATGAAATCATCTTCGTGCAGGAAAGCGGCGAAGTGACGCAACCCCGCACGGGCCGTACGATGCCGGTGCATCTGCTGCTGGAAGGCGATGTCGAGGTCGCCGGCGATGTCGACCGCCGCGAAGTGTTCGCCGAATGGCTCACCGCTCCCGGCAATCCGTTCTTCGCCAGGGCTCTCGCCAATCGCGTGTGGGGCCATCTGCTGGGTCGCGGCATCGTCGATCCGGTGGACGACTTCCGCGATTCGAACCCGCCGACGAATGCGGCCCTCCTGGATGAACTGGCCGTGCAGTTCGTCGAACACGGGTACTCCCGCAAATGGCTGATTCGCGAAATCATGACGAGCCACACGTATCAGCGCAGCGCCCGCACCAACGAGTTGAACGTCGAGGATGAACTCTACTTCTCGCACGCCCGCACCCGCATGCTGTCGGCCGAGCAGTTGCTCGACGCGATCTGCACCGTGACCGACGTGCCCGAGGCCTTTGCCGGCGTGCCGATGGGAACGCGGGCGACGCAACTGTTCGAGCCCCCGACCGACAACTACTTCCTCAAGGTGTTTGGCCAGCCGCAGCGCGAGATGGCGTGCGAATGCGAGCGCAGTGATGAATCGAATCTGTCGCAGGCCCTGCAGATGATCAACGGTCCCGTCGTGCACAACAAGCTGCGGGACGACAACGGCCGCATCGCGCGGATGATCACCGCCGGCAACACCGATCAGGAGATCATCACCACGCTGTATCGGTCCGGCCTGTGCCGCGACCCCTCGGCAGAGGAACTGCGCATCTCACAGGAACACATCACCGGTTCGATGGACCGCAGGTTGGCCCTCGAAGACGTGGGCTGGGCGATACTGAACTCGAAGGAGTTCCTGTTCCAACATTGATGCAGCACTGACCGCGCTGGATCGGTACAATTCTTGAGATGCCGCCGAGGCGGCGCGGGAGCAACTCCTCCGCCCTTCGGCCGCGACAGGGAGGCTACCGATGCATTTTGGCTTCAGGGTCACTGTTTCTCGTCTGCTCCCTCTGACCGCGCTGGCTCTGCTTGTCGTCGCGCCGGCTGCGGTCGCACAGGACATCTTCTCCAACCCCACGCCGGCCACGGCCGGCCGCAGGCTCCCCAGCGACCGCGAACTTGCCTTCGCCCTGTATGATGCCGAGCAACTGCTCGAAACCGAACGCTCGCTCGAAGCGCTTGAGGCCCTGCAGTCTCTCTGGGACGAACCTTCCGATACGTTTCTGCCGAACGGAGAAACCCTTCGCGAACGGCTGCACCAGATCTTTCGCGATCTCTCCGCCGACAATCGCGAAGCCTACATCCGGCGCTACGACAGTGAAGCGGTCCGGCTCGTCGAACAGGCCGTCGAAAGCGGCACGTCGACTCCGCTGGAGGAAGCCGTCCGCAGGTATTATTTCACCCGTCACGGCCTGATCGCCTGCCAGGCGCTTGCCGTGGCGCTCATCGATCAAGGTGATCTCATCGGCGGCGCTCGGTATCTGGAACAGGCGGCCGACCATCCCTCGGCGATGAACTCGCGGGATCTCCTGCTGATGGCGGCCCAGTGTTGGCACATCGTCGGCGAGAGCGAGCGAGTCGCCTCTATCTCCGAGCGGCTCGGCATCGACGACATCGAGTCGTCGCTCGCCGCCGGCACGCGCTGGACGGCCCATCCCCAGTCGACCGAATGGCTCACGTTTCGCCAGTCGCCGCTGACACAGTCATCGCGCAGCGCGCCGATCTGTCCACTCGGCGACATCGCCTGGACCTCGCCGACCATCGAGCACGAGGTGCTCTTCTTCCCCGGGCGCACCGAAGAAGTGCAGCAGATTCTCGCCGGGTTCGTGCGGCGGATGACGATCGAGAGCGAACGACAGCTCATTCCGGTTCTGCAGCCGATCGGAGTCGGCAACCTGGTCATACTCAATTCCTATAGCAATACCTGGGCCGTCGATGCGGCCACCGGAGAACTGATGTGGCTGTCGGCAGAGGTCGACAAGGCGTTCGGCAAGCTGTTTTCGGGGGATCAGTACGAACCCGATGCGGCTCAGTTCCAGCCGCTGGCCGAACTGTTTCTGGGTCAGCAGGCGTGGCGCGACCTTACGAAGGGCACGCTGTCGACCGATGGCACGCGGGTCTATGCGATTCGTGATGGCGGCATGGTGGCCGGCAATCCGGCGCATGCGGGCATCATCGTGAACAACCGGCATCCGCTGCTGCCCTGCGACTACAACCGGCTAATGGCCTTCACAGCCGACGAGGGAGAGTTCCTCTGGGAAGCCGGTGGCGAGCGCGACGGCGTGGTGGATGCCTTCGCTCCCGAGATGGAACTCGTCGAGGCCGGCAAGCTGGAGGGGCTCTACTTTCTGGGACCACCGCTCCCCGCCGACGGCAGACTGTTTTGTCTGGCCGAAGATCGCGGCGAAGTCGGACTCTACGTGCTCGATGCCGCGTCGGGTTCGCCGTTATGGTCGCTGCCGCTCGCACAACCGTATCAGGGGATAAGCTACGACCACGATCGCCGCTGGGCGGGACTCAGTCCCGTCCTCTCCGGGCAGATTCTCGTCTGCCCGACGGGGGACGGCACGCTCATCGGTGTCGACGTCATCACTCATTCGGTGCAATGGGTGGTCGAGTATCAGGCTCCGTCATCGATCACTCCGTCCGATCCGCTGCTGGCGCGGCGCATGGCGGCGCAGGGCATGTCGAGCATTTCTCTAGAGCGGCTGTTGACTCACGAACGCTGGCTCGACTCGGTGCCGATGATCGACGGGCGGCACGTGCTCTACACGCCGTTCGATTCGCGAGAACTGTACTGCTTCGATCTCGTGGACGGGACGCTGTCGTGGGTCAGGCCGCGCGGGCAGTCGTGGTTTCTCGGCGCGGTTTACGAGGGCAAGGTGCTGATTGTCGGTCAAGACGGCGTCCAGGCGGTTGAGATCGCGACCGGCGACGACGCCTGGCCGGAACCAGTTCGCCTGCCTGCTCCCGCAGGTCGCGGCGTGCAGTCGGGACAGGTCTTCCATCTGCCGCTTTCGACGCGAGAGATCGTGACGATCGATATTCCGTCGGGCCGCGTGCTCGCGAGATCGCCGCTGCCGGAAGAGGCCGACACCGGGAACCTGATGGCACTCGGCGACCGGCTCGTCATGGTCACGCCGCTGGAGATCATGGGACTGTCGTCGTTGAGCGAAGTGGAGACCCAGATCGCCGATGAACTCGCCGCCGACCCGATGTCGATCGACGCCCTGCGCATGCGCGGCGAAATGCGGCTGCATCAGAACGACATCGAACGGGGACTCGCCGACCTCGCGTTGCCGGTGGATGCCGGCGATCGGCACGCGCGCAACTTGCTCGCCCATCAGATTGCGGAGGGATTGCGCTCGGATTTCGAGGCTTATCGCGAGCGCGCCTCCGAAGTCGCCGACCTGATCGACGATCCCGACCGCCTGCGGGAGTTCTCGAAGACCTACGTCGCGGCTCTCGAGTCGCACGGCGAACACGCAGCCGCATTCGAGCAACTGCTGAAACTCGCCGACGAACAACCGGTGGAGATCGAGGAACTGATTTCCGACGGCCGCAGGGTGCGCTCCGACCGCTGGCTCACCGCATGGCTCGCGCGGGTACGGAATCAGGCCAGCGACGCCGAACGACCGCAGCTTGATTCGCGCGTCGCTGAACTCCTCGCGACAACCGAGTCTCCGCGCTTGCTGCGAGATGTCGTGCTGATGATGGCCGGCAATCCCGACGTCGACCGCCAGATCATTGCTCGAGTGAACTCTTTCGACCCGATTCTCGACCCGCTGCTGCGCGAGCGACTTCTGCTCGACTCCATGCAACGCGGACTCAGGCTTCAGGATCAGGAATTGTCCGATGCCGCCGGGGTCGAACTGCTCGAACTGTATCGACAACAAAACAGCGTCGACGGCGTCACCTGGCTGGCCGAGTCCCTGTCACCGCTCGTTGAATCAGGCAGTTCGCAGCAGGCCCGAGTCGCCGAACTGCTGGCCTTGCTG
>JANNSB010000301.1:0-7908 GCA_031402175.1 Planctomycetaceae bacterium
GCAGATCGTCGAACTCCTTCCGCCCGCGGATACGTCGGAAGCGGCCGACGGGGCGGAATTGGCCGAGATCCCGCAGCTCAAGCTGGCGATCGTCGGCCGGCGGAACGTCGGCAAGAGCACATTCATCAATACGCTCGCCGAGGAAGAGCGAGTGATTGTTTCCGAGGTTCCCGGCACCACTCGCGACAGCATCGATATCCACTTCACGCTGGACGAAAAGACGTTCGTCGCCATCGATACGCCGGGCGTTCGGAAGAAGAAGAGCGTCAAGCAGGATATCGAATTCTACGGACTGGTTCGCGCTCAGAAGAGCATTCGCCGGGCCGACGTGGTGCTGATGTTCTTCGACGCGACCGAGACGATCTCTCAAGTCGACCAGCAACTCGTCGAGTATATTCAAGATCAGGCGAAGCCCTGCATCTTCGTGGTGAACAAATGGGATCTGGGACTTGATGAGAAGATGACCGTCGAACGCTGGGGCAAGTATCTGATCGTTTCGTTCGGCAGCATGCGGCATGTGCCGATCGCGTTTCTCACCGCCAAGACGGGCAAGAACGTCAAGCGGATCATCAATTTGGCGCAGACGATTTTCAAGCAGTCGCAGGAGCGCGTGACGACGGGCAGACTCAACAAGGTCGTGGAGGCAGCGGTCAAGAAGAACCCACCGCCCCCGCGACGCAACCGGCAGCCGAGAATCTATTTCACAACGCAAGTGGCGACCGCGCCCCCCACGATCGTCATCAAGGTGAACGACCCGAGACTGTTCGACGACACTTGGAAGCGCTATCTGTTGGGCGTGCTGCGCGAGGAACTCCCCTTTCGCGAAGTCCCGATGAAGGTCTACTTCCGCGGCCGCGACCGCAACGAGTGATCGGGCAAGACCTTGTTCAGCAGATGTTCGGCGATGTCGCCGGCGGCGTCAGGCTTGCCCAGCGCATGCATGGCAGCGGCGATGCGTGTGCGTTCATCCACTGATGCCAACAGTTTTCTCAAGCGTTCCTCCAGCGACTGAGCGGCATCCATCGCGTCGACCAGTTCCGCCGCCGCGCGGTCGGCGAACCAGCGGGCATTATGCGACTGATGGTCGTCCTTCGCTCCCGTGAATGGAATGAGAATCGCCGGCAGCCCCAGGCAAGCCAGCTCCCACAGCGTCGTCGCCCCCGCACGGCAGATCACGAGACTGCTGCGGACGTACTCCTGCTCGATCGACTCCAGAAATGGAACGACGCGGGCGTGGAGGCCGGCCGTTCTATATTGAACCGATAGCGATTCGACACTTTCCGCGCCCGCTTGATGCACGACGCTCCAGCCGGCCAATTCATCTCGCAACGACGCGAGAACGGGCGCCACTTGGGCATTCAATGTGCTTGAACCGAGGCTGCCGCCCAGAATCAATAGCTGTTTCGCACTGAGTGTCGCGATCGGGAGGGACTCTCGCAGCCGCACAATGGCCGGCCTCACCGGATTCCCGGTCACTTCGACTCTGTGAGCCTCTTTAGCGAGCAGTTCCAATGTGTCTTTGCACGAGACGCAGATGGCGTCGGCATGGCGGGCCAGCCAGCGGGTCGCTCGTCCCGGCGTGACGTTTTGTTCCAGCAGCACGATCGGGATGCCGAGCGCGCGGGCGGCCAACACCGTCGGCACGCTGGCAAATCCGCCGCAGCCGATCACGCAATCGGCCTGCAGTTCCTTCAGGCGTCCCTTCGCCTGTCGATAACCACGCCAGTTGCGCAGCACCACGCGCCAGGGCCTTCGCCAGTGTGCCGACGACTCGCTGGGAATGGTCTCGTAGTCCGCGCCAGCCCGGTCGAGGATAGCAGCGTCGATCTTGCGATCGGAGCAAAAGTACTTGATCCACGCCGATGGACACGCCTCGCGAATGGCCGCATCGACCGCGAGGGCGGGAAACAGATGTCCTCCCGAGCCGCCACCGGCGAAGACGATCGTCAGACTCGATGCGTCTCGCGGTTCAGCCACTCGATCCAACTCCCATGATCTTCCCGCCTAAAGGTGGCGTCGCGCATCGTGCTCAATGTCCGTCCCACCAGGCGTCGAGTTCGGCCGACAGTTCGCTCACGAGATCACCGCTCTGGGAGGCGAGATTGACCTCCTCGAAGGGATCATCCGCCAGTTGATACAACTCCAGCGGGGATGAGGCATCGGCGGGCAGGATGAGCTTCCATTCGTCACGAATGCACCAGCGGTACATCAAGCTTTGTGACGGATCATCGATTTCAGCCACATCGTGTTCAAAGATCGCTCCGTAGACAGCCTCGCGACCGAGATTGCCGCCGTTCGCAGCCATTTCGACCAGGTCGACGCCTGGCAACTCGACGCCCGGATCGACGCCTGCCGCCGCGTAGACCGTGGGGGCCAAGTCGATGCTGCTGACGAGCGTGTCGTCGTAGACCGCCGGCTCGACCATGCCGCGCCAGCGGACCATGATCGGCGTGCGGATCCCGCCGTCGTATGGCGAGCGTTTGCTCCTCGGTGCGTAACGGGGCGAATCGGGATCCTGAATCCAACCGTTATCGGTGACGAACAGAACCAGAGTGTCGTCCCCCATGCCTCGGGCATCGAGCGTGGCTAATAACTCGCCGCACGTCTCATCGAACCACTCGCACATCGCCTGATAACGGGCCACATGCAGCGACTTGCCTTCGGCCAAGTACCGTTCGAGCAACCTCTCCGGCGGATTATGTGGCGAATGCGGCAGGAAGGGCGCATACCACACAAACCACGGCTCTTCGCCCGCGTCATCCCAGAAGTCATAGATCGGCTGCAAACCTTCGCGGCCGATGGTCAGGCCCTCATCACCATGCCTGCCGCCGCGCGCGGGGTCGCCGTGCGTCATGCCGTGGGTGAAGCCTCCGTACGAGTAGTCGGCTTCCCACCACTTGCCGGATTGAAAGCTCAGATATCCTGCTTCACTCAAGACTCGCGGCAACGTCGGTACGCGAGTGATGTGCTGCTCGTACTCGGCCTCGAGTCGCAGGTACTCGGGATTCTGCGATGTCGGAACGCCCGGAATCACCACATGACGCGGATCGTTCCCGGTGATGCGATGCTGATGCGGATAGAGCCCCGTGACGATCGTCGCCAGACTCGGCCGGCAGAGACTGTCAGGGACATAACCTCGCTGGAACAGCGCGCTCTCCGCGGCGAGCCGGTCGATGTGCGGCGTGCGAATGGTGTCGTGCCCCATGCATCCGAAGTCGGTCCACGCCTGATCGTCCCCGATGATAAGCAGCACGTTGGGGCGACCATCGTCGGCGATAGCAGTCGAGATTCCCGACAGAAGGTAAAGGGCCGTCAGGGCGGCGAGGACATACCTTTTCGTGGACCAACGCACTCTCAGGCTCCTCGACATCACACCCGATTCAACCCTTCGACAACGGCGCATACAACAGTCGGCCGCACGAACTGCAAAACAGGATCTCACCCAATCTCAGTTGCATTCGGTGCTGCGACGTAATCGTCACGCGGCAATGCGAACAGGCGTTCTCTTCGATCGACGCCATCGAGTCATGCCCGCCATACGACTCGACCAGCCGGCGATAACGCAGAGCCTTATCCCCGCTAAGGAAGCTTTCCGCCTGCCCGATGTGCTTGGACAGCCCGGTGCTGCGTTCACGCAAGCCGACGGACTCTTTCTCGAACTTGGCGGCGAAGGCGTCGCGGTCGGTGTTCCGCTGCTGCTTGAGTTTCTCGGCCTCGGCGACTTCCGTGCGAAGGCGGTCAACCTTGTCCAACTGTTCGATGATCTCGTCTTCGAGCACGCTCTTGGCGACGGTGTCGGCCTCGATTTGACCGTTCAGGATGTCGTATTCGCGATTCGAAGTCGCCTGATTGAGCTTGGCGGTCAGATCCTGCAGGTGAACCTCTTTGGTCTTCAGATCGAGACCCTTCCTGTCGGCCAGGGCGCGAGTTTCCTTGATGAGGTTCTTTTTGTCTTCGATGTCCTTTTCGAGGTTCTTGACAAGCTGATCTCGCGCCCGAACCTGCCGGGGTCCGCGAGTCAAGGCTTCTTCGATTTCGTGCAGTGCCTGATGTAAGCGATGCAGCTCGTTGAGCTGTTCGACTGTCGCCATGTATGTTCCAAAGGGTTGAAGGGGACGCAGTACCCCGCTCTAGTGATTCTCTCCGCGAACTGCCCGTAAGGCAACTCCATCGGAAAACTTGCGGACGGACAGGCCGTCTGACCCCATCTCGACAGCGCGCCGCCGGCGTCATTTCGGGCCGGCCCAGTTCCAGAATTCATCCTCTCCCGCCTGGACGACCGGATCGACCGACTCCGCCGTCTGCTTGGGCGGGACGGGCTTACGCACTTTCTTCTTCACAGGTGAGGCGACCGGCGGACCTGCGATCGGCACCGAGCCGCTCGAAGGGGTCAGATCGATGATCTCGGCATCATCGACCGGTGGCGCAGTCGGATGCTGCGGCTTCGCTTGCGACCGTGGAGGAAGCGATTTTGTACGAGTGGCGGCCGATGATATCGGACGCTGCACCACTTGGCTGCTGGATTGCCGCTGCGGAGCTTTGCCTTGTCGGTCGTTGGTCGCAACGCCTGGCTTCGCTGCCTTCGTAGTGTCAATGCGGCCCGGAGCCGATACTGGTTGCGCTGGCTTCGCTGCACCGCCCGGAGTCGTCGGCTTGCACGAGACACATTGCCCCTTGTGATTCAGCGGCTCACCACAGGTGTTGCACAGCGGAACCGGTTGCTCGGCATCGTCGAGACTGCGCCGACCAGGGGCCAATTGCTTCGATGCCGGAACCGTTGGTAACTGCGTCTTGCCTGCTTGAGTGGGAACTCGCGGCCGCTGCGGCTTAAGCTGTATGCCCGAGTCCGACGGTCTAAACGTCGACTTGAGTCCCATTTCCTGAATCTTGGGGGCAACTTCCCTGGTCGCCGGCGCCGCAGAAGACTCGCCCACGGGACCGACATCTTCCGCCGCCTTCACCTGCAGGTTCTCTTCCCGAATGATCGAAGTACGGGCCGTCTTGCCGCTGTTCAGTTCGCGGGCCTCGACATGCACGCAGGCCTGCTCGTCGTAACGGATCGTCACTTCGATCGGCGTTCCTTCCGGCAGATCGCGCGGCAAGTCGTCGACGATGCACGAACCTAACTCTACGAACGGGGCTTCCGCAGACGTTCCGCTCTCGACGATTCTCAAATGCACTCGACGCTGGTCCTTCACGACGGTGCCGAACCGCTGCCGAAACGCCGCCGGCAGTGCTGAATCCTTCGGCAACAAGTAGTGCGGCAACTTCGTTCCGGTCGCGGAATCTCGAACGATGATGCCCAGTGCGCGGGCGTTCACGCTCTGCTGTTTGACCCGCGCCAGTCGGGCTGTGGCCGCCGCATTGAGCGACGACGCCGCGAACTTGTTCCCGGTAAGCAGCATGCCGGCGTAGAACGCCGCTCCGTGAGCGATCGACTGATCGGGCGAGAGCGAGTCGTTCAGCGTACTGCCGCTGATCTGTTTGAGCATCTTGCGGATCATGGGCATCCGCGTGGCGCCGCCGGTCACGAGCACGGCGTGAATCCCATGCCAGCCCAACTTGCGTTCCTTGAGCAGTCCGGTCGTGATCTCGCGGCAGCGCTTCACCAGGTCGGAGGTCAAGACCTCGAAGAAGTCCTGATCGATGGGGAACAGCTTTCGTTTGCCGGCATGCGCCAGAGTGATGCTTGCCCTGGGGCGCACGCTCAGGCTGCGTTTTGTCTGCTCGACCTCTATCGCCAGAGCCTGCATCGTTTCGCGGTCGGTGCGCGGGTCATCCCGCGAGACCTTGGAGAACTGGTCGCAGGCGTACTTGGCGAGGGCTTTGTTCCAGTCGATGCCGCCGAGGTGCAGGTCGCCGCCACTGGCCACGACCTTGACCGAGTCCTTGTTGTACTGCACCAGCGACAGATCGAATGTGCCGCCCCCCAGGTCGAAGACCATCACCAACTGGTCGTTGGCGAGTTCCGCGAACCAGTTCCCCTCGCCGAGCACGTGGCACAGCGCGGCCGCCACCGGTTCGTTGATGATGTCGATCCGCTCCAGCCCCGCCAGTTTCCCCGCGGCGATCGTCGCCTGCCGTTGTGCTTCGCTGAATTGTGCCGGCACCGTGATGACCGCATGCTTGATCGGTCCCAGCCGCTGGGCTGCGGCCTCGAGCAGCTTGCGGAGGACGAGCGAGGCGATTTCGTGCGGCCGATAGACCCTGCCGTCGATCATCCAGAACTTGTTCGCATCCCCCATGAAGCGTTTGGCGTTCTCGACCACCCGCTCCGGCTGCGACACCGAATTCCGCAGAGCCTCGGTCCCCACCACGACTTCATCGCCGTCGAACAACACGACCGACGGCGTGCAGAACTCCCCTTCCGCATTGGGCAGCGTGACCGGCTCGCCCTGCGGATTGAGATAGGAAATGCAGGAGTACGTCGTCCCCAAGTCGATGCCCACCGCGTGCGTGATCGGGGAATTCGTCGACATGGGATGCGTGAAGATTGGTGCTGACCGAACCGCCAAGACTCAGAACGCGACGGCGTCACGCCGGTACGCTGCTGAAAGTCTCCATCAAACAGTATCCGCTGAATGGAGGCGGGTTTCAACAGTTGATCCGTCGGTGCAAATCGCCGGATTTCACTCCGCTTCTAAGGCCCCCATAACGTTCAGGGAATCCAGTTTCACAGTGCACCCCGGCTACGCGACGCATGAATCAATCTGCATGACAGATTTGTCTTGCACTCGCGCATGCGTTTGGTAAATTGAATTGATCCCTCCGGCTCAATCTGCGGTGCCTTTCTACCACGGGAGTGCTGCACTCCTTTCGCTCGGCACGACGCCCTTCTCATTGACGGAGTTTTGCTATGGGTACGAAGAAGCGCATCCAGTACCGCTACAGTTCCACCGGTCAGCGTTCGCTGCTGATCGACCCGGACGGGGGGCGGTTCAGCTACACGTACGACAGCCTGAAGCGGCTGACGCAGGTCATCAACCCGCAGGCTCAGCGAACGACGTTCGCCTACGACAACGCCGGCCGCCGGACGGTGAAGAAACTGGCCAACGGCAGCCGCACCTCGTTCAGCTACGACCTGGCCAACCGCCTCACTGCGGTGGCGCAGCTCAAGAGCGATGCCTCGGTGCAGGCGAAGTACGAGTACAAGTACGACAAGGCGGGTAACCGCTTGGCGATGGCGGAGTCGGGGGTGAGCACCGCCCGCACCACCTGGAGCTACGACCCCGCCTACCAGCTCACCGGGGAGCACCGCACCGGGGCCAACGCCTACCGGAACACGTTCACGTATGACAACCGGGGGAACCGCCTCCTGAAGAACCTGGACGGCGCCCGCACCACCTCCAGCTACGACGATGCCAACCAACTGCGGTGGACCCAGGACGGCTCGGGAAGGACCACCTACACATTCGACGCCGACGGCAACCAGCAGGTGACGCTGACGCCCGCCGGCCAGCGGACCACCAGCGTGTGGGACTATGAGAACAAGCTCACCGGAGTCCTCAACCCCTCGGGGACCAGGGAGACGATGGCCTACGACCCGGATGGGAAGCGGGTCAAGCAGCAGACAGCGTCCGACACCGCCAAGTACGTATGGGACCAGCAGAACTACCTGCAGGAGACGGACGCCTCGAACGTCACCCAGGCCACGTACACCAATGCGCCCCGGACCTATGGGAACCTGATCTCCCAGCGGAAGTCGGGTGCCACGCATTACTACGTGTTCGACGCGCTGGGCTCGACGCGGCTGCTGACCGACTCTGCGGAGGCCGTCGCCGAGAGTCTGCTCTACGATGCCTGGGGCAACCTGGTGGGTTCCGCCCCTTCGCTGGCGGTGCCGTTCCGCTGGGTCGGAGAACTCGGGTATCTGTTCGTACCGTCAACAGCCGACTACTACGTCAGGGC
>JANNSB010000302.1:0-2321 GCA_031402175.1 Planctomycetaceae bacterium
GAAGTCCTTCTCTCGAAAAAACATCATCTTGAACACCGCCAGGGTCTCTGCATCCCAGATCATCACCGGTTGACCTTCAAGATCAACACATTTCCGCCGGTCCCGCGCGACATCATAGAATGGAGTGATCGGCAGGAAGACATCCACGCGAAACCTGTCGAACGTCGCGCGGCAGAAGCCATGCTCCTCGATAAAGGCCGATGCTTCAGCAGTATCGACCTCGCAGCCGATGTCTTGCAGCAACTTGACGACCGCGCCCGGTTTGTCCGGAGAGAGGAACAACGTCAGGTTAACATCCAGGGTACCGCGAGGCGTGGACCAATAACCCAATGCGATGGCTCCGCCCAGGGCGTACTCGTGGCCGCGACGCTGCAACTCCGCGGACAAATGCCGAGCGACATCGACAACGTCATGATGCGGGTCACGTTCTGGCATGGGCCGTCTGCTCGGCAAGGAAACGCCACGTCGATTCGGGCCATGGCTCAGGTTGCGGCTCGGGCAGGCCGGCAGCGATACGGCTGCGGTTCAAGCGGGCGGCGGCACGGCAGGCCAGCGCGAGCAAATGGCCGCGCTCCGTCAACGTCATCGCCCGAAAGGCCGCAATCTCTGCCTGCTGCAGTTCGGGCGGCTCGGTGGGCAATCTGATGGCAGACATGGGCAGGATTGAGAAGTCACGAATCGTCCGTGATGCCGCATCATACCCACATGCCCGCCGAGTGCCATGTTCACATCGGGCAGCAGAGTGGACATGATCCCTGCTTGTCTGCACGGAAGGCAGCATCATTGTGAGAAGTGGTACATTCGAGTCGTACACCGGATTGCGGCAGTGCGGCAGCCGCGACGCCGCGTGCACTTTCTCCAATGGCACCTCATTCGCTGCGATCCAAGCCGCGATTTCGGGTGCATCGTCAGTCGACCATGGATAGCGTAGGCAATACGAGATTTGGCCATCCGTGATGAAGCGAAACCTCTCGCGACCGATTGCAGATTCCGTGCACAACTTCTTGATGAATTCGTAGTGGGAAGCGCGATACCGGCTCTCCTCCACTTCCGGCAACGGCTCCATCTCCAACTGCTCATACGCCTGCCGGGCCTCTTCGTCGTTGTTGAACGCCTGTGGCCCGATCGCTGCGAGCAGCAGCCGGGCGGCGTTTTGTTCCGGGGGAACTTCCTCACGGTTGCGACGGCGAATCGCCTCGGCGTAGTCGACGAGGCCGTCGGCCGTCAGCGGCTCTACAAGAACCGTTGTTTCGGGTGAGATTCGAAACTGGTCCTTCGGATTCCCCGCAACCGTCAGCCAAATGGAAAGGCCGATCAACAGGACGAATGTCAGCAACAGCGCATAGAGCCAGATCCTGCCCCACTTGTTACGCTTGCGAGTCGAGGAATTGGGGGAGGTCGTCGTCATTGCACCGGAGAAATAATCGCGGGATCCGGCGTCGATTCTGGTTCCGCGGCCTCTTCCACCTGCAACCACTCTGGAACCGGCATGCGGACGCGGAAGGTGATGTCGCTGTCTTCCGTGAGGCCGCCGTCGTCGTAACCGTCGTGGCCGACGCTGTAAAGGACGTAGGCGTCTTCACCCTGCACGAGATAGTGCAGTTCATTCGTTGGGGCATGTGGATCGAGTGGGACGGCCGCCATGTAGTCGGGAACCAGTTCGTTCAGCGCGGCTGGGATGCGACCCTGATCTCGACGAAACTGCTCGACGGCGAACATCGTGTCGACAATCTCCATGCGTGCATCCCGCGTCGTAATGGCCCGATGCATGCCGCCGATCGCGGGCAGCATCGACGAGATGATCTTGCCGCCGATATTGTAGGTGGACGGCCACCATGCGAATCGCGTGTCGATCGCGTGCACTTCGAGGTCGCGATCGAACTGTTCGATCAATGAGGCTCGCAACGCCGGGTCAGGCTCGCCCAGGGCCGCGGTCACCTGATCGAACCAGCGGTTCGCCTCGATGAGCACCTGATCCCAATCGACCATCGCATTGAGGGCGAAGGTCATCGCCGCATTCGCGGGAAAGTCTCGATAACCCCCCGATCCGCCGCTGAAACCGACCGACCCCATCACCGCCGACAGCGCAGCAGGACCGAAGCGGGCCGTTCGCTGAATGATGTCGAGCGTCGCATACCGTTCGGTTTCATTCACGACGTCGGCAATGTCGGGCCATGCGGGAAGCGATTCCCAGTCGGATTGAATCGTTGCAAGAAGCTCGGGCGTCATCTCCGGCGAAGAGATCAACGCCTGCATGGCGTTTGTCGCTACTGCGGAATTCGCGATGGCCACGAGGTATTCGATCAGCGTGTCCCCTTGGG
>JANNSB010000303.1:0-3609 GCA_031402175.1 Planctomycetaceae bacterium
CACAGGTGGCAATGAACCGGGACTGCGACAGATCGAACGTCCTTGGGGGAACTAGAATCGATGATCGGTAGAGTCAATCGACCCTGTTGGCGAGCGTTGTTCTTGGGCTGTTGTCTGGCGTTGGCCGGCAGCGTGCAGGCAGACGAGCGGGACGACCATTTCGAGCAGCAGATCGCTCCTCTGCTGATCTCACATTGTCTTGAATGCCACGCCGCCAGCACTAAGAGTGGCGGATTGCTGCTGACGACGGCGGACGGAATGCAATCCGGCGGAGACAGTGGGACGGCGGTCGATCTGAACAATGCCGCCGACAGCCTGCTGCTGCAGCGAGTTACGCATGGAGAAATGCCGCCCCCGCAACAGGGGCAATCACGGCGGCTGGCTGACGCAGACATTGCCACGCTGACCGTTTGGATCGAACAAGGGGCCTATTGGCCCGCCGGTCGCGTGCTCGACTTGTTCGAACAGACAACAGCCACCCGCGCGGGACTCGACTGGTGGGCGCTGCAACCGGTCGTGCGACCTGAGTTGCCGGTAGTCGCCAATGCTGAGTTCGTGCAGACGCCAATTGATGCCTTCATTCTGTCACAACTCGAATCAGCAAGCCTGACGCCCGCGCCGCTGGCCGACCCGCGGGAGCGACTTCGCAGGTTGTACTATGACCTCATCGGCCTGCCTCCATCGTTCGAGGAACTGGAAGCGTTCGCCGCAGATCCATCACCCGCCGCATGGGAAAGCGCCATCGATCGACTGTTGGCCTCGCCTCAGTATGGCGAGAGATGGGGCCGCTACTGGCTCGATGTCGTGCGATACGCCGACACGAGCGGCTACGAACGCGATCAGGAAAAGCCATTCTCCTGGCGCTACCGCGACTGGGTGGTCGCGGCCTTCAACTCTGACATGCCATACGATGATTTCGTGCGGGCGCAGATCGCCGGCGATGAACTTCCCGATCGGACCGAGGCCGATGTCATCGCCACGGGATTTCTGCGACTGGGCACCTGGAATGACGAGCCGAACGATCCCGAGGACTACAAGTACGAGCGACTCGAAGACATGGTGCACGCCACTTCGTCTGCGTTTCTCGGACTGACGGTGAAGTGTGCCCGCTGCCACGATCACAAGTTCGATCCCATCCCGCAGCTCGATTACTACCGCATGGCCGCCGCCTTCTGGCCGGGGCCGATTGAACCACGCGAACGGGAGTTGCTGGGCGGACCTTCTGCCGACGAGCTTGGCTTCCCCGAAGTGCTCGGCTGGACCGACGTTCGCGCCGAGCCGCCGCCATTGCACTTGTTGGAGAAAGGGGAACGTCATCGTCCCGGCCCGGTGGTGGAATCGGATCCGTTGTCCTTCCTGCCGGCCCTCGCGTCATTGGAAACAACTCCAGCGGGGAGTATGGCGACAGGCCGCCGGTTGCGCCTGGCCGAGTGGATTGCGAGTGACCAGAATCCGCTGACTTCGCGGGTGATCGTGAATCGCATCTGGCTGCACCATTTCGGCGAGGGGCTGATTCGCTCGCCGAACAACCTGGGCTTTCAGGGGGACTTGCCGACGCATCCCGAGTTGCTCGACTGGCTGGCGAGCGAACTCGTTGCGAACGGCTGGCATCTCAAACCGCTCCACAAGCTCATTCTCATGTCGAGCACCTGGCAGCAGTCGGCGATTCATCCGAACTGGGAGCAGTATTCGCAGATGGACGCTGCGAATCGCCTGTGGTGGCATGCCGAGCGGCGTCGTCTGGATGCCGAGGGACTGCGCGACTCGATGTTGAGCGCGGCGGGCATCCTTGATCTGCGCGTCGGAGGTCCGGGGTTCCGCCCTGATGTCGCCGCCGCCGCGTTGGAAGGTTTGTCGCGGAAGGATGCCGACTGGACTCCGTCATCACCCGAAGAGCAGCGCCGCCGCAGTCTGTATATCTTCAACAAGCGCGGGCTGCTGCCGCCGCTGATGACGACCTTCGATCAATGCGATACGACGCTTCCCTGTGGTCAGCGAGACGTGACGATCGTCCCCTCGCAGGCGTTGACGCTGCTGAACAATCCGTTCACTCACGATTGTGGCAATAATCTGGCGGCCCGCGTCGTGTCTTCGGCGGGGAACGACCTCATCAGCCAGATTGAGGCCGCCTGGCGATTGTCATTGGGGCGCTCACCGGATGACGCCGAGGTCACCGTAGCGCAAATGTTCCTCGCAGAACAGGCCGCCCGATTCGCCGCGACAGGCAGCGACACAGCCGACCAGCGGGCACTCGAATCGCTGTGTCACGCACTATTGAATTCCAACGAGTTTCTTTACATCGACTGAGAGCACGTTTTGCATGCCCACTCATCGCAGCTACTTCCCGTGCCGCAACACGCGACGCGAATTCGTCTGGGAGATGGGAGCAGGCTTCGCCGGCGTCGCGCTGGCCGGCATGCTCGCCAATGAGAACGTGCGCTGCGACGAGGCTGCTGTCGCCGGCCCGTTGGCAGCGAAGCCGGCGACCTTCGCTCCCCGGGCAAAGGCGTGCATCTTCTTGATGATGAACGGCGCGCCGAGCCAGGTCGACACCTTCGATCACAAACCCGAACTCGAACTACACGCGGGCCAGTCGCTTCCCGAAGATAAGGTATTCATCAATAGCGGAGGCCGAAAACTGGGATACCTCACGCCCGCGTGGCGCCCGTTTCGTCCGGGAGGCGAAAGCGGACTGCTCGTTTCCGACTATTTCCCGCGAGTCAGGGAACATGCCGATAAGCTGTGTATCATCAAGTCGTGCCATACCGACAGCCATGCTCACGGCTCGGCCCTCGTGGCGATGAACACCGGCAAGACCTTCATCGGGCGGCCATCGCTGGGCGCGTGGTGCGTGTACGGACTTGGCACGGAGAATCAGGACTTGCCTGGTTACGTGGTGATTCTCGACAAGCGCGGCGGCCCGATCAGCGGGCAGCCCAATTGGTCGAGCGGCTTCATGCCGGCGACGTTCTCAGGAACACTCTTCCGGCCAGTCGGGGATCCGATCCTCGATCTACGTGGCCCCGAGCACATTACGCGGGAAATCCAGCGCTCACAGATCGACCTGCTGCAACAGCTCAATCAGCGGCACATGGCGCAGCGGCCCGGTGATGCCGACCTGGCCTCGCGGATCAATTCCTACGAACTCGCGTACCGCATGCAGTCGCGCGCACCCGAAGCAGTCGATCTGTCGCAGGAGACGCAGGAAACACTCGACATGTACGGCATCGGCCAGGATCCGACCGATGAATACGGTCGCAACTGCCTTGTGGCTCGCAGGCTCGTGGAGCGCGGCGTGCGGTTCATTCAGTTGTATTCAGGCGGCGGACATCTTGAGGAAACCTGGGATGCGCATGAGAGCATCGAAGCCAATCACGGCCGGCATGGTATGGAAGTGGACCAACCGATCGCGGCATTGCTCACGGATCTGGACCGTCGCGGGCTGCTGGACGAAACTCTCGTCGTCTGGGGAGGTGAGTTCGGCCGCATGCCCTTCAGCGAAGGACAGGATGCACCCGGCCGCAACCACAACCCCTACGGTTTCTGCATGTGGTTCGCCGGCGGCGGCGTGAAAGGTGGCACCAGCTACGGCGAGACTGATGAACTCGG
>JANNSB010000304.1:0-2283 GCA_031402175.1 Planctomycetaceae bacterium
CCGACGCTTCCGACTACGACAGCGTTACTCGGCAAGTCGAGTGTCTGCCTCAAATCTGCGTGATCGTCACTTGGCGAAAAGAACCGAGTGTCAACACCATTGCCAACAGTCGACACTTTCGAAGCTGGGATTCCCAGGCCATTGATCATATAACGAGCGAGACGCTCCGAAACAGTAACGACGCAATCCGTGCCCATGGCCGCTAGCGCGTCAAGACGCCGAGACAACAATGGATCATCATGTTCGCGCCCATGCTCCGTGAAGATAACTTTGGGGACACGGGCGCCACGCGCGGCTACCACGCCTTTTAGCCACGCGCCGCTGTGCAAGTGCACTACATCTGGCCTCATCTCACTGAGCGCATTTATGAGGGAGCGAGGATACAACAGCGAAACGCCCCGCATGGGCTTCAGCACGCGGTACTCGGTCAGCAGAGGCCTAACGGCGCGACCGACTGAGCCTTCACGACCACTCAGGGAAATCACCGACATCTCAACGTCGGTTCCTTGAAAACAGGCGGCGAGGGACAGCACGAGGCTCTCCAATCCACCGCCATCCAAATCGAAGACCACGTGTGTCAGTCGAAGCTTTCGCATTATGAGTCAGATTGAGTCGGCCTAGAATCTCCGGCGACTCGGTCAGTTGAAACCCACGGCCGCAGGTGTGGCGCAGCGGAATATACTGCGCTCCGAACCCCGTCAGCGGGAGGTCGCCCGCCGGTTCGGTCAGGCGCTGGCGGCCGTGTGCGGTCACCCACCAAGCGTCGCCCCCCCCCGAGGGCCTCGCGTTGACGGTTGACTCCCGAACCCCATACGCCTCGACTTCGTCAGCGACCAGCTCGCCTCGGGGCGCCGCTTCCGCACGCTCACACTAATTGATAGTTGCACGCGCGAGTGCCTCGCCATCAGCGTCGCATACAGCCTGCCCAGTGCGGCAGTCATTACCGCGCTGGAGTCGGTGATCGCGAACCGTGGCATCACGCTGCAGTTCATTCAACCGGGGAAGCCCGTGCAGAACGCGCATGTGGAGAGCTTCAACGGGAAGTTCCGCGATGAATGCCTCAACCAGCATTGGTTCCTTTCGCTACTCGACGCGCAGTTTCATATCGAACGCGATCGGCGCGCATTTAACGCCGAACGGCCGCGTGAAGCGTGCTTCCCCTTGACGCTTAGGTGCGCGAACCTCCGCTCCCAGACATAGAACGTCGTATCGCTCACACCCACTTGCCGACACCGGCGTGGCGCAATCGACCGGCCGCGGGGCATACGCAATCAGCTCCTCTGTGAACTGCGATTGCTTCATCTCAGATTCCTGCTGCGGGCGTTATCCCGAGCCGCTAGCGCAACCAAGTCACAGCCACCATCGTTTTCTGGGGGCACGTCACACCCGCCAGCTGTCAGCCTGAAACTGAATCGTGGCGGGGGAACTCTCAGGACCCTCAACGCTTCCTGCTGCCGCTCGACGGTTCATGAACGTCCGGATGCAGCCAGACTGTGTTCAATGCTGCGCCAGTTATGAGATTGGGCAGCGGCCTTCCAAGTCTCAAAGTCGATGTACCCGTGCCCTCGCAGGAGCGAGGCTACGGCGTCGTGATTGCGATTCAGCTCGTCCAGCAGCTTGGGGCGGTTTGTCCGCAAAATGCGCTCCATTCCAAGCAGTGCCTCGAGTTCGAATCCTTCGATGTCAACCTTGACAAGATCTATGCGCTCGTCCTCCGCGAATTCGTCATCTACACGCACAACTTGAACTTCGACTTGGCCAACCTCTGGCGAGACGCCCGAGTACTGTGCATTCGTCTGTAGTTGGGCGAAATCGCTGACCAGAGAATTGTTCATTCCAGACAACGACTCCACGAAAAGCGGAAGTACGCCCGCTGCGTGCCCGGCTGCGCGTTCCCTAACTTCGATATTCGACTTACGCGATGTGTTCTGGCGGATAAACTTCAGGTTGTTCGGACCAGGCTCAAATACGACCACCCTACCAGTCTTGCCAACGAGCGAAGAGAAAAAGAGGCTCAGGTAGCCAATGTGGCCACCGAGCTCCACGACGACATCACCCGAATTGACATTATCAGCGAACCAAGACATGACATGCCTCTCACGCCGCTTTCCGTGATACCAGTACGTACGATGTAAGAAACAGTCGAGGCGCACCGGGTCGCCCGTCCAATGATGGCGAATGGATATTGATCCCGGGTTGAAACGCGCGAGAAGTCTGAGCGCGGCGTGCCGAAAATGAGATTGAAGGTCCATGTTATCAAAATTGCCTAAAGAGATTGACCGG
>JANNSB010000305.1:0-16539 GCA_031402175.1 Planctomycetaceae bacterium
AGAAGGACGAGGGCGAGCCCGGGGAGGTTCATACGCACCGAACGCATTGCGTCGCTGAATTCGCATCATCAGCCGCGTCCGTTCCGCAGTCGATTCCGCCGAACCGCAATCCAGCAGCGTGTTTGCAACTCAGCGATTCACATTCTCTGCTCCCTGCTCCCTGCTCCAAAAACTCGGGCTGGACAGCCCTGAATCAACGCGCTCGCGCAGGATGGCTCATAATCTCGTGCCTGGGCCACAGAACTCTGATGCATGCATGCTCCCGTATGGACACCTGCCCCACCCGGTCGATCGGACCCATACCTCACGCCGACACGCCCCTGCCAGATGCGGGAACATGTCACCACGCTCGCTCGCCACTTCTACCCCTACCGTCGCGGTTGCGCGGCAGCAGCCCTCTCGGCTGAGTCTCACTCGAACGTCGACTTCTTCCGCAGAGCGTGATGATACGATTGCGCGAAACGGTGAGCCTCGTCACGCACAGACTGTAACAGCCGCAGCGCGAACGAATGTCGCGATAGCTTGCGCGGTTCGGATTCGCCCGGCACGTAGATCTCTTCTTCCTGCTTGGCGAGCGAAATCGTCAGCGGTGGCACGGCCTCGACGGCGTGCAGTGCTTCCATCGCCGCGCTCAACTGCCCCTTGCCGCCGTCGATGAGGAGGATGTCGGGGAACCGCACGCCTTCCTGCTTCAATCGACTGAATCGCCGGCTCACCACTTCGCGCATGCTGGCGAAGTCGTCCACACCGGCTACCGTGCGAATCTTGAACCGCTTGTATCCGTGCTTGAAGGGCAGGCCGTCGATGAACTGCACCAGACTCGCAACCGTCTCGCCCCCCTGCAGATGTGCGATGTCGACGCCTTCGATGACTCGCGGCAATTCGCTCAGTTGGAACACCTTCTTCAGGCCGCGAAGCCCCTTCTTCGGATCAACATAGAATGCTTCCGGCTGCACATCCTGATCGAGTTTGCCGCGCTGGCTGATGCTTTCGAGAGCCTTGATCTCGTCCCGCAGGCGAGCCGCCTTTTCAAATTGCAATTCCCTGGAGGCCATCTGCATCTCGGCCTGCATCTCTTTCAACAGTGATTGCTTCTTGCCGTCGAGGAACATCCGCAGGCGATGGATGCTCTGGCGGTATTCCTCCTTGCTGATGCGTAGTCCGCAAGGAGCGGTGCATTGATGGATGCTGGCCAACAGGCACGGCCGGAACCAGCGCCAACGTTCGTCCGACTCCTCGATGTCGAGTTCGCAGGTGCGAAACTGAAAGATCTTTTGCAGCACGACGATGGTTTGTCGCAGCTTGCGAGCCGACGTGAACGGGCCATAGAGCTTGACCCCGCTGCTACGCGGCTTCCGCGTGAACTCCACGCGCGGGAAGTCTTCGCTGGTGACAATCTGCAAGTAAGGGAATGTCTTGTCGTCCTTGAGTACCTGATTGAACGGTGGCTGCAAGTCCTTGACCAGCCGGGCCTCCATGAGCAGCGCGTCGACTTCGCTTTCGGTGACGATGAAGTCGATGTCCGCGATATTCGGAACGAGGTCGCATGTTCGCCGATCGATGGCGGCCGCTGACGTGAAATAGCTGCCTGCCCGATTGCGCAGACTGACCGCCTTGCCGACGTAGATCACTCGACCCAGAGAGTCCTTCATCAAATAGACGCCGGGAGAAGCGGGGAACGTCTTGACCTTCTCACGGGGATCGGTGAGTGATTTGCCCTCCGAGTTCGATTGAAGCGGCACTTCCGCCGACGGATCAGTCTTCGCTGCTGGCTGCAGATCGTCTTCCATGAATTCAGTCTAGCGCTTCGTCAATCGCCGACGGCCAATTGCCGGCCGGCAAATGGGCGGCGTCCATCATCTCGGTGAGCGACGCTGCCACGTCAGGCATCGAAGCCGACAGGTCGTTTGCCTCTGACGGGTCGTCCGCCAGATTATACACTTCGACCCGCGGCTGCTCGCCGAAGAATCGAATGGCTTTCCAGTCTCCGTGCCGTACGGCTTGTTTCGGAGCACCTTCCAGAAACTCCCAGTACAAGTACTCATGTTCGACCTGCTCACCGGTTCCCAGAAGAATCGGCGCGAAGCTGATGCTGTCGAGGCCTGGCAACGATCGCGCCCCGGCCAATTCAGTCGCTGTCGCGAAGAAGTCTCCATGATAGGCAATATGGTCAGTCGTCGATCCAGCCTCGATGTGACCTGGCCAGCGCACGATCATCGGCACGCGAATGCCACCTTCGTACAAGTCCCGCTTGATGCCGCGCAGCTCTCCATTGGAGTCGAAGAACTCCGGGTCGGTCCCCCCTTCGCGATGTGGGCCGTTGTCAGACGTAAAGAACACGATGGTGCGTTCATCCATCTCGAGCGCCTTCAGCAGGTCGAGAATCTGGCCTACGTCGGAATCGAGTCGCGAGATCATTGCCGCGAGTCCCTTTTGAGGATCGGGCCAGTCACGATCGGCGTAAGCACCGTAGCTGGGGATCTCCATTCCCTGATCGCCCGCCTCGTTGTTGGCGTGCGGAATGGTGAACGACAAATACAGGAAGAACGGCTGCTCCTGATGATCCAGAATGAACTGAACTGCCTCTGCAAAAATCAGATCGTGTGAGTATTCATTCCGCTCGGTCGCCAATCCTTCACCGAACTCGCCTTCGTCAGGCACGACATTATTGAGATTGACGCGCTCGCGGCCATCGATGAGGAACGTCGGAAAATAATTGTGCGCATGGGACTGATCGAGATAGCCGTAGAACTCGTCGAAGCCTTGCATCGTCGGCAGACCGGCAGTGTTCTCGCCTCCCAGCCCCCATTTGCCGAACTGTCCGGTCGCGTATCGCGCCTGCTTCAACATCTCGGCGATGGTCGAGTCGCCGGGGCGCAGGTGCTGCTCCGAGTTGCCGCGAATGTAACAGTGACCGGTGTGCAGGCCGGTCATCAACACGCAGCGGGACGGCGCACAGACGGTCGAACCGGCATAATAGTTTGTGAATCGCATTCCCTCGGCGGCCAGGCGATCGATGTTGGGAGTTTGAATCTCAGACTGTCCGTAGCAGCCGACGTGACCGTAGCCGAGGTCGTCGGCCATGATGAAGACAATGTTCGGCCGGGCGTCGTCGCTCCATGCGGTGGAAACCGGTCCGCCCAGTGTCAGACAGGCGTAAAACAACCCGACAACTCGTCGCACTGGTGACTGCAGAGATCGGTCCGACGGCATCGAATTGACCTGTGAGAAGTGACTGCCGCTGCACGAAACGCCTGCCGGTAGTCTGTGAACTCTCCAGCGATTCGCAACTCTACCAAAGATGTGATTCGAGCCTCGAAATGATTGGTCACACACGAACCCGGGCTTCCGTCACTTGTAATTCGCCAAGTCGTGATGCAATCTACGGTTGTTCACCTCCGAACCCGGTATTCGACATCTCCAATCCGGCCCCCCCACTTCATTCTTCTTCTAAAGCGAGACTGCCATGAGCGACCCGACGAGTTCCAAACCCGCGCGCCCGGATGGTGGCGGAGCAACTGGCGAGAAAAAGGGCCACTCCCCCGTGGTTCGAATCATCGAATGGGTGGTCATTGCGGCGCTGGGTGTAGTTGTCGGCAATGAGGCCTATTCCAAGTTCAGCTACGACGCGACGCTCGCTGAATTGGAGAAGGCAATTGACGCCGCAGAAGTCTCGGGCAAGTCCGTCACTGTCGATGAGTTCGGCTCGATGATTTCAGGCATGCCAACGCAAACCGAGAGCAAAGATGGTATCAAGACCGAAATCGACTACCGCTGGCGGAGCTTGTTCAAGACGTATCGCATCTTGATCAATGCCGCCCCATCTCCCGAAGGCAATCAATTGATTGTGTTGAGTTTCGAGACAGACGCCCCCCCGGAAGAGCCGCAGCCCGCCGCTGTCGCCGGTGACGGCAATTCGGAGTCGCCCGTCCCGATGATGCCAGGCGGTGGAAGCTCGGGAGGACCTCCCGGAATGCCTGGCGGGCCAGGTCAGCACAGTGGGGCAGGACGTCCGGAACTCGAATCCGAGGGCGATGACCAGCCTGAAGATTCGGACGACGAAGCCGACGAGCCGGACAACGAGCCCGCTGAGTCGGATGAAGCTTCGGAGGAGACCGACGAAACAAATGACGAGACCGTCGAGACTGAAGAAGCGCCCGCGGAGTCCGACGAAGCATCAGAAGAGACCGATGAGGCGTCTGAAGAATCCGACCCATCGGCGTCGTAGGTAACTTCCACATAGCTCTGCGACGGCGGCCCAGTGTGTGAATCAACTTTGGGCTTTTATGTCGATTGTCGGCTGCTCATAATCAATCCACCCCCTGAATCAGGAGGGTGGATTTCTTTCGTTTTGAAGGCACCGTGAAATGTCGATGAATACACGATGGATGCGGTTGACGATCGGACTCTCCGCGCTGACTTTCGCGTCAGGGAGTACCGCATTCGCGCAGGTCAGCGACGAAGTGCTCACCGCCCAGTCGACGCGACGGGAAGTGATCGAGCGCTGCGCCGCCTCTGTGGTCGCCATCTTCGGTCCCGGCGGGGCGGGAGGCGGATCGGGTGTGCTGATTTCTCCGGATGGTTACGCAGTCACAAACTATCACGTCACCGAGGGCGCGGGAACCTTCATGCAATGCGGGCTCAATGACGGACAAGTCTACGATGCCGTCATTGTGGGGATCGATCCGACCGGGGATGTGGCGGTGATTCGGCTGCTGGGACGCGACGATTTCCCCACGGCTGCGATTGGTGACAGCGATGTCATCGAAGTGGGAGACTGGGCCTACGCGATGGGCAACCCATTTCTGCTGGCAACGGATTTCCAGCCGACGGTGACCTACGGCATCGTCAGCGGCGTGCACCGCTATCAGTACCCGGCGGGAACATTTCTGGAGTACACCGACTGCTTGCAGGTCGACGCTTCGATTAATCCGGGCAATTCGGGCGGCCCCTTGTTCAATGCCGCAGGCGAACTGATCGGCATCAACGGTCGTGGGTCATTCGAGAAGAGAGGTCGCGTGAACTCTGGAGCTGGTTATGCCATCTCCGTCAATCAGGTCATGCTCTTTCTGGACCATCTGAAGAGCGGACGCATTGTTGACCACGCCACTCTCGGAGCCACGGTCGCCAGCAATGCCGCGGGAGCGATCTTCATTACGAACATTCTCGAAAACTCCGACGCCTATCGACGCGGACTGCGCGAGGGCGATGAAATCGTCACTTTCGCGGGCCGCCCGATTGGCAGCGTGAACCAGTTCAAGAACATCCTGGGGATCTATCCGCGTGGATACACGTTACCGCTGACCTATCGTCGCGAGGGGGTCAAGCACGATGTGCTGGTCCAACTGCGGGCATTGCACCGTCTCGCCGAACTGGTGCCCGAGGAAGAAGAACTGCCCGTGCCCGAAGAAGGCCCGCGGCCAAATCCCGAAGATCCAGATCCCGAACAACCCGACCCCGAACAGCCCGAACCTGGTCAGCCATTCCCCATACCCATGCTCGAAGCGCCGGCGGCAACGATTCCGGAGGAGTACGCCCACATGTATGTGGAGCGCCGGGGCTTTGCGAATTACTACTTCAACGAAGTCGAGCGAGAACGTGTTTTACGCGGCATCGCCGAATTCGGTGACTATTCGCAACTGACCGGACTCTGGGAGATCGAAGGTGTGACGGCGGCAGGTCAGCCCTTCCTGCTCAAACTGGGGGAGAACCTGGTCGGCCTCAACGTGGGAGACGAGTTTTCGGTTCAGCCATTGGATCAGCCGTTCGAGGATCAGCCTGTCGGTTCGGGCGGGCTACTGGTGGCCATGCATCAATTCCAGCAATTGCTGGTAGACCCTGCCGGCTACTTCAGTGAATTCTACTACCTGGGGAGCGAGCCACTCGATGGTATTGGACCGACAGTGGATGTCTTGCTGACCGAGCGCGGTGGCGCAATTGCCCGCTGGTTCTTCGACAAACAGTCGAATACCTGGCTGGGAGTTGACTTGGCGCTGACCGAGAACGCGGAAACCTGCAGGATTCGTGTGCAAGGCAGGCTGAATATCGACGATCGCGTGCTGCCACAGAGTTGGCAGGTGCGACTCGGAACAGAACCTTATATGACGCTTACGTTTGAGTCGGTTCGTCTGGAATAGTGAGCCGAAGAGTCCGATTGTGAACGATCTGGTTCCTGCTTGATTCAATCGTTCCATCCGGTCGTTGCGTTTTCCGGTCGCGACACCATCGACTTTTCGGAACAACCCTTGGAATTGTGACTTGCGGGCGACATTTGCGCCGTTCAAAGCCGCTGGCCGTCTGCCGTCGATGATGAAGCGCTCTCGTACACGATGAAGTTCTTCGTACACACTTGCAATTCGCCCCGTGGAAGCTGAGTATTGCATTGCGCGGCCGCATTGATCGGTCAGCTCTGCCGGGCCATTTTGAGTGGAGAATTCGTGACTGCTGAAAGTAACGGAACATCGCGGATTCCCGAGCGGGAAGAGGCGGGAATCGACATTCTGGGGTTCCTCGGCCGTCGAAAGTGGCTGATTATCTTCGGCTTGGCCATTGGTTTGGGGTTGGGATACCTCAAATACTTGCAAGATCCCTCAGTCTACCGCTCCTCGGGACGGGTCAATGTCATCAAAGAGCATGTCCGGCTCCCGATGCTGGGTGGCAATGCCGTGGAGCCGATGGGCTCGCAGATCGACCTGCGGAGCGACATCGAGCTCATCATGAGCGAGACGATCGTGAAACCGGCGATCGAAGGCGAAACGCCATTCAATGATGCCGATTCCGAGACGGCAATTGACATTCCCGACTTGCGCGATCTGCCCTTGTTTGCCGGGTCCGGTAATGCCGTGTCCACGGTCATGTCAGGGCTCAAGGTCTCTCAGCTCGACCTGGGGAGTTCGGTGCTCGTGATTTCGTTCGAGGGTTCCGACCCCGATGCGAGCGGCAAGATCATCAACAACGTGGTTCGCGTGTATCAGTCCTACCTCGAAGCGTCATACAAGAGTGTTGCGTCTGAGGCAGTCGCGCTCCTGACCGAAGCCAGGGAAGATCTGCGAGGCGATCTGCGTCAGAACGAAGCCGACATTCTCAAGTTGCATATGGAGGCGCCCACAGGAGTGTCGGGAATCACGAACATCCATCAAACCAGGATGGAAGCGATCGAGGCCGAGAGGTCCGGCATGCAGATCCGTCAAAGTCGGCTGAAAACGCAACTGGACCAGATCAACGAGGCCCTCCTCGCGGCCAATTACAGTCGCGAGTCGATTCTGCTGATGGTCCAACAACTTCAGCAGGAGGAAGAAGCGGCGGTCGGCGACGAGCGGCCGTTCAACATGGCGCAGCAGATCTTCCCGTTGATTCTCGAAGAGGCGGATCTGCTCGCGAGGTATGGCGAAGACCATCCCGATGTGAAAGCCATCCGCCTCAAGATCGAAATGACCCGCAGCTTTCTGGAAGAGCACTTGCCCGAGGAGGCCACGCACGAACGAGTCGATTTTCTGACGTTGTTCATCCAGTCCATGGAACTGGAACTGAGCCAGCTTGATGCCCAACTCAAGGAACTCAACGACCAGTACGATGTCGAAGAAGAAGCGGCGCGCGGACTGATTGCCCACACTCTCAAATTGCAGAACCTCGAGAGTGACCAGGAAAGACTACAGATGCTGTGGCAGGGAGTCGTGACGGTACTGCAGAATCTCGAGATCACGCAGAATCACGGTGAGTATCGGGCCGAGATCATCGCGCTGGCCGGGACCGGACGTAAGGTCGCGCCCAATCTCTACAGTTCGCTGCCGATTGGCGGCATTCTGGGAGCGCTGGCCGGCATGCTGCTCGCCATGATCGCCGAAATGGCCGACAAGAGTTTCAAGACGCCGGCGGAGATTTCTTCGCTATTGGGCGTGCGGGTCATCGGTCACACGCCGATCTTCCCGCGCAGCGTCAGTGCACGCTCGGGCAAGAGCAAGCTCGATCCGAGCCTGATCGCGCATCACAGCCCGAAGTCGCGCTCGGCCGAGGCGTTTCGCGCCGTGCGAACGGCGCTGTACTTCAATTCACGCGGGAATCGCCAACGCGTTATTCAGATGACCAGTCCCGAACCGCGGGACGGCAAATCCACCATGACCGCGAATCTGGCCATTTCAATCGCGCAGTCGGGTAAGAAAGTTATTCTCATCGACGCGGACTTCCGCAGGCCGCGCGTGCATCACCTGTTTGGATTGACCGATGCAGTGGGCATGACGTCGGCGATCAATGGCGAAGTCGAGCTACCCGAAGCCATCCAGACGAGCGAAGTGGAGAATCTCGACTGCTTGCCCTGCGGACCGCGTCCCGACAATCCCGCGGAGCTGTTGACATCCTCGAAGTTCGATGAACTCCTCGCGGTGCTCAGAGACAAATACGACTACGTCCTCATCGATTCACCGCCGATCCTGGCGGTCACGGATCCGGGAGCCATCGCCTCCCGTGTCGATGCCGTGTTGCTGACGCTCCGGATCAGCGCTCAGGTGCGATACACCGCGACTCAGTCCGTCGAGATTCTGCGCGACTTGGGCGCCAACCTGATGGGCGTCATCGTGAACGGCGTCGACGCCGGTGGATCCTACGGATATCGAGGTTACCACTACGCCTACTCGCAGTACCACAGCAAGACGGCGAGCTACTACGCGGAAACCGAAAAGCAGCGCTGATCCGAACTGTGACGTTAATGCGTGTGATCAAGGAAACGCCTCGTTGATGCGACATGATCTCTAATCCCTTTGTGACGGCGGCAGGCCTCGGACGATACTCCCCCACGAATTGGATCAAGTACTTCTTCTGGGCGCTGCTGGGGTTCGTGATGGCGTGGTGCAAATCGCGCCGCATCGTGTATCTCCTGCTGGGGCTGCCGGCCATTGTCAGCGTCGTCGTGCTGGCGGCGGCGAGCGCGAAGACGGGCGAGGCGATGCCCAGGTCGGTGCGCCTGAAGTACCTGGCGTCAACGACCACTGCCATTGATGAACTAAATTCCACGGATGAGGAGGAACGGCGCGCCGAACTCGTGGGCGAGGCCGAATTCTACCTCCAACGCTTGGAAGAAGGCGGAGACACTTCCGAAGAGCGACTCTGGCAGCGCGTGCGCCTGGACGCAGCCATGGGACGCTCGCAGCGCCGGTGGGAGGATTTGCAGGCCATCCTTTCGGACCAGGAACAATCGCGCGACGCCGAAGCCCATCTCGAGATTGCCCGCGGACTGCTCCTGGGTGAATGGGAGTCGCCGGATGCCGTGGAAACCGCCGAATCGCATCTGCAAAAAGTAATTGGCATCAGCACCAGTCAGGGCATGATCTTTGCCGCGCGGAGGCTGCTGGCGGAGTTGTATCGGCGGCTGGATCGCCTCGAAGATGCGCGCGACCAACTCGAGCCGATTGCCGGCTCGCTGCCCGAAGAGCGGCTCCGGCTGGCAACGGTCTATCGGGACATGGATGACAAGACTCGGGCCGCATCGCATGCCGCGTTGGCCGTCCCGCACTTTCTGGAACGAATCGAGAACGACTCGACAGACCCGAGGGATTGGCAGCAGTTGGCCGACGCTTATTTTCTTGCGGGTGAGTATCCGGCTGCGATCGACGTGTTACAGCGCGCCATGTCCCTGCCCGGACACGAACTCGAATTCCGCAGGATGCAGGCGAGATTCTACGTGGTCTGGTTGCGAGAACTCCCGGAGTCTGACATCGCCCGTCGACTGGAACTGCTCGAGTTGGCCATGGAGGCGTACCCGTCCGACAATCTCGTCCTCGGAACATTGCACGAGTTCCTGATGACGTCTGATGACAGCGTCGGCGATCAGATCGAGGCGCGCCTGCTCGAAGTTCTCGAGACGGGTGAGGCACCGGCGGCAGCGCACATGATCCTGGGCACGCGAGCGGCCATGCAGGGGGACGCCGAACGCGCGCAGTTGCATTTGAATATCGCCCTGCAACAGGGGGAGATGACGCCTCATGTGCTCAACAACCTGGCTCATGTGCTCGCATTCGGGCCGGCGCGCGACTACGACACCGCACTCGTCCTGATCGATCAGGCTCTCAGCATCAACTCTCATCCGAGAATGCACGAGACCCGCGGCCAGATTCTGGCACGCATGCAGCGTTGGCCGGATGCGATCGCGGCGCTCGAAACCGCCCTGCGCAACCTGCGCGACTACGCTCCCCTGCATCAGACACTTGCCGAGGCCTACGACGCCGTCGGCCGGCCGGAACTGGCCGAGATTCATCGGCGGCGCCTGGAGGAACTCGGCGGGCCCGTCACACTCGATTTCGCGAATTCCGTCAGCCATGATCCCGAAGCAGAGGCCGTGCTCGAGGCTGGGCCGCCACAGGATGCTGCCCCCTCGCCGGACGATGATTCGGGAGTTCCCATGCCGCTGGACCTGAGTGACCCATTACCGGAATAGGCATTGGTTTGTGAGATGCATTCCGTCGGCGAGCTTTTGCGGTGGATGGTGCCGTTGAGGGTGCACTCCGGGGATAAATCCGATACTTTGTGAGAAGTCGGGTGTTCAATCGCTGGCGGTAGTTGCGAATAATCTGCGATCCAGGAGTTGATCGCTGACTTGTATTCATCCATGAAAAACTGCATTCCGCCACAACTCCAGGAGCCTGGTTGAGTCCCTCGTCTGGGTTTCTCGGGAGTCGAATGCGTGACAACAACGGTTGAGAAGTCGCCGTATCTGCGAGATCCGGAGGTGCAGTTGATGCTGCGCGTCAAGAACGGCGACGACGATGCCTTTTCCACGCTGGTGCGCACGTACCAGGACCGGCTCGTCAGCATCTTCACGAACATGGTAGGAGACCAGGAAAGCGCGGAAGACCTCGCCCAGGAAGTGTTCCTTAGGGTCTATCGGGCGAGAAACGGCTACGAACCGACGGCGAAATTCTCCACCTGGGTCTTCCGCATCGCCAACAATCTCGCCAGCAACACCCGGCGGACGAAAGGCCGACGCAAGGAGGTGCAGCTTCGGCCAGCCGATTCGGGAAGCGTGTCGCAGGTGTCCGGCGAACAGATGCTCCCCGAGAAGTCGGCGCTCATGCCGACCCGACAGGCGGCACGTACCGAATTGCAGCAGCGCGTGTGGGACGCGATGAGCGAACTCAACGAGCGACAGCGCATGGCGATCCTGTTGCACCGTTTCGAAGACATGAGTTATGCCGACATCGGCGCGGCCATGGAACTTTCGACCGAGGCCGTCAAGTCATTGCTCTCGCGAGCGCGCGAGAATCTCAGAGTCAGTCTGGAAAATTATGTGCAACGTTAATACGTCTCGATCAACAACAGGAGTTCGTTGCCGCTGAAGCCGGCGTGAGCGAAATGTCATGAGTCAGTTTCACCGTATCAGCGTCACTGATCGTTCGAACTTCGCCGCCTATCTGGACGGCGAATTGGTCGACGATGAGACCCGCCGCATCGAAGGCGTGCTGGCGGAAAATGCGGTGGCCAGAACCGACCTCGAACAATTGTCACGCACCTATGAACTGCTGGACGAACTGCCGCGCGTCAACGCTCCCAAGGATTTCGCGGCCGAGACTGTCAAGACGGCGCGCTTGGCGGAGCAGACGACCGACTTTACCCAGACGCGCTGGTATCGAACTTCGGTCGAGGCCCTGCGCTTGAGCGGCTGGACGCTGGGGTTGGTCGTGGCCGCGTGTCTGGGATACGCCGTCACCAGCCGCTGGGTTCCGCGGCCCAGCGACCCGCTGGTCGACGAACTGCCGCTCATCGACAATCTCGACAAGTATCAGGAGATTCACGATTTCGAGTTCCTCCAGCGGATGGCGGGCAGCGCCATCCTGATGGAACGCATCCGCTCGGAGGCCGCCAATGAGTAAACGCGCTCGACGACTCTGGCTGCTCATCTCGGTCTTCGCCGCCGGCGCATTGGCGCCGCTGCTGGTACGTCCCTCCCTAGCAGAGCGCGAACGACTCGACGCAAACTACAACCAGATCGCCGGCATGACGCGCACCGAGCGTCTGCGACTGGGGCGGAACTTCACTGAATTCCAGGCCATGAACCCCACGGAGCAGGCTCGCTTCCGCGACCTGCATGGCAAGCTCGACGCCGACCGGCAGGACAACGGACTGCATGTCGAGGTGATGGACGTCTACTACGATTGGCTCAGCACACTGCGGGGCGATCAGCGCGAAACATTGAGGAAAGAAACCGATCCACAGGTTCGCCGGGAACTCGCGGAACTGATCGTTGACGAGCAGCAGGCCCCACCGCCGGAGTTCGGCGATGGTCAGTTGACGATCCTGAACAGCCAGCAACTGGATGCTGTCTTCGCGATTGTGGAGGAAAACGTCCCCTTCTCGGCGGAGCAAAAACAGCAGTTGGAAGCACTCGCCCCTGCAGAACCAAGCACTTCGGAGAATCCGGGGCAGACTTCTCAACAGGAGAGCGTGCGTCAGTTGCAGCGACACATGCTCTTTCTGCAGTTCCTGATCGAACGCTTTCGATCGCCCGATAATCACGCATTTTCGTTTGTGCCCCATATATTTCACCGCATGCACGAGTTTGGCGTGCTGCAGCAAATGCTGGATGCAACCGGCGACGACGGACTTAAGCAGCAGATCATGGAGAGTCAGCAGGGGCCCGGCTTGGCATTTGGCGGCATGGTCTGGTGGTCGGTGCGTGAGGAGGTAAAAGAGTATCGCCGTAACAATGCGCCGACCGACGCCCGTCTGAATGAACTGTTCAATTCACTGCCGGCTGCGAGGCAGGATCAATTATTGTCGCTGGGCGCACAAGATTTTCAGCGTCAACTGACAGATGAGTATCAGAAAGTGCAATTGCAGGAACTCAATCCCTCGGATGATATCTGGCAACTCTTTAAGCCTTGGCGTTGGCCTCCGGGCGACTGGGGCGGCGGCGATCGTCCATCATTCGGTGGCGGTGGCCCAGGAAATAATCCGCCGGGTGAGGGGCGCGGCGGAGGCCGCGGACCCGGACCATTTGGCAATGGCCCTGACCGTGACCAGGGTGGCAACAACCGCGGCGACAATGATGATCGAAGAGACGGCGACCGTGGTGACGAAGACGACGATTCGAATGACCGCGACCGTCGTGATGACAACGAACGTCGAGACGACGAGTGAAGATTCGCCGGAACTCTACTTCGATCCCAGCACCCACAGCGTGAACGCCTTTGCTTTGAAGCCCGACTGGGCCAGCACCTGGCTCACCGACTTCGAATCGTCCTTCGCGAAGGGCTGTTCGACCAGCACGCCGGCTTCGTCCTTGTAAAAGACGCGCAGCTTGCCGTCGACGATCTTGTCGATGATGTTGTCGGGCTTGCCGGTCGCCTTGGCCTCGGCCTTCAGCTTCTCGCGTTCGGCCTGCACCACACTGGGATCAAGCTGCTCGACATGCACCACGGTCGGCTTGAGCGCGGCGATATGCATGCCGACATCGCGGAGAATAGAGTGATCGCCTGTCCCGTCGGCCTGGAACAGCACGGCGGTCTTGCCGTCGTGATGCACGTAGCTGCCGACCGGTCCATCGACGCGGGCCACGCGGGCCACCACGAACTTCTCGCGAATCTTGTTCACCAGCGTCTCGAACGTTTCCTTGAGCGTACCGCCGCTCGGAGCGGACTGCGACATGAGGGCCTCGGGCGAATCGGCCCCAGGGCCGTTCAGCAGTTGTTGGACAAAGGCTTCGCCGAGCTTCTTGAAGTCTTCTCCGCCAGCGACTGGCGCCGACTCGCATTGGATCTCGACCATCGCGGCGAGTTTTCCCCCATCAGCCACGGCCACAAAGATGCGGCCTTCGTTGGTGGCGTTGTCGCTGCGCTTCGCGATGACGGTGCCGACCTGCTCCTTCAGAATCTGAATGGCGCGGTCCTCGTCTCCGCCGGCTTCCTGCAGGGCCTTCTTGACCTGCATCAAGGGGAGGTTCGTCTTCTCTCTGAGCGATTTGACCGCGGCGGCAGTGATCTCCATGGCACAATCTCCTTAGGTTCCATTCACGAAACGACTTACAACTCAATGGCGGCGAACACGCCCGGGTAGGCGGCCGCCGGTTGTTGGCGGCCACAGGATGTCGCATTTCGAAAACGAATTCAATCGAGTTTCCGCCGGACACGAATCGCATCGACTCGGTTCACTCAGTCATGCGTCATCGCCGATGTGAAACAGCCGCTTCAATGCATCAATCAACCCATGCGGCGGGCCTTCGCGGGCTTCGTCCCTCAGAGTTTCGAGTGGAGGATGCAGCAGCTTGTTGACGATCCGTTCGATCGACCGTTCAATCTGTCGGCGGTCATCATCGCCGAGGTGACTCAGCTTGCGAAACAACAGGTCGAGTTCCTGCCGGCTCAATTCATGCCAGCTCTCGCGCAATCGCTTCACCACCGGCCCCGTCGACATGTGATGCACATCGTGCATGAAGCTGACGGTTTCCTCGTCGATGATCCGCCGAGCGTGCTCGATTTCCTTCTGACGTGTCTGGCGATTCCGTTCACAGGTGGCCTGCAGGTCGTCGATGTCGTACAGGTAAACCTCGTCGTCGACTTCGGCCACGAGCGGATCGAAGTCACGCGGCGCGCCCAGATCGAGGATGAACACCGGCTTGATGCCCGACTTCTCGCGAGCCTTGCGAAACCGCTGCGGATCGACGATCGGCGTGCCGGCGCCCGTCGTGCTCACAATGACATCGGCCTCACCCAGCCAGCGGTCGAGCGACTCATATGGATGAACCTCGCCGCCGAATGCGAGAGCCAGTTGATCGGCCCGCTCGCGACTGCGGTTGCAAATGATGATTCGCCGGACTCCCTCTCCCTTCAAATACTGCAACGTCTCGGCGGCCATCTCCCCCGCCCCGATGACGAGCACCAGCTTGTCGTCGAACCGGTTGAAGATGCTCTTGCCGAAATCTCCGACCGCGACGCTGGCGATCGACGTTCGGCCTTCCGACAGTCTGGTTTCCGTGCGCACCCTCTTCGATGCCTGCAAGGCGCGATGGAACAGGGCGTGCATGAGTGGTCCGTTGGCATCTCCCTGGGTTGCCAGTTCGTAGGCCTCCTTCACCTGGTTGACGATCTGATTCTCTCCCAGCACCATGCTGTCGACGCTGGAGGCTACTTCGAAGAGATGTCGCACGGCGTCTGGGCCGACTTGGGTCATCAGATCGCCGATGAACTCGTCCACGGGCACCTGGTGAAACTCCGCGAGAAAGCGAGCCACTTCAATCGAGGTCGGTGCGTCTTCCTGCCGCTCCTGAGCCGAATAGAGTTCGATGCGATTGCAAGTGGAGATCACCACATGTTCCGACTGCGGAAATCGGTCCCGCAAATCCTTGTAGGCTTCCAGCAGTTGTGCCGATTGCGAGAACGCCAGTTTCTCGCGGACCTGAATGGCCGCCGTCTGATGATTGCAATAGATGACCTGCACGTTCATGGCCCAAGTTCCTCCAGGGTCAGGAGGAAACTCGACTGCGCGGGGAGCCACGGATCAGGACGAATGGGCTCGAAAAGAGTGGAGACCGTGCGGCCATGGACGCCACCCTGATTGAACACCTGCAGAACCAGCAACGATGCCAGCAGCACGCCGCATACGATTGCGGTTCGCCACGCGATGATTCGTCCCGAGACTCGGCGGGCAGTGAGAACCCAGACGAACAAGGCAATCATGAGCAGCCACAATCCGCCCAGAACCAGAAACTGCCACGATGTGAGATCAACCGCCTGATCGGTGCCCCGCGATAGCACGCTGAGCGCTACGCCTGAGGCCATGCCGAGCGTCAAGAATGGCACGCTGGCAACGACCAGCCACCAATTCCAGCGTCCGAGCGATTCCAGCGAAAAGAGTTGCACGCCTTCGCGCGCGGCGACCTTGCTGCGCAATTTTCGATGCTGCAGCAGGTACATCGCGCTGACTGGCAAACTGAGTGACGTGCCGACGATTCCCATGACCAGAAAACTTGCATGGGCCATCTTCCACCAGTAGAGCGTGCCCTGTTGAGTCTCGGCTGCGTCGCTCACGTACCTCGCCGTTCCCACGAGGACGAGAATCATCGGCAAAAAGAAGACGCCCGATGCCACCTGACGATTGGCGGCATTCATCAGGATGTGCGTCAGCACGATCGTCCATGCCAGTACCAGGAGCCAGTCGTGAGTGGACCCGAGTAAAGGGGGCAGATCAGCCGATTGACTGCGAACTACAAGGTAAATCGTGTGGGCGACGAGGCCGGCGACCGAGAACGCCAGGGCGATCCAACGGCAGACATCCGAGGGGCGCAGCAGCCGCACCACCTCCAGCGCCAAGGCGCACAGGTAACTCGCGAAGAAACAAAAGAGCGTGACGTTTTGCAATCGCCGCTTTCTGAGTTCTTGAGGCCGCAGCCGACAGTGACTGCACGCACGCCAGGTTCAAGCCTATCCCTGACCGATGCTCCATCGGAGGTACGACTCGATGAAGGGATCGAGCGCTCCGTCCAGCACTTCGTAAGGGTTACTGGTTTTCAATTCTGTCCGCTCATCCTTGACGAACTGCTGAGGCTGCAGGACATAG
>JANNSB010000306.1:0-3681 GCA_031402175.1 Planctomycetaceae bacterium
CGACGATCATCAATTCGGCCTACAACCGTTTTAATTTCTGGGATGGTCGCGCCGGCACGCTCGAAGATCAGGCGCTGGGGCCGATTCAGAATAAGATCGAAATGAACATGCAACTAGAAGACGTCGTGGCCCGATTGAACGAGATCGAATGTTACCGCAATCAGTTCCAGGCCGTCTTTAGCACCGACGTTACCTCTGAAGGTATGGCGCAGGCACTCGCCGCGTATGAGCGAACAATCCTGTCGGGTGACGCCCCCTTCGACCGCTTCGACGCGGGTGACGAATCGGCACTCAGTGAGTCAGCCCAGCGAGGCAGGGACATCTTCTTCAACAAGGCGAACTGCAGCGCGTGTCATGTGGGACACAACTTCACCGACAATGCATTTCACAACGTCGGAATCGGAATGGATGTTCCCGAAGGCGAAGATCCCGACTGGGGCCGATATACGGAGAGTGAACTCGAAGGTGACCGAGGCTCCTTCAAGACCCCGACGCTGCGCGAGATCGCCCGTACCGGCCCATACATGCATGACGGGAGTCTGGCGACGCTCGAAGCAGTCATCGAACACTACAATAAAGGGGGCATCGCGAACCAGTGGCTTGATGAAGAACTGTTTGCACTGAATCTCACCGAGCAGGACAAAGCCGACTTGGTGACGTTCCTGGTCGAGGGGCTGAGCAGCGAGAGCTGTTCGACCGACACGGCTCCGGAATTGCCGGAGTGAGGCGGTGGCGGTGCAAAGCGTGAGGAACACATGATGACAAAGTCGGAACTTGACGCATTTGTGCAGCGATCAGAAAGAGTCTACGAGTCGCGACTAAAGACGTCTCTCGAGCACGATCACGTCGATGAATTTGTCGCTATCGAGCCTGATTCCGGCGACTACTTCCTGGGAAAGACGCTCAGCGAAGCAATGGAGGCGGCTCACCGGGTACATCCCTCCAGGCGGGTACACGCCATGCGAGTTGGCCACGCCGCTGCATTGCATTTTGGAGTGCACCTTCAATGATCGGGCACGTCGATAACAGCGGACGCGCTCTCATTGATGTCTCGATTCGGCCGAACGAACTCGCCCCATTGGTGATTGTCCAGTCCTGGATAGATACGGGATTCAATGGAGATTTGGTGCTGCAGAGCACCGTCGTCGCGCAGTTAAATCTGACGCCATCGGGAACCATCAAGGCCGTATTGGCGGATGGCTCGCAAGTGGCACTCGAAACATATAGTTGCCAGATCGATTGGTTTAGTGGGATCCGTTACCTCGAAGTTGTGGCGAACGACGGTGATTACGCACTCTTGGGAGTTGGACTGTTGCTCGGTCTTGACCTTCACATCAGCTATCGCTCCGGCGAAATCGCGATTGAGTAGAAGCTTCGCACTCGAACCTTCGCCCCCGGCTGCCTATGATCGTGCTGCTCGGCGCTTGATGCGGGGACACTTTCAGCCGGAAGGCGAGTTTCGGTTATGTGGCAGCACGGGTTTCTGGGGTACGATGCCTCGTTCATGCTCGACTTCGTCGTGACGTCGCTCATCGCGCTCGTCCCGGTGCAGCTCTTCAGTCTGTGGCTCATCAAGGGTCGCCAGAACTATGTCTGGCATCGCAACCTGCAGCTTGCCCTGGGACTTATCTTGCTGGTGGCCGTCACCGCGTTTGAAGTCGATGTCCAACTCGTGCACGGCGGGTGGGAAAACATCGTCAACAAAGATGCCGACGTGCCACGGCTGAACAGCCAGCAACTCGAGTCGGCACGACAGGTACTCTATGTGCATCTGATTTTTGCAGTCACAACACCGTTCGTCTGGGCGGCCACGATCTTCCTCGCGCTCAAGAAGTTTCCACGGCCGCCGCAGCCGGGACCGCACAGCGTGCTGCACAAGAAACTCGGCTGGCTCGCGGTGATCGATCTCGTCATGACGTCAGTTACCGGCATCTGGTTCTACGTGCACACGTTCGTGATGCTCCCTCCGGCCGCAATCGCGGAAAGCGTGCCTACCGCGCAGCCGATGGGAATCGCGATTGATGAAGCTGTCGCGACAGCACTGAGTGACGACACCGATCGATTCCATCCAATTGCCAGGGCCGGCGATTCGCTATTCGGTCTGACATCGTCTCAACCACTCACTCCGTTGCTGTCGTCGACGCTGTCTCAGTCACGACCCTTCGAGATCTACGATCGTCGCGGCATCCCCGACTGGGAAGTTGATCCCGACTTTCCCGACGATGTCTTCACGTTCGTGCGGATTCAATACAACGCATGGGGTGGCGGGCGCGGCAAGTGGAGGACCGACTACCCCGACAGCGATCTCAATTTCTCGTTTCGACTGCAACAGCTCACGTCGTTGCGGGTCAATCCCGATCCGATCATCCTGGAACTCACTGACCCGCGCCTGTTCGATTATCCGTTCATCTACCTCATCGAGCCGGGCGGGGACTGGGGTTATCCGGGGACCGGCATGAATCTAATGCCCGCCGAAGTGGCTGCCCTGCGCAGGTATCTCGACCAGGGAGGCTTCCTGATGGTCGACGACTTCTGGGGGAACGATGAGTACATCGAGTTCCTCCGCGAGATACGCAAGGTCTTCCCCGATCGCGATCCGATCGAACTGCCTCTCGATCATGCGATCTTTCATTGCGTCTACGAGCTGACGGAGAAGCCGCAGGTGCCCTCGATCAACCAGGCGCTACAGGGGCGATCGAGCGGCATCACCTGGGAACGACCCGACGCCCGCGAGGTGCATTACCGGGGCATCTTCGACGACAACGGTCGGATGATGGTCATCATCTGTCACAACACCGATCTCGGCGACGGCTGGGAACGCGAAGGCGAGAACGAGTGGTACTTCCACGAGTTCTCTGAGAAGTCGGCCTATCCGATGGGCATCAACATCGTCTTCTACGCGATGACGCACTGACGATTGGCCATCCGCCTCCACCATCACTGCAGCGGTTGCACGATGATCGGCTGGCCCACGATCGGCTGCGAGTATGGCATCCAGAAGGGGCCGCTCGCCATGGGGCCGATGGGGACGGTGGCCGAGTAGGGAGCGAACGGCGGATACTGGGCGGCCATCATCGGAGCCGGCACGAGATAGGGATTCGGGAACATCGTCATCGGAGCGAACAACGGCTGCTGCCCGCCGGGGTTGTTTTGCTGGTAGTCCTGCCGCATGCGGGTCGCCATCCAGCGGTCGCGGGCACGGCTGGTTTCCGGGCGCTCCAGATGGAACTCATTGGGCCGAAACCCCGCTTCAGGACCGGCGAGCGAATCGGGATAGGGATCCTGCACCGCCGCCTGATCGCGCTCGTAATCCGGCCCGTAGTTGAAGGCCGTGGGGAACCGCGTGTTGTGCTCGTTGATGCACGAGGAAAACATCGTCAGCAGCGCGCACAGCGACAGCGATTGAAGTGCGACTGTCGTAGTTCGAATGTGCGTCGCCATCCGTGACGTTCCGAATGCTGACCCTGGCCCCGAAATCCCACCCCCCTGTAAAGTGCGGGAATATATCCCTGGAGCAAAGACCATGCCTAGACCGGATTGCGGAGGGCTTCTTCCAGGGCCGGCTAGTTCGTCACATTGGTGTGAGAGTACGTTGGCTGAATCTCAGCGGCTTTGGCGGTGAGCCAAGGACTTACGTCGAAAAGGCGAGGCGTTACAGTTTACCCCACTTCACAAACTGAC